>JBHYED010000001.1:0-284216 GCA_051860365.1 Phormidesmis sp.
TACCCGTTCTTTGAATTTGTTAGGGCTACGATATACGGCTCTGGGCTTTGCTGCAGGGCCTTTTGTGTGGCGTGCTTATCGATACCACTGGCCGGTTGCCTTTTCATTTCGGCTTAAGTTGCTACCCTCGGCACGAATTGCACATTACATTGCGCCCAATCTTCCTTCAGCCTACAGCGAAGTAGAGTCCATCAATGCCTCTGCAAACTCTTGGGGCCCGCGTAACGAGCTGGCTTACCTAGAGCGTTACGGGACGTTTGGCGCGTCGGTTCTGGTGCTTTTGCTGAATACGGATGATTTGTTTGGCACGCAGCCGTCGTCTTTGCAGGTTGGGCGCGATCGCAGCTATCCAGACAAAAAGCCGGCTTCTGCGATCGCCGAACTCCTCAGCCGCTTCAAGAAACCACAGCCCATTCCCGGCCTCAAAGAAATTCAGAATGAAGCGGGCGATCGCGTGGGAAAAAATCTCGCCGCCATCGACGGCATCTACCAAAAAGCGACCGCAGACGGCAGCAAGTTCATCCTCGTGCTTTCCCCTCTCAAGCGAGAGCTACCCGGCCCCCGAGACTACGAATTAGTCGCCCGCCAAAGATTGAAAGACTGGGCCAACGAAACCGACGTACTGTACATCGATCTACTAAAAACCTATCAAGAGCATTACACGCAACCCGAAAGTCTATATCGCGATCATATTCACTTAAGTCCAAAAGGAAATGAGCTGGTTGGAGAGGCGATCGCCAAAGCTATTCTTACCCTTTTCACTCCCTAACCAACCGCCACCGGCTCCAGCACCATCTTCAGCTCATCTTGAGACTTCCAGGCCTGCCCGTCCAGCGCCATCTGCTCAATGACACTCGCTAGCCGCAACGCCTTCAGCGCCTGCTCACCCCCAACAGAAGGCTTGTCGCCCCCGCGCACGCACTGGACAAAATGCTCTAGCTCAGCGTGAAGCGGCTCCGTATTACTCGTCGAAACCTGCTCAATGAGACCATCCTGGCGGTACAGCACCTGACCATAATCCGCCATACAGTTCTCTTTCGTCTGCCGGTGAATTTGAATTTTATTTGCTAAAAAATCAGCCTCCGTCAAAGAGTTTCGACAGTGCGCTGAAATGCTTCTAATTTTGCGATGTGTCACCTTACTCGCCGTCACCGTCGCCACAATGCCGTTAGCAAAGCCTAGCGTGGACGTCACATAGTCCAAATATGGTGAATCAACGCCCTTACTTCCATTTGCCGTCAGCTTCACAACCGGCGAATTCGCCAGCTCCAAAATCAAATCAATGTCGTGAATCATCAAGTCCAGTACCACCGACACATCGTTTGCCCGTTTGGAATAAGGACTCATCCGCCGCGCCTCAATCGCCAGCACTTCCTCTGTTTTGAGTACGTTGTGCAGTTCCTTAAATGCCGGATTAAACCGCTCAATATGGCCTACCTGCAAAATACAGTTACAGTCCGCCGCCGCATTCACTAGCGACTCCGCCTCAGCAATACTCGCCGCAATTGGCTTCTCAATCAGCACGTGTACACCCGCTTTTAGGCAGGTCATACCCACCGAGTGATGCAGCCGGGTCGGCACTGCCACACACACCGCATCTACGTGCTGCAAAAGGTTCTGATACTCTTCAAAATAGTGAACCTGGTATTTACTCGCCGTTTCAATACCGCGTTCAACATTCACATCCGAAACGCCCACAAGCTGCACGTCTTTGAGCCGGGAGAGTACCCGCGCATGGTGCTGGCCCATGTTACCAATGCCGATCACCCCAACTTTAATAGGCTCTGAACGGTTGCGATGGTAGGGTTTAGCCTCGGAAATAGGCGTGGGAGCATTGCTCACTAACGGTGAAGAATTTGCGCTGGCCAACGGTAAAGAATCAGCGTCAGCTAACGGTAGCGGTTGGCTCTGCACAGTCTCACACCTCAGTTTGTTTACATATCCTAATAAATATTACAGGTCGTAAGTACCCCCATATAGCTGATCCCGTTGCCGATTACTAATCTGGTCTAGCCATCGAAATCTTTATTTACTAATGGATCTAAGTTTCTACGCTGTTCGTTTTACATTGTCTTTTTAGCCTTTCGAGAATTTTGAACGGGCTTTTTAGCCGCAGCCGTAGATTTATCAGCAGCCCTGTCAACAGATTTTCTGACCGCAGCGGGCGCATTGGCTTTGCTCAAGGTGAGCGATCGCCCCGGACGATGAATCTGAATCTTCTCTAACCTCGGCCCCTCAGCCGCCACAATTGTGAACTCTAAGTTGTGGCCCAGCTTTTTGTAAATCAACATTTCATTGAGCTGCGGAATCTTCTGCATCTCAAAAATCACAAATCCGCCTAAGCTTAAATACTCGTCACTCTCCGGCAAATTAAGCGACAAACGCTCATTTACGTCTTCCAAATCAGTCTGCGCCGGAAAAATAACCGTATTCATATCCTTTTGAATTACCTGCGTCTCAGGCGTCGGCATATCAATATCGCCAATAATCTCTGCCGTCAAATCCCGCCAGGTCACTAGGCCCGCCGTTCCACCATACTCATCCATCACAATCACCATCTCCCGCGCCGCCTGCTGCATCTGGGTCAACAGCTCATTCAGCGGCAAAGACTCTGGCACCATCCTAGCTGGCAAAAGCCAACGAGCCACCGGTGTCTCAGGCGAAATTTCACCCTTTGAGAGCGGCCTTGCTAGGTCATTAAAGTGAAGAATGCCGCGAATATCATCTAGCGACTCTCCCATAATCGGATAGCGCGAATGCCCCGACACCACAATCTCATCCAGCAATTCTTGAAAAGTAGCGCGATCGCTTAGCGCCGCAATGCTTGTGCGCGTCACCATAATCTCTTCAACCGTCGCCCCGCGAAACTCGAATACGTTACTCAAAATCTCGCGCTCCTCCTGCTGAAGCTCAGGGATTTCAGTGGCTGTTGTAATTAACAATCGCAGCTCATCAGGCGTCACCCGACCATGGTGACCCGGATTATGGTTTTTAATACCCGCTAGTGATAGCAATAGGCGTGTTGACCGATTTAGCAGCCATACAAAAGGGTTCAACAGCTTGGCAATCGTTAGACTGGGCGGGCCTAAAAAACGAGCAATTTTTTCAGGATAAATTAGCGCGACCGACTTAGGGCACAGTTCGCCTAACACAATTTGAAGATAGGCCAGCAGTAGAAAGGCAATAGGGACAGCCGCAGAATGAGACAGGAACTGCGTGGCTTCTGAAGAGAGCGGAATCCACAGCGCCAGGCTTCTTAGCCAGTGCTTGATCAGCGCAGCCATTGTGTGTTCACCAATCCAGCCCAAAGCCAGGCTAGACAGGGTGATACCGAGCTGAGTAGTAGACAGCAAACTGCTGAGCTGACGCTGTAGTTTTTGAACGGTTTTAGCTTGGGTGTCGCCGACTGAAACGAGATGATTGATGCGCGATCGCCGCACCGATACAATTGAAAACTCCACCGTCACAAAAAAAGCGTTCAGCCCAATCAAAGTCACTACCGACAGCAGCCGCACAAATACGTCTGTTCCCGTCAGCACCACTTGTGCAATCAATATATGAGCCACCAAAGGCTGAGCAATCACGAAAAACAACCACTCCAGAACTAACTATCTACCGACCTCAGTTGTCCTTCAGCCACCCTCTCAATCGACAGACCTAGCTGCCGCTATCAATCCGAGCCTGTACCTCGTCAATAATTTTTTTTTCGTCTAATAGCACAAGCTGACCATGCTTCTCACCTGCACGGTTGGCCGCCGTCGCATTAGAAGGCCGCGTCTCAGGCTGACGCACACCCGTTAGCGCATCACGACCTAGCGCATAGCCCCAAGAAGAACTCACAATGCCGCCACCGAACATCAAAGTCAGCAAAATGAGTGTAAAAGCAACGGCTGGGTTAATTCTCATGGTCGGCAGTGTTTATGTGAATGCGTAATTATGGTGGGAGTCTACCCGATATCAAGCTAGTTTGATAAAAATTGGATTCTTTTTTGTTTTTTTAGGGCATTCACGGTAGATACGAAGCCCATCAGGATAGTATATTAGCAACGCCCAGGGTTGGCCGAGCGGATTAGGCAGCGAACTCATAATTCGCCCCAGGCAGGTTCAACTCCTGCACCCTGGACTTTTTCCACTACAGTTACATTCACTGCGAAAGAAAGGGATGCGTACCGATTCATTGAGGCGCATCCCTTTTTGTTGGCTCATTATACAGAGCACATTTGCCCCATCAGTTCGTAGTATTTAACGACGTGGCAGCGGCTCAAAGTTCAGCTCACTACCAATGACCCGACTATTAATTTGATAGGTCGGCAGCAGTTGCACTGAAGACGTATAGGGATTGGGCAAATCAGGCGTACGAACAGTGGGCGTGTTTTGCGTTTGTAACACCATTAGCTCTTGGTAGGTCTCAGAAAGCGCTGCTGCATCTCGGTTCAGACGCTGCTCTGGGAAACCGCCTAAGCCACTGATAAAGCCAATTTGGCTAAAGATAGGACGGTGTTTGTAGTAGTTGCCAGAACGGTGTTCGCCAATATCCTCGACGGCTTCTAGGACAGTTTCTTGGGCGCTGACAGCAGGTGTCAGAAGGATGGTGGTTGCGATCGCCCCCAACATCCCAAAGCCGACAATCTGCACCGAAGTCCCCAAAAGTGTTTTCAAAAGCTTATCAACTGCTTTTTCCTTAAATTCAGTCGCCATAATCAATTACGTTTCCTTAAGAGTGTCCTGTCAAGCAGCCTGCCGGGCAAACGGCTCGCGAACATTTCTACAAAGGATACCCGTCCTCCACTGAGAACCTTTGGATAACCCGATACACTAATCAAGCTTTCTCAACTCAAAAACTGGCCCATCACGCTATGCCGATTTCTCCTACCGACCTTCCCACCGCCGACTTAAGCTCAGTGCGCTCTGCCCTGCTCGACCTCATGTGCGAGGTGGCCTACAAAGAAGGTGACTTCACCCTATCTTCTGGTAAAAAGAGCACCTACTACATCAACGGCAAACAGGTCACATTACATCCTCAGGGCGCTTTAATGGTGTCCCGCCTTTTGTTAGATATGTTGCCAAAAGGCACCGTTGGCGTTGGGGGACTAACGCTAGGCGCAGATCCGATGGTCAGTGCCCTCAGCATCGTAGGCGCTTACGAAAACAAGCCCGTAACGCCGCTCATCATCCGCAAAGAAGCCAAAGGCCACGGTACCAGGGCCTACATAGAAGGGCCCGAGCTACCAGCAGGCAGCAGCGTCGTTATTTTAGAAGACGTCGTAACCACAGGCGCTTCAGCCCTAAAAGCCGTAGAACGCCTCAAAGATGCGGGCTACGAAGTCAATAACATTTTAGCCCTAGTCGATCGCAATCAAGGCGGCCAGGAACTATATGAAAGAGAAGGCTTAAACTTCCACCCCATATTCACTATCGACGATTTACAAGCGCACTGGAAAACAAAACAGTCTTAGGCCAGCATTCCAAATAAAAGGGCGCAGAAATTGCGCCCTTTTTATCTAAATTAATGGTCAATCAGATTTGACTTAGAGCACAGCAGGCTGCACCGTTTTTACCGTCTGCATTGCCTCAACCAAACTCCGCACAACGGCCACCATTGCCAATGGATCATTGAGCTTATGGATTGCCGAACCAACGCCGACACCCGCAGCCCCAGCAGCCAAAGCCATCGGTGCGGTCACATCAGAAATACCTGATGCACAAAGAACCGGAACCTGTACAGCGTGAGAGATTGCATGAGCTGCCGCTAGCGTTGGAGCCGCCTTTTCAATCAGACCTAAAATGCCGCTGTGCGTAGGGGCACTGCTCATACCGCCTTCAGTTTGGATAATGTCTGCACCCGCAGCCACTAGCGCTTCAGCCAACTGCACCTGAGCATCCAACGTCAAAATGTGAGGAACCGTCACGGACAGCGTGGTATTTGGCAGCAGCGATCGCGTCTGCTTCGTCAAAGCCAATACCTCAGGCCCTTCAAAGCGTCTGCCCTGAGCATAGAACGCATCAAAGTTACCAATCTCAATCAAGTCCGCACCCGCGTCTACCGCAGATACGAACTGAGCAGGGTCAACGGCTGAGACACAAACCGGCAGGTCTATCAGGCTCTTTACGAGGCGCACCAAATCTGCATTAGCCGCGATGTCTACAAAAGTTGCACCGCCCTGCTGAGCCGCTTTAACCACATCAGCAACGTTCTGACGGTTGAGGTTAGTCAGGCCGCTAATGATCTTTAGCGCAGAAGACGTGTCGAGCGCACGCTGAAAAGCAGCCGTTTGGTTGGAAATAGTCATCTGTGAGTTCTGTAGGTTGTTTACTGAGGTTGTTTATTTGAAACACTGCAAGCATTTATTCTGCCAGAGATTCGCTTACCGGGTCTGCAATTGACAGGTCACTTAAAGTACCGAGAAGTCAGTACCAAGAATATGCACAAGCAGTTCCAGGCTTGTCATGGCTTCGTACGAGTAGTATCATCAAAGACTGCGCTTAAACGCAACGATAGCCTTTTGACTATTTTTACTTGAATTTGAAGTAGTTGAAATCAAAAGGCAACTGAACTGAAAGACACCACAATTACTATGCCTAAGCTAAAAACTCGCCGCGCTGCTGCAAAGCGGTTCCGCCGTAGTGGAACTGGCAAAATCATGCGCCGCAAAGCCTTCAGGAATCACCTCTTGGAGCGCAAAGATGAGGCTCGCAAAAACAAGCTCGGTAAAATGGCACAGGTTCATGAAACCGATGCCAAAAGAGTTGAGCGCATGATGCCTTACTTTTAGATGTTTATTTCTAGGGGCTGCCTTAGATTATTCATCATCGTTTCGCTCGCAAGACTTCAAACAATAAGGAAAAACTAGACCATGGCACGTGTTAAGCGCGGTAATGTAGCTCGCAAACGCCGCAAGAAAGTTCTTAAACTGGCTAAAGGCTTCAGGGGTTCACACTCTAAGCTATTTCGCACCGCTAATCAGCAGGTAATGAAGGCGTTGCGGAATGCCTATCGCGATCGCCGCCGTCGTAAGCGCGATTTTCGCCGCCTCTGGATTGCCAGAATCAACGCGGCTGCTCGCCTCAATGGCACCACCTACAGCCGCTTGATAGGTGATCTCAAGACATCAAACATTGAAATCAACCGTAAAATGCTGGCACAGCTAGCGGTTCTAAGCCCCGAGACCTTTACAAAAGTGGTCGAAAAGGCGTCTAGCAAATAGATACGCGGTGCGTTTGTGCGTACTCTATTTGGGTGCACTCTATTGAAAATGAAGTTAAACCTGAAGAGATTAAAGCTCGTTAAGTCAGGTCTGATATTGGGGGCGCAGCTACTGTTGCCCTCATTTTTAATGTCTGGCCCAGTGACAGGATTCTTTATGACGGGTCTTTCGGTGGCCGCTGAGCTGTCGGAAATTCGCGATCGCGGCTACCTCACCGTTGCAGTCAAAAACAACCGAGCCCCTTTAGGCTTCATCGATCAAAGCGGAAACCTCAATGGCTTCGAAATAGAAATTGCTCAGCGCCTAGCAGAAGAATTACTAGGCGATAAATCTGCCGTTCACCTCGTGCCTGTACAGAATGTGGATCGGCTGAACGCAGTATTAGAAGATCGGGTGGATATTGCGATCGCAGCTATTACCATTACCGAACCCCGCCGCCGCCTGATCAACTTCAGCTATCCTTACTACCTAGACGGCACCGCCTTCATCACCAACCAACCCAACATCCAAACCCTCAGAGATCTCCAATCGGCCAACATTGCCCTGCTCGATCGCTCCAGCACCGTGCCCCACGTCCGCTACATTTTGCCAGTTGCCCAGTTAACAGGCGTCACATCCTACAACGAAGGGCAAAATCTACTAGCACAAAGACAAGTAGAGGCCTTTGCCGGAGACGTTTCAGTGTTAGCAGACTGGCTCAAGGACAGCAGCGGAACCTACCGCGTTCTGCCTAGCATCATCTCGGTAGAGCCTTTATCTATTGCAATTCCCAAAGGCACTCAATACACACCCCTACAAGAAGCCATTAATCAGTCGCTGCGTGACTGGTATAGCGAAGGATGGCTTCAGGAAAGAGCTGCCTACTGGGGGCTGCCTGCTGAGTCATCGCAGTTCGTGGATATTGGGCCTGCGCCCGCGACTCGCTCCCCAGAAGAAAGTTCAATCGAGGCTGAGACAGAAGACGGGCGTGTAGAGCCATCTGACACACCTCCTCCTGATAGTGAGAATAATGAAAATGAGCCTGTCGACAGCGAGCTGCCTAACATAGGGCCATCCAATCGACGGCTGCTGCAATAGCATTAACCCAAACATTTGCAAATGGATGCTGCGTTTTGTGAGCGCTTATAGCAGCCTCGTGCCATTGCTATAAAATAAGTCAGCGTAGAAAAATACAAGACGAAACCGCCGACTATGGAAACTGGCAATTACTTCATTATTTATCTAGGAATTCTGCTGGTGCTGCTCAGCATAGCGGCCTTTTTTGTACTGAGACAGGTGTGGGTCACTCGCCGCGTAGAGCTGACCCTATCTGACTTGCAGGGAAAGCTTACGAAAGGAAAAGGCAGCGCCGTAGAGTACTACGAGCTTGGCAGCATATTGTTAGATAAAAAACTGTATGCTCAAGCTGCGGTCTACCTAAAAAAAGCCCTTAAGGAAATATCTGAAGAAGAGAATGAGAATGCCGTTTTGGTGCACAACGCCTTAGGGTATGCCTACTTTGCTCAAGACCAGTTTGACTTAGCCATCCGTCAGTACAACGAGGCTTTAGAAATTAGTCCTGGCTATGTAACTGCGCTAAATAACCTTGCACATGCCTACGAACGTAAGCAGCTCATGCCTCAAGCTTTGGAAACTTACGAAAAGTCGTTAGTCGCTGAGCCTAAAAACGAAACGGCTAAGCGCAGAGCGGAGTCCTTACGTAAGCGTTTGGCTTAGATGTCAGGTCATTTTTTGTGGTAGACGCGGCAACAATTGCATTAAGAAAGCAGTGGCTAGCGTTACTGATACGCCATCGCGCGATCGCTATCATCCGAGCCGCCGATCTCAAAACCGGCCTATCTATGGCAAAAGCTGCCGCTGCCGGGGGCTTTTGCCTAATCGAAGTCGCCTGGAACAACAATTATCAGCCCGCAGCGATGATAACAGCTATTCAGCGGGCGCTACCTGATTGCGTTGTGGGTGTGGGCACGGTGCTGACGATAGATGATTTAGAAACCGCGATCGCCTCACAGGCCCAATTCTGCTTCACGCCACACACTGATCCCCAGCTCATCTCACTAGCGCAGGCGAACAACATTCCTATGGTTGCAGGCGCAATGACGCCCACCGAAATTGTCACCGCATGGCAAACGGGCGCAGCCAGCATCAAAGTATTTCCTATTTCAACGCTAGGTAATGCGGCCTATATTCGCAGCATTCTAGAGCCTTTAGGATCAATACCACTCGTGCCCACAGGCGGCGTCACCAGTGAAAGTGCGCCTGAACTTATCAGAGCGGGCGCGGTAGCCGTTGGGCTTTCAACGGCGTTATTTCCCAAAGCAGAGGTAGCCGCAGAAAATTGGGAGGCGATTGAAACGCGATCGCGCTACCTACTTACATTGCTATCACCCAATCGCTTAGCACAAACTAATTAGCTGCCTAACTTAAAGGCTTCAACAAACAAACCGTAGATCATACCGAGCTTGAAGGCATTGAGTGATTCGGCCAGCGTTGAGCGCGATCGCACAGGCCCAATATCCACCTCTGGAGAAGTAATTGAGTCTGTTGACAGCACGTTGGGAGAAGTCATATTAGGGGCGATCGTCTGCTGATTAAGCGTCGCCGCCATCCGCCTACGCGGCGTAAACCGGTAATAAATCCAGCTAACCAACTCAACGATCAGTACCAAAAAAGCCGAAATTGTCACATCCAATTTGGCCGTTTGTCCCGCCGTTGCAGAAATCGCCGTCGCGAAAAAATTACCAAACATCAAGCTAATCAAAATGACAGAAAGCCGTCGCCAAGGGTTAAAAACCCACTGCCGAAACCGCAGCGTAATTTGATTAAATAGCGTATTGAGTCGAGTCCTTTGCATAAGGCACAGCCCCTGTAATTGTACAGAGCAAAATAAATACCAATAGCATTGCAATGTTACCGAAGTAATCACCACGACTGTTACAGTTCCGTAGTTTTGCGCACGCCATTCAATGAACTGTCACATCTTTAACAACAAATGCTAATCCCATACGGCTACGATCTAACCATAGATGCGCGGTTATCTGTTAGCTAGGCAAGTTCGTCACCAGCCCCACCTTTCTATTTACAGTTCGCACTGACCGTGGCTTTCTATCTTTCTTGAAAAGGTTACCATGCGACACTTATCCTCTCTACTCTTCGCGACAGTCGCGGCCTCAGTCGCAACACTCGCAGCAGGTGCCTTTGGCTTAGCTGCCTCAGCTCAGGCGAGCGCACGCACCCCCCTATCGGCACCTATTGAGCTAACTGGCACAACTGGCGGTCGTGAAAGCTCCGTCTGTGGAAACATCGACACCGCCGCAGGACAAAGAATTGATGTAACCGAAGCCTTTGCCGCCCTCAATTTCACAGTACAGAGCCAAGGCGACTACACGCTGTTTATTACTGGCCCCGACGGCTTTAGAGAATGCGTTTTCGCTCACAACTATGATGGTGGCGTCATTCAAGCGCCAGGGCTGCTCAACCAGGGTGAATATCAGATGTTTGTAGGCGATCGCAAAGGCCAAAGTCATCCTTACACCCTATCAATCACTCAATAGTCCAGCCCTAATCAAAAAATATCGGCACAAAAAGGACACAGACCATATATAGCTTGTGTCCTTTTTAAGTATTCAATAAGTTAACAAGCGTATCAGGCTGTTGGTCTACCCATCAGCGTCTGGCAACCGCTGCATCTCTACATCGATCGTAGGCACAGAGCCATCAGATAGCTCTACTCGGCTACTCTGCACATCCGAAACCTGCACATCCACAGCCTGAATATCAATCACACCGTCTGGAGAAAATCGCTCGAAGCCTTCATTAGTCACTGATAGGGCTGTACCACAGTTAGGGCAAGGCATTTTTGAATTGTTCAAACCCGCCAGCGGCTGCTCACAAACCGGACAGTTCCCCTGTATTAGGTTACGCTTCACCCAAAACTGAAGCGCCAAAAACGCCAGTACCGGCGCAAGCACCACAAACAGCACTAAAGCAAAAATAGACTTGATAATGCCGCCAATGCCAATTGCACCTAGCAGCCAAACGGCAATTAAAACAAATAGCCAGCAGCCCAGCCCAGGGAATCGAACCTTTAGCTGATTGAAATTTTGATTCACGGTTTTACCCCGTAAGTAACGAATCGCTTTAAGTTGTATACCTCCATCGTAGTGCCAAGCCCAACCCACGCAAAGCTGGCAAACCGTACTGAATAAAGATTTATCTCAAGCTGATCTATTTAGTTGAGTATCCAGCTCATCCATACCCAACAAACCCTTCAAACGACTGGCTAAGGCCGGAGCGCTGAAGCTCGCCAGGCTTTCCTGACGCAGCCAGGCACCATCACACCTTTTATCCTGGCCGCTTAATGCCTCAATACAAGCAGTAGCCACCGCCTCAGAATCACGATAGGGAACTTGCCAGCCCACTCGCCCATCTTGCAAAGGATCAGCCGAGCCATCATCATCACCGGCAATCACTGGCACCTCACAAGCCATCGCCTCCAAATACACAATGCCAAACCCTTCTTTAGAGGGCATTACATACACATTCGCCATCCGGTAATGATCGATGAGTTCTTCGTTAGGTACAAATCCTGCAAATACGACCTGATCAGCCACGCCTAAGTCTACAGCGAGCTGAGCCAAACGTGGCTGATCGTCCCCTCGACCAATCACAACGTATTTCACATCAGGAAAAGCGGCCAAAATCTTAGGCAAAGCACGAATCGTCACGTCAACGCCTTTATATATATCCCCAGGCCAAAGGCGCGCAACGGTCGTAAGCACTCGCGCATTCTGTAGCTGATAGCGCTCTATCAATGTCTTTGGATCCGAACCTGGCGTAAAGAGACTGCCATCAACCACACAGGGTAACATGTCGAATTGAGCGGCCGGTACCTGATTCGCTTTACTAGCAAGATCGCGGCTATAGCGACTAATTGTCCACACGCGATCAGCAGCGATCAAAGCCTTCTTTTCTCGATTGGGCAGCTCGTACCAAACTTCTTTACCGTAGGTCAAAACCGTGTAAGGAATTTTTAGCAGGCGGCAGAGCTGGCTTACCATCGCAGCTAAGTTGATGTGCCCACAAAAAACGTGATCGGGGCGATGTCGAATTAGGTAGGTTGCGAATGCTAAAGTCAAACGAACGCGCTCTGTCATTGGGCGATCGCTTTTAAAGTAGTGATATGTCAGCGCCCCTCCTTTCAGCGGATGATCCATCTCAGGATCTCTCAGCAAAAACACATCGGCACGCGTCGGCTCAGCGCTTTGGCTAGCGAGCTGATCATAAGCACCCAAAATATCTTGAATGTAGGTCTGAATGCCCCCTTCGCAGCCAAACACCTCAATAAATACAAAGGCATGTCTCATAGCTATTCAACGCTCACAGGAGAAATAGTACCGGCCTTCAAGCGCGTCAAGTCAACTTGAACCATTTGGCTCACGAGCTGCTCAAAGCTAACCTGTGGCTCCCAGGCTAAGTTTTGCTTAGCTTTAGTTGGATTGGCCACTAGTTGAAAGTGCTCATCTTCTCGAATGAGGCCAGGATCAGTCTCAACGTATTTTTGCCAGTCCAAATCAACGCAGTCAAAAGCTGCCGCTACCAGATCACGCACCGTGTGCAACACACCCGTACCAATCACATAGTCTTCAGCCCGCTCAGCTTGCAGCATCCGCCACATCGCTTCTACATGATCACCAGCAAATCCCCAGTCACGCTTGGCATCTAAGTTACCAATAGAGAGGCGATCGCGCAGTCCCAGCTTAATTTCTGCGGCTGCCAAAGAAATTTTACGCGTCACAAACTGCGGCGGGCGGCGCGGCGACTCGTGATTAAACAAAATGCCGCTACAAGCAAATAAACCGTAGCGATCACGATGGTGAACCATCGTCCAGTGCGCATGTAACTTAGCCGCACCATAAGGATTCTTCGGACGAAAAGGCGTCTCCGCAGACTGCGGAGCAGACTGTACATCCCCAAAAATTTCTGAAGAACTTGCCTGATAGAAACGTGTTTTCAAACCAAGCTGACGAGTTGCACTTAGTAAACGTGTCGCGGTGCCCGTCACCAAATCAAGCGTACCGAGCGGATCTTCCCAGGAGTCGGGAACAAAGCTAGGCGCTGCCAAATTATATATTTCATCAGGCTGAAGCTGCTCAACAGCCTGTGTAAGCGCGGCTGCATCCGTCAGTGCGACAGAATAGATCTCAACTTGCTCAGCCAGTTCAGCCAACTTAACCACGCTACTTTGGCGAGCTGGCGGCACTAGACCGACCACGCGATAGCCTTTTCCTAACATCAAACGGCTTAAATAGTAACCATCCTGCCCCGTTATCCCAGTAATCAGTGCAGTTTTAGCCATAGAATTTCTAAACGCCGATTCAAGCGTACTCGATAAGTAGTCAGACCGAAAACCAGCCTAAGCGTAGAGTTCACACAACCTTTGCCTTTTTCACAATCCTCAAACAGTTGCGCTGAGGAGGGACTGAGGTCAACGAAAGATCGCGAACCACACAGTCATAAGTTACCTGGTCGGCTAGTCGCCTCAGCAAAAACCAACCGTAGCCGCCCTCTCTAAGCGAACCAGGCTTAGGCTCACTCAAGCTAGACGGATCAAACGGATCGCCTTGGTCAAAAATACGAATTTCAATGCTATCCGTCTCGCAGTTATTCTTTGCACCGAGCTTTTGAGCCAAAATCTCAATTTCAATCGGCGTAGTGCTAGGCAAATTAGCATGCGCATGGCGTACAGCATTCGTAAACCCTTCAGCCAATGCTAAATTCAACGGATCAAATTGATCGATCAGCCAAGGAGATTCTTTTACTAGCTGAGAGAAAAAAACTCGAAACCACTGTTGAACAGACGATAACGCTTCTAAATTGCTATCAACAGAAAGTTGAGTCTGTCTAAGCATGTTCAAATTAGACCTTCTTCTAGCGTCCAGACCGGCTTTTACTTGATTGCCGACCCACCTATACAAACAAGATGTACCCTTCATTTTCCCTAATCTATCACTTCGGTCGAGGCTATTTATCACGGTATATGCAATGAGTACGGCGTTAATCGTATCAATACAATTTGATATGTCCTTAACTATGAATTTATCAGCAGCAGCCAGTTTCCGGTATGCCACCGTGAAGTAACGACTTTTACAACGACATACCTATATAACTGCATCGCACAGACGCCAAAATCGCCTGTGATTTAATAATCACGGGCGATTCTAATAGGTATTAAGTAACACTCTCTACAACTTAGAGCACTCAACAGCTAAGCTAAACACACTTTTTTAGAACAAGCCTAGTGTCAGAGAAGTATCGATAGGGAATGTGGCACCGATACCTAGCCAAAGCGTCGCAGCAGTACCGAAAAGGAATACGGCAGTAGCCACCGGGCGACGAAATGGGTTTTGGAACTTGTTCACATTCTCAATGAAGGGAACAAGAATCAAACCCAATGGAACCGCAGCCATTGCACCAATACCCAAAAGCTTGTTAGGCAGCACACGCAACATTTGGAAGGTCGGGTACAGGTACCACTCAGGCAAAATTTCTAGCGGTGTTGCAAATGGATTTGCAGGTTCACCAATCAATGCAGGGTCAAGCACCGCAAGCGCTACGCAGCAAGCGATCGTTCCCATAATGACGATGGGGAAAACGTAGAGAAGATCGTTAGGCCAAGCGGGCTCGCCGTAGTAGTTGTGCCCCATGCCTTTCTTGAGCTTCTCTCTGAGCATCGGATCGGTTAGATCTGGCTTCTTGAGAATTGACATCGATATCCTTCCTAAAATAAATGAAACCAACAGCTAGTAACTAGTTTATCCTGAGCTGCTCTGCACACAACATCTTCTTGAGAAGGATTATTAAAAGTTCAAAGCAGCTACAGAAGTGTCTTCTAGTCGTCGTGAACGTTGGATAAACACGACTTATACTGGCTAAATAAGCGATTTACAAAGGACCGGAGATGCCCTGTTTGCGAATCATGATGAAGTGCAAAAGCATGAAGACTGCAATGAACCATGGCAACACGAAGGTGTGCAGGCTATAAAAGCGAGTCAAGGTTGCTTGACCAACGCTTTCGCTGCCACGCATGAGTTCAACAATAGTGCTACCGACTACCGGAATTGCACCAGGTACGCCAGATACGATCTTTACAGCCCAGTAGCCGACCTGATCCCAAGGTAGGGAGTAGCCAGTTACGCCGAAAGAAACGGTGATGACACCCAGGATGACGCCCGTGACCCAAGTCAGCTCACGAGGCTTTTTGAATCCGCCTGTAAGGTAGACGCGGAAAACGTGGAGAATCATCACGAGAACCATCATGCTGGCACTCCAGCGGTGAACGGAGCGGATGAGCCAGCCGAAGTTAACGTCGGTCATCAGGTACTGAACGGATGCAAAAGCATCTGTCACAGTAGGCCGATAGTAGAAGGTCATTGCAAATCCAGTGGCGAACTGGATGATGAAGCAAACGAGTGTTATTCCGCCGAGACAGTAAAAGATATTGACGTGGGGAGGAACGTATTTGCTAGAGATATCATCGGCCAGCGCCTGAATTTCTAGCCGCTCGTCGAACCACTGATAGGTTTTTGAGTCGGTGACTTGCTTAGTAAACATGAAGCAAAAATTTGTGTCTGAAGGGTTTGTACCAATACTAAAAAATGTAACACAGCTCAAGGGTTCTAACCCAATAAGCACAGGAGAGTACTCCGCTACAGCCTGTCTACTAAGGCAGTGGTGCTGAACAAAAGCATCAATATTTCTCTTGATAAAGGCGTAGCAGGCGCTTTTCATGCGGCGCTGGATTTAGATTGCCGGAGAAACTTTAAGAAAATCGAATATTTTGTATACTTTACATACCTTTACAAAGATGGTCTATTCCCGAAACGCTAGCAACGACCGGGGCAGCCTTAAATCAAGCGGTATCTTAGTAGAAGGCTTTTGTGCAATGGACTTTATTGGCTTAGGACGTTTGTTGAGTTTTATGAGAAAACGAGTTTTTCGAGCGATCGCAGCCACGAGTTTAGCGATCACCCTATGGCTAATCGGAGGAATTACTAGCCTCGGTCATAGTCCGACAGCACTAGCTTTTACCAATCAGCAGCAGATGGTGATGGAAGTATGGCGCATCGTGAACCGCAGCTACGTTGATGAAACTTTCAATCATCAAAACTGGTGGTTCTTACGGCAAAAGGTGCTTAAAAAACAGCTACCCACCTGGGACGATACCTATGTAGCCATTCAGGACATGCTGGCGGTGCTAGACGATCCCTACACGCGGTTTTTGCCGCCAGACCAATATCAAAGCTTACAGACGAATACGAATGGTGAGCTAGTCGGCGTTGGCTTGCAAATTGCTAAAGATGATGAAGCTAGCAGTCTGCGCGTGATTGCGCCGATTGAAGGGTCTCCGGCTGAGGCAGCAGGCATTTTGCCTCAAGACGAAATTTTAGAAATTAATGGAACGCCAACCAATACGATCAGCTTGGATGAAGCGGCTGCTCGGATGCGGGGGAATGTAGGAAGTCAGGTGGCTTTGAAGGTGGGACGCTCGGATGCGCCGGCGTTTGAAGTGAGCGTTAAACGCGATCGCATTGAAATCAACCCCGTCTCAGCCGAACTTCGCACTGAAGCAGGCCTACCTAAACTAGGCTATTTACGACTAGGACAGTTCAACGGCAACGCAGCCGACGAACTCAGGACTTCTTTAAAGGAACTTGAAAAGCAGGGTGCTGACGCCTACATTTTGGACCTACGCAACAATCCAGGCGGCTTACTCACAGCAGGCATTGACATTGCCAGAATGTGGCTGAATGAAGGCACCGTGGTATATACCGTGAATCGTCAGGGCGGTTTAGGTAACTACGATGCTATTGGCAAAGCCATCACCAACGATCCTCTGGTGGTTTTGGTCAACAAGGGAACGGCTAGCGCGAGTGAAATTTTGGCAGGGGCACTGCAAGACAATGCGCGGGCTCAGCTCGTGGGTGAAACTACATTCGGAAAAGGGCTCATTCAATCGCTGTTTGACCTACCGAATGGCGCAGGACTAGCGGTGACGATCGCTAAGTACGAAACGCCCAGTCATCACAACATCAATAAGCTAGGCATTACGCCCGATCAGGAAGTTGAGGCATCTGTAGAGTTTCGCAAGCAGTTTGGCACCGAAGAAGACGCACAGTATCAAGCCGCGATCGCTTTATTAGCTCAGTCATTCGATCAAGGAACGCTAGCAGCAAAGCCTCAAACGACCATGGAATAAGTACAAGAAAGTAGGTAACGGCGTGACCCACAGGACTCGGACTTATCACGATCCGCTGCATGGAGCGATTACTTTAGACGGGTCAGATCCAGTAGAGGCACTGCTTACTAAGCTGATTGAAACGAGCGTCTTTCAAAGGCTCAGACGAATTAGGCAGCTAGGGCCAGCAAGTCTGATTTTTCATGGCGCAGAGATGTCTCGGTTCACGCATTCTTTAGGAGTGCTGTCAGTCGCTAGACGAGCATTTGACCGGCTGGCCAGTATTCATAGAGAATTGAGTGAGCATCGAGCCACGGTTTTGTGTGCCGCGCTGCTACACGACATTGGCCACGGCCCGTTTAGCCATACGGCAGAAGAGGTGTTTGGCTCACGGCACGAAAAGTGGACGATCAAGATCGTGGAGAAGTCCCCTGAGGTGAGGACTTTGCTCGATAGCTATGATGCTGCGCTGTGGCGACGTGTGGTTCAAGCGTACAGCCATACGCATCCGGTTCCGTGCATTTGGCAGCTAGTATCCAGTCAGCTGGATTGCGATCGCATTGACTACCTCATGCGAGACAGCTACTTCACGGGAGCCTCCTACGGCAGACTCGATCTCGACCGTATCCTACTTGCGCTTAACTACGACCCACAAAGTCAGCAGCTCGTTGTAGAACGAAAAGGACTCGCCGCCATTGAGCACTATCTCGTCGTCCGCTCATTTATGTACGGCCAAATTTACAACCATCCGAAAAATTTGACGGCCACTTGGGTTTTAGAACAAGCCTTCAACCGGGCTCGCGAACTCATGAAGCGTGGTGATCTAGAAGCCGATTCAACCGTGACCGACTGGCTACTCAAACCCATGAATGAAGTCTCTTTAGAGCGGTATTTAGAAGGCGACGATATCGTATTCACATATCACATTCAACGCTGGCAGCAACACCCTGATCCTATCCTGGCCGACTTTTGCCGTCGATATATCAACAGACGACTGCTTAAAGCCTTAGAAGTTACCTACGCAACGCCTGAAGAGCAGAAAAATTTGCTCGAAAATGTACAGCAGCAGCTCGCAGACGAAGGTGTTGAAGCACACCGGTACAGCGGACTTAGAGATACTTGGAGCAAGGGCTACAAAACCTATAAAGAAGGTATCAAAATTAAGACGCGGCGAGGGCTTAAAGAAATCACTCAGCTTTCTTCTTTAGTCCAAACTTTGACTCAACCGGCTCAGCGAACTTGGCTAATTTATCCTAGAGAAGCTGCTGTAGAAATGTGCCCGCTGCTGGAAGAAATTACTGATATTCCAGCCGATTAAGACAGCTACAGACCTGGTGAAGCTGTCTTAAGACCCTCCCAGTCAACGCTTTGAAGTTTGGTATAGGCATCAGATATTTTTTTCTCACCGCGCAGAAAGCCTGTACTGGCACCAGGGCATATGTATTTAAGAATGTCGGCATCCCAATCAGTTAAAAGCTGCTGGCTGTATCGCAGCTGACGCGGCCAGTGAAACGTTTTAGAAAGTCGAAGTGGCGCAGGAATCCCCTCCCGAGTGGGAAGAAGGTGACGGCCTGTGAAGAGAACGCCGCCGTGGTTGCTATGGATATGGAAAAGACAAGCAGAGCCAGGAGAGTGACCCGGTGTCCAGAAAATTTTGCTTGTGGGAGAGATTGTGCGGTAGCGATGAAACGTCTCAACCCTTACCGTCGGCAGTAAATACGCCTCCTGTTCTTGAATCAGAACGTCGCAGTCAAATGTCTTTTGGAACTCAGGCACCTGAGCCATTCCGCCTCGATGGGTGATAAATAGCGTGCTGATACCACCGTTTGCCTCAATGAAATCTCGATGCGTTTCACTTAAAGCTGGGCAATCGACCAAAATATTGGCGCTCTGGCCCTCTGCGTACTGCTCACAAATAAGGTAGGCCGTGCCGCCTAGCGTTTCACGATTGGGTGGGAAAGCATATATATTGCTCTGATGAACGTCAGAATTTTGAGTGAAAACAGGCTGGGGCGCTTTAGTCGAAACCGGCATGGATGAGCGTTCTAAATGAACGGGCGCTTAAAGGAATGTAGATTGAAAATCTATCTAAAGAAAAGGCTGAGTGACTGACCTACAATGTGTCAAGTGCTTTAAGTTAGCACCGACTGTGTTCGTAAGCGAAGTGTCCATGTCCCTTGTTTTATTAGCTTTATTCTTAGGATTAGTGACGTATTTGGTGATTAGCCGCAGCTTCACTAATATGACGACGACACCCGTTTGGATGCTGTGGCTGGTGACGCCATTGCTGGTGCTCACCTTGTGGGTGCTGATTAATGGCAGTGCACCACCACCGCCAATTTTGCTCTATGGTCTGCTAATTCTATGTCCGCTACTGTACGCAGTCATGATTTTAGTGGGCACCTCATCGCAAAAGGAAAAGCAGGCAGCCGCTAGCTCGCAGACCCCTGCAGACAAGCCTCAAACAAAGACAAAGCCGATTACTCGGGATGAAGAAACTATCCTACAGCGATGCTTTCCCTGGTCGGTGTACTACCTGCAAGATATTGAATATCGCCCGCAGGCTATGATTTGTAAGGGCAAGCTGAAAACGTCGCCCGGGAAAGCGTACAAGGCGGTGCAGAAGAATGTAGAAAGTAGCTTTGGCGATCGCTTCTTAGTGCTCCTTCAAGAAGGCCTAAACGGCACGCCCTTTTTTGCGCTGGTGCCAAACCCACAGTCTAAAATTCCACCCAAAAGCCTATCTGATGCGCCTTTAGATGTTGCGCAAAACGAAGCGGCCAAGAAGCTTCACGCAGCAAGGCTCAGTCGGCTCAACGAAAAATCATTGACGCGGCCAGGGTTAGCGATCGCCCTCGCGATCGCTACACTCATCACCACCACCTTCGCAGGCATCACATTCATCGGTGGCGTAAACGATCCGCAGGCACTCGAGGCAGACCCTACGCTACTAAATCAGGGATTTGCCTACGGCAGCTCACTAATGGCAATCTTGGCTGTTCACGAAAGCGGGCACTACCTCGCCACTCGCTATCACAAGCTTAAGGCCACGCTGCCTTACTTTATTCCAGTGCCCTTTTTACTGGGAACGTTTGGGGCATTTATTCAAATGCGATCGCCCATGCCCAACCGCCGCGCCCTGTTCGACGTTGGCATCACCGGGCCGCTATCAGGTCTTTTTATCAGTCTACCCTTCCTATTCTGGGGGCTGGATCACTCCACAGTGGTACCCACCGGAGAAGAATCACAGCTTTTCACCTTTGAAACGCTCGATCCAAGCCGGTCTATTCTGCTACTCGTCATCAGCAAGCTCGCGTTAGGCGCTGCGCTCCAGCCCGATAGCGCCATCCAGCTCCATCCATTCGCTATATCAGGCTGCCTAGGTCTAATTGTGACCGCACTTAACCTCATGCCCGTAGGGCAGCTAGACGGCGGCCATATTGTCCATGCCATGTACGGCCAGCGAACGGCAGCCGTCGTCAGTCAAGTTGCCAGACTGTCCATGCTCGTGCTTTCTTTTAGGTATCGTGAGTTCTTTTGGTGGGCAGTGCTGCTGCTATTTGTTCCACCGGCTGAACCTGCCCTCAATGACGTTAGCGAGCTAAATGGCCCCCGTGACTTTTTGGGTTTGGCCTCTCTGGCGCTGCTGATTATCATTATATTGCCCGCACCCGAGGCTCTAGAAAGGCTACTGTTTTAAGCACCTTTGCCGTAAGCTTTGAAGTCATAAGCTTTGCCTCTATTTCACTGATCGCAAGATCCACCGACTGCAAGATTCACCAGTCACAAGCAGGGCGTAGCTTAATAGCGAGTAGAGAGAGGAAATTGGCTAATGTCTCAAGATATAGCCCAGTGGCTAGCTGAGATACAGTCGCTTCAGCGGAAAGTCGTTGAGCTTCAGCAGGAGTGCGATCGCGCATATGCCAGCGCAGATAATTTACGTAAGCTCTATGAGTCAGAAGCCACGCAGCGACAAAGAGACACCGTAGCCGCTCAGCGGAAAATTGAGCAGCTACAACAGCAGATGGTTGACTTCCAATCATCTCAAAACGAAAGCGGCGGTCAGCTTACAGCAAATATTGCCAGCATTCAAAGCAACCGTTCAGTAGAGCAGCTACAGGCTCAGTTAGTTGCGGCCACAAAGCAAACCGAGCAGCTAAAGACACTGCTGACAGAAGAGCAGATAGAACATGCAAAAACGCGTGAGAGTCTGACCACCGCCTTAGGAGACGCGGTAGATCTGCTAGCAAAAGAGCGTAACGATCTGTCTAGGCGTGTGTAGAGCCGCGAGCCTCTGGACACTTTGGGAAGCGCCACAGGTTACCTGCATAAGAGATTTTTGAGTTGGCTACTATCAAACTTGGTATTTGGTTTACAATGCCGTTAAGTTTTGATTAAGTATAAATAACTAGTTGGTTAACACATCGGCTAGAAATCGCGGCTTAGTTAGGTCATCATTATCAAATATCACAGCCTGTTCAGCGATTTAATTTAGCTGCACCGATGTCGTTAGCAGTATCACTCATGACCTGCCTGGAACGTAATACCCAGCTTGCACCATGAGAGATACCCCCTAGACTATTTTGGTGCGTTGCTGCTGAGGGTGATTCGCAAATTTTCGTCAGTAGCTTGAAAACCGTGTATCTGTTCAGTAAGTTTTGTGAGTAAAACCATGCCCGTATTGGAACAAAAGCCTGTATCGACTGCTCGACGTGCGATCGCTACGTCTGAGGTTTCTTCTGTATCAGCGCGATCGCACAAGGCTACCAGTAACGCTGTCACAGATAAGCTCTGCTGGATTGAAACCAAGCCGTACCCCTACCAGCCTAATCAGCAAGTCGAGCTGTTACACCTTCAGGCAGAAGCCGACGCGTTAATCGTTAAGCTACAGGCAACTGGTCAGAAAAAGCTGGCTGAAAAAACATTAGTGGCTGGGTAATCACATTCTGAGCAGGCGCTCTGTTAAGAATTGGGATAAGCACCGCACGAACTTGCTTTGATCCACCTATCTTTGATCTGTGGTCTACGAATATTGTAAAAAGTTCGTCAGGCTGTACAACAGTAGCGCTAATGAAATAAAAATACGTATGGGCGAGTTGAAGCAGACGAAAGGACTAGCGTACGAGGAAACATACCACTGTCCGGCCTGCGGGAGTGGAGAATTGAGTGCGATCGCCATGATGGACATATTTGCCTGCAACTTCTGTCGGCACATGTTCACGGCTAATCTGCAAAATCAATCAGTGCAGCTAGCTGATAGCCTTCAGCCGATGGCGTGGCAGTGGAACGGCTGGCGATGGCAAACATCACAGCAAAACGATACGACTGCCGCGCTGATGTGGAGTTTTGCGGGCGTACTCACGTTTGCACCCGTCGCCATCATCGCCATTTCCAACTACATTTTCCCACCGCTAGAAGGCTCTAACTTTCCGTTAATGTGGACAGGGCTCACGCTGATTAGTCACAGCCTTATGTCTGGTTGGCTGCTCGCTGAGTATCATCGCTGGCCCTGGTATCTCTCTAGTCGCATTCGGCTACAGCGACTGAAAGAAAGGCTGATAGAAGGCGATTGAGTCTTTGGAAGTTAGACCTGTGCAGCGTGCTTCTTTGCAAAATACTGCTGATGATCTTCAGTTGCTGGCCAGTAATCGCTAGCAGGTTTGATCTGAGTAACAATTGGGTTTTTGTGAGTACTTGAAGCGTCAAGATGAGCTTTTGATCGGCGAGCGGTGTGTTCCTGCTCCGGCGTGTAGTAGAAAATGACAGAACGGTATTGCTCACCACGATCTGGCCCCTGTCGATTGAGCGTGGTGGGATCGTGACACTGCCAGAACAGTGTTAGCAATGTTTCGTAGCTGATAGCTTCTTGATCGTAGTGAATTTGGGCGACCTCGGCGTGGCCTGTGGTTCGCGAGAGCACGTCCAAGTAGCAAGGGTTTTCAAAGTGGCCGCCCATGTAGCCAACTGAGGTTTGGAGAATCCCAGGCTGAGTACGGAAGGTTTCTTCGGTATGCCAGAAGCAGCCTGCGCCGAAAGTTGCGATCGCCATTCAAAGCTGCCTTTCTTGAGTGAGCATTCTTCGATAGCAAAGCCAGCCGACAGCGACCATTGCGATCGCAAAAATCACCAAAAACCAAAAGTGAAACCCACCATCCCCCAAGGGACTTTCCGCACTCAGCAAAGAATCGGTCAGCGCCTCAGTCATGTGATAAATCGGATTAAACTTGGCAATCTCTAATAAAGAGTCGGGAAAAAGGGAAATCGGTAAAAAAGCGCCGCCAAGCACCATCAGAGGAACGCCAAAAGCTGCAATTAGGGCACTCACATCTTCAGTACGGCGGGCAAACTGAGTGCCAAGCATGAAGCCTAAGCCGACATAGGACAAAATGCTAAGCAATATGATGACAATGGCTAATAGCCATGCTGCATTTGGAAAAGAGGCTCCGGCGAAGGTGGCGATCGCAAAAATCACCAGCGTCTGCCCCACCCCAATCACGCTATGCGCCAGAAAAATTCCCAGGAAATAAGACACCCCGCTCAAAGGCGACAAAAACAGCCGTTTCAACGTCTGCTGCTCCCGCTCTGAAACCACCGTCGCCACGCCGCCACCCAAGCAGCTAAAAAACAAAGCCGCCCCCACCAGCGTCGGCGGAGCCGCTATCTCAAAGGCCGTGCTGACCGTCGTATCAGCCCGCTCAGCGGTTATCAGCCCATTCAGCATCAAAATCAACGCCGGGAACATCATCCAGGAAATGAGGCTGCGCTTACGTCTAAATAACTCTGTCAAAATTCGCCGAGCCACCGCCCAGCTTTCGCGCCAGTATCTTTTCATAGTGAGCGCATTATAAACTTGGAAGTAACCCTTTACAGACAGGTTCTATGACGCTTCGCCGAACGCTGCTAACGCGCACACTTCTATCGTTTTGCTTCGCTGCATTATTCAGCCTAGCCACTGCCTTTTCTTCAGCAACTCCATCCGCTTACGCTATGGGTGGAATCCAGCCAGACATCAATCAGCCTGCACCCGCCTTCACGCTACCTAGCACCACTGCAAACGGCAGCGTATCCCTCAGCGACTACGCCGGACAGTGGGTCGTCCTTTACTTTTACCCCCGCGACTTTACCTCCGGCTGCACCTTAGAAGCCCAAAGGTTTCAGCGCGACCTGCCAGAATATCAGGCTCGTAACGCACAAATTTTAGGCGTCAGCGCAGATGATGTAGACTCTCATGCAGAATTTTGCGACGCAGAATCACTCGTATTTCCGCTACTCTCCGATCCTGACGGTACCGTCAGCAAGGCCTACGGCTCTTGGATGAAACCAATGTCCATGCGCCACACCTATCTAGTAGATCCTGACGGCACCTTGCGAGAGCGATTCTTAGGCGTACGCCCAGCCATTCATAGTCAAGAAGTGCTTGCTAAACTAGACGAACTACAAAGCTAGTTTGAGTATCAGTTCGGTTAACAGCACAAACGAGAAAAGCAGCATAAACGCTAGACTGTAAAAACTGAGCTAATAACATAGAGGAAAATAGCTATATGGCAACTTTGGCTTTGACCGAACCCAACGTAGAGCAAGTTTTGGATGAGCTGCGCCCTTATCTGCTCGCAGATGGCGGCAACGTAGAACTCGTAGAGCTAGACGGCCCAATTGTAAAACTACGTCTAAACGGCGCTTGCAGTACTTGCCCTAGTTCAGCAATGACGTTGCGCATGGGTATTGAGCGCCGCCTACGTGAATTTATTCCCGAAATTGCCGAAATTCAGCAAGTGCAGTAGTCCATATTAAATTAAGCGGACACATCCATAGACAGGAGGCGGCAGGGTATTGGTTCCTAACCGCCTTTTTTGGCTGTCTGGTCTGTTAATCTTGCTTATGGGAAAAGCCCACGAAATGTAGGAAACAAGACCGTGCTGGATATCAAGCTCATTCGCAATCAAACTGCTCAGGTTCAGGCCGCGTTAGGGAAAAAAGGCATATACGACTTACAGCCTTTGCTCGATTTAGACACCCGACAGCGAGAGATTGAGAAAAAGCGCTCTGACTTGCAGGCTCAAAGTAATGATGTGGGCAAATCAGTCGGTCAAAAAATTCGCGAAGGCGCAGACCCTACAGGCGATGAGGTAAAAGCGCTCCGCGATGAAGGGAACCGAATTAAGCACGAGATCGGTGAACTAGAGCCTCATGAGCGAGAGCTAAGGGCGCACATTGAAGAAATTTTGTTGACGCTGCCAAATCTGCCTAGTGACTCTACGCCTACTGGCAAAAGTGAAGACGACAATGTAGAAGTGCGACGTTGGGGAGATGAGCATATCCCCGAAGGGGAGAAGTTGCCTCACTACGAGATTGGTGAAAAGCTCGGCATTATGAACTTTGAGCGCTCTGTAAAAATTGCGCAGAGTCGGTTTGTGACATTAATCGGTGTGGGCGCAGCGTTAGAAAGGGCGCTGATTTCGTTCATGCTAGAGCGACATACGGGTGATGGCTATACCGAGATTATGCCGCCGATTTTAGTGAACTCGGATTCGATGACCGGTTCGGGGCAGTTGCCTAAGTTTGCTGAAGATGGGTTTAAGTGCGATCGCGATGATCTTTGGCTCACCCCCACCGCCGAAGTCCCCCTTACCAACCTCCACCGCGACGAAGTACTGACTTCAGATCAGCTACCCATTAACTACTGCGCCTATACCCCTTGCTTTCGCCGCGAAGCTGGTAGCTATGGACGCGATACCCGAGGTCTTATCCGCCTCCACCAGTTCAACAAAGTAGAGATGTACAAATTCGTCCATCCCGACACCTCCTTTGACGAGCTTGAAACGCTTACCGCCGCCGCCGAAGATATTTTAAAACAGCTCAAGCTGCCCTATCGCGTCCTAGAACTCTGCACAGGCGACCTGGGATTTGGGGCAGCCAAAACCTACGACCTAGAAGTATGGCTACCGTCTGCCGGTAAATACCGCGAAATCTCAAGCTGCTCTAACTGCGTTGACTTCCAAGGCCGTAGAGCCAACATTCGCTTCAAAGAAGCCGGTAAAAAAGGCACTCAGTACGTTCATACACTTAATGGTTCAGGGCTCGCGGTGGGCCGAACGATGGCCGCAATTTTGGAAAACTATCAGCAGGCAGACGGCAGCATTCAGATACCTGAGGTTCTGCAAAAGTACATGGGGAAAACCGTTATACAAGCGTAGTGATAGCCCATCGCCCTAAGCTTCTAGCGCGCTCATCTAGCAGACTCTGTACCGCAAGACCCACACATGTACCGATACGGCCCTGTACAATAACAAAAGTTAACTTATACAGCAGCGCGCTCTTATGACCGTATTGGCCGTAATTGGGGTTCTAGCCCTTCTGATTTTTGTTCACGAACTTGGCCACTTCATGGCCGCTCGTCTGCAAGGCATTCATGTCAACCGGTTTTCTATCGGCTTTGGCCCTATTCTGTGGAAGTATCAGGGCCCCGATACGGAGTACGCGCTCAGAGCTGTGCCCCTAGGTGGCTTCGTTGGATTCCCTGACGATGATCCTGAAAGCAACATTCCAGCCGATGACCCTAACTTGCTACGCAACCGCCCCGTTCTAGACCGGGCTATCGTAATCAGCGCGGGCGTCATTGCCAACATGATCTTTGCTTACCTCGTGTTTGTAGTACAGTTCGGCAGCATTGGTGTCCCCGACGCCTTTGAGCTAAAGCCAGGCGTCTTCATTCCAGAGGTAATGCCCGATACACCGGCATCAGTCGCAGGACTCAAGGCTGGAGACATCATCGTTGCAGCAAACGACGAGCGGCTTGGTGATAGCGAAACTGTTCAGCAAGAGCTGATTAAAATTATCCAGGCCAGCCCTAACAAGCCGGTAGGCCTAACACTTCAGCGGTTCGATAAAGAAATAGAGATTTCAGTCACGCCTGAAGTTAGTAAAGAAAGCGGTAATGCTGTCATCGGTGTGGCGCTGTTGCCTAATGGCACAGCTTCTTATCGTCCAGCTAGTGGCCCCATAGAAGTCCTGACTGAAGCAGCTCGTGAGTTTCAAGAGAAAACGCAGCTAGTGGCCAATGGCATGCTGTCTTTATTTACAAACTTCTCCTCGATGGCAGGCCAAGTAGGTAGCCCCGTCAAAATTGTTGAGCAGGGTGCGGGCCTTGCAAAGACGAATATCGTCAGTCTCTTTCCCTTCGCGGCTATCATCAGCATCAATTTGGCAATTATCAACATATTGCCCTTACCCGCTTTAGATGGTGGACAGCTCGCCTTCTTGCTCATTGAAGCTCTGCGCGGAAAGCCTTTGCCTATGCGCTTTCAAGAAAGCGTGATGCAAACTGGCATATTTCTACTGCTTGGTCTCGGCATCTTTTTAATTATTCGCGATACTACTCAGCTTGAAGTCTTGCAAAACTTACGACAGTGAACGCAGTCATCTCCGGTTTAGATCAGCGCATACCCACACAGGAAAATGGCTACGAGGCCATTCCCTTTCCGCTACCGGATAAGCCACCGCCGACGCTCAGACCGTTTCAAAAGCTGCCCAAAAAGCAGAGAGCCTTGGAGCTAATGGCACGGCTAAAGGTTATTTATCCGGTAGCGCCCTGCTCGCTTGATTACGAAACGCCTGTACAGCTCATGGTTGCCACAATGTTAGCAGCGCAGTGCACCGATGCTCGGGTGAACAAAGTCACGCCAGCGCTGTTTGAACGGTTTCCCGACGCTGAGGCGATCGCAGGTGCTGAGATATCAGCGCTAGAGGAACTTGTCCGATCAACAGGCTTTTATCGGAACAAAGCCAAGAACATTCAGGCGGCGGCACACAAGATAATATCTGAGTTTGAAGGGCAGGTGCCGAACTCAATGGAGGCACTAATCAGCCTGCCGGGCGTGGCTCGAAAAACGGCTAATGTGGTGCTAGCTCATGCCTTTGATATTCATGAAGGCATCACGGTAGATACACACGTCACCAGAATTTCTGGCTTGTTCGGTCTTACAAGACACACTGAGCCCGTCAAAATTGAGCAGGACTTAATGAAGCTACTGCCTCAGCCTGATTGGGAGAACTGGTCAATCCGACTGGTTTATCACGGTCGGGCAGTCTGTACAGCCCGAAGCCCGCAGTGTACGCGGTGCGACCTGCTGGATATGTGTCCTGGCGCAGTCAAGATTCGCAAAGAGGCTGCCAAAGTGGCAAAAGCCAAAGAAGCGAAGAAAGCTAAAGAAGCCAAGGCTAAAAGAGTGAAGAAAATTGCGAAGGGAAAGGATTCTAGGGTTAGTAGCAGTCAGACCAGTGCAACAAGATGAGGGTTTGCAAAACCTATCAGAACGGACTACTATTGAGTACTGTGTAATAGAAATAAAGATTGAACCCCGCCTCATGGCTAAAAAAAGTATGGTTGCGCGCGAGAAGAAGCGCCAAAAGCTAGTTGCGAAGTACGCCGTCAAGCGTGAAGCTTTGCTCAAAGAATTTGATGAAGCCCCCAACCAGCTACAAAAGTTAGAAGTTCACCGCAAAATTCAGCAGTTGCCTAGAAATAGTGCGCCTACTCGGTTAAACAACCGCTGCTGGAAAACAGGTCGTCCTCGGGGCTACTACCGCGATTTTGGGCTTTGCCGTAACGCGCTACGTGAGATGGCTCACCAAGGTTTGCTACCTGGCGTTGTGAAGTCGAGCTGGTAGTTTATTTAACCGGCTTATAAAAGCAAAAAAGGTGTTCTGCTTCTTTAGGCGGAGCACCTTTTTTGTTTTTGAAAGATCGGTTTCTGGAAGGTCTACGGGGACGTCCTCAGCTAGAAATTTAGTTATTGTTGCCACAGCATCGTTCAATGCCAAGGCTGTCTAGTAGCAGATCGCCTACGGCGTTAGCAACAGCAAACTCGCTGTAAAAGCTTTTAGAAAAGTCGTAACCCTGCATTTCAGTCAAAATAGCGAGCACGAGGGCGTTCAAATTGTTTTCACCTTCCATTCGCTGTCTTACAAATACTTGAGAAGCTTTGGCGGCAATATGTTCGTTCACAATCTCTGGCAAGAACTCTTCGTCGAGCCACTTGTGCAGCGTTGACTTCAGCCACTGCCCTTCTTCCACCGCATCTTCGGGCGGCGGTAGTTCAATAGAATCTATAGGCTCGGCGTTGGGTTTGGCGCTTTGCGGTACCGAATTAACAGCTTCAGCATCAGAGTTAGCGTCGGGAAAATCTGGCATATTGATGATTTGCGATCGCTTTAAATAAATCGCGCTACTGCTGATACAAGGCTAAAGCGTTACGAAGGGTTAGCGGGCAAAAGCAAGCATTCCTTCACGTACCGTAACGATTTTGCAGGTGAATATTGTACAAAGACAACGGATCGGAAAAGTGTGGCACATCGTACCAAGCAAAGCTGGATGAGCGCAGGCGATCGCATACCATAACAGCATGGCTTATTCTGTCCCACACATCCTTCAGTGCTACGCCCAGGGCTACTTTTTGATGGCCGAAGAAAGCGGTCAGGTAAACTGGTACTCCAGTCAAAAGCGAGCACTAATTCCTTTAGATAAGCGGTTTCGCTATCCAAAGTCATTAAAGCGGCAGCTAAATCAAAAGAGCTTCACACCCGCCATTAATAAAGACTTTGCAGCCGTTATAGAAGGCTGCGCGGATCGCGAAACCACATGGATTTCAGATGAGCTAAAAGAAGTCTATTTTCGGCTGCACAAAGCAGGCTATGCGCACAGCTTTGAAACCTGGCAAGGAGGTAGCTTAGCCGGTGGTTTTTTAGGCATTGTGCTAGGCGGCGCTTTTATTGGCGAATCTATGTTTTATCGCATTCCAGAAGGCTCTAAGGCGGCGATGGTGCTGTTGGTAGAACACTTGCGATCGCGCAACTTCCTTCTTTTCGACGCTCAAATCATCAACCCCCACCTAGCCCGCTTCGGCGCATTTGAAGTGGAGCAGGCTGTTTACGAAGCCACCCTACAAGAAGCTGTGCAGCGCCCTTGTAAGTTTATATAGCCGTGCGGGCGGGCCGAGCAGCGGCGCGTCAAGGTCACGCCTCTATTCGCGTCAGCAGCACCGGACAATTTGCATACACCCGCACATAGTCCGACAGCGATTCGCCCAGGAGCCGATCCAAATCAGGCATTCCCTTCGCAATCGACGGCCTTCTGTCAGGCGAACCCAACACCAGCAAATTCACATTTAGTTCATCAGCTAGCTCACAAATCCGCTGTCCTGGCTTACCTTCAGGGGCCACGCAACGGTAGGTAATTCCCATCCGACGCGCTTTAGAAATGGCATCGGCCAGAACCGGATCATTTTCAGGATTACCCTGAACCGCCTCGTTTAACTTCGCATTTAGCTTAGAAACAGAATGCACTAAAATAATCTCACTGCCTTCTATGTCACGAGCCAAATTGAGTGCCACATCCAGGCTTTGCTTTGCTGAATCGGACTTATCAATGGCGACTAGAATCCGTCGAATGGCCTGAATGCTGTACAGATCGTCTTTAACCAGCAGCATAGGCCGTGACGATAGCTGAAACACGTATTGACTTACCGAATTGCCCATGATGGCTTTAAGCCCTTTTAGGCCTCTAGAGCCCATCACAATCAAATCGGCGTCAATTTCATCAGCGACTTTACCCACGACGTCTTTAGGCTCACCCTCTCGCAGCAGTGCGCTCACGCGAGACGGCTCTAAATTCAGCTCACTGACCGCTTCAGCTAAGGTTCGGCCACCCTTTTCCCAGTAGTCAGCCATAGCCTGCGAGGTCGACTGAGGAGGAACCACGTGAAGAATGGTGATGCGCGATCGCTCAATTCGAGGAATCTGCATCAGCTTTTTCATCATCTCGCGCGTATTTCCGACACCCGAGTCAGCCAGCAAAATATTCTTGATCATTGCAATATGTATTAAATCCCTTGTGAACGTTGAGCCTGCTCGAGCCGCTAGCCGCTATCTTGTGGCTTACACCTTTGCTTCAATCCCAGCAGCGCTTCCTAATCAATCTAGAAACAAACCAATACAAATTCACTTAATTGATCACCAAACTTAAAACCTCTGCTCAGAGAAAAACGGAAATGACAGGCCCAAATCCAAAACCAGACTCAAAACAGATTAGCTGGTTCAAATATCCGATTCGCGTACAGCCACATCACACTGACTATGGTGGCGTCGTGTGGCATGGCACCTACATTACCTGGCTAGAATCAGCCAGGGTAGAATGTCTTAGAGCCGCAGGCACATCGTTTGAAAAGCTAGTCGAGCTTGGCTACGACCTACCCGTGGTCAATTTAGATATTCGCTACCGCCAGCCCCTCACGCTGGGCGCACAGGCTATTGTCAAAACTCGGCTAGCACCTGTACAAGGCATTCGTCTAAACTGGCTATATGAGATTGAAACCACAGACGATGAAAGCAAGTCACCCCGAGTCTATCTCACGGGTCAGGTTACGCTAATAACGGTAGACGTTGCCAGTCGAAAAGTTGTGCGCCGATTGCCAAATGAGGTCAAGGCGATTATTCAACAGGTCACAAGCTACCTCTGAAATAAAAACCGCTGTAACGTAGTCTACTGATTGATTTTTTAATTAGAAACAAGATTTACCAAAGGATGCATTTGAAATGCATTGCCTTTTTTAAGCGCTTGTTCCACAATGATTAACACCTCAAAAAAATGTCCAAAGGCATCAGTTACCTACGACAACTTGAGCATTCTCTTCGCACGATCTTAAAGCACAAAAAGAACGTCTTAATGAAAGACGAATTTGGCCGAACATATTCGCATCTACGCGCTGCGATTAATGAGCCTTTAGCAGCTCCTCAATTTAAGTCAATCATCACAAGGAAACTTTTCGATGCAGCAATCCGTCAGCTTATCTGTCGAAATCCCTGAAGATCTTCACGTATCTGTTCAAAACTATTTAGATGTTCACTCTGGATGGAGCCAAGATCGCCTGTTTTGTGCAGCCATTTCGCTGTTTTTGATGCAAAATGGCGTAACGGAAAGACAGGTCAGCCGCATCTATTTAGACAGTTTGTTTGGGCAAACATTAGAGAAGAGAAGAGAGATTATTCACTCTAATTAGAGACACCAAACACCAAGAAAAAACGCTGATTACTTAATAGTTGCACGCAGTCAAACTATATCAGAAAAGCCCTTGACAGCCCGTTTTTTGAGGATGATGAGGGCTTTTTTATGAAAGCATTTTGTACGCTATTAAACACTTTTAAAAGATGCCAAACTATTTGCCAATAGCCTTTACTAGCCCAATACCTCCAAAGTACAAAAGCAGCACTGCTCCACCGAGCAAGCTTTGAGTAATCGGGTCTGTAGAAGGCGTTAATACCGCCCCTAATATGGCCGCGCCTAGCAGTACATAGCGCCAGCCAGAAAGCATTTGCTTAGAGCCAACGATGCCAAGTAAGCCAAGCAATAGCTGTATCACCGGAATTTGAAAAGCGAGGCCAGTACTAAATAGCAGTAGCAGCACAAACTCAAAGTAGCGATCAATTGACCACATTTGCTCTACAACATCTGCACCGTAGTTGATGAAAAAGTTTAGCGCTGCCGGCACTAGCGCAATATAGGCAAAAGCGAGACCTGCAAAGAACAAGACGCTAGAGCCCATCACAACTGGCGCGATGAGGCGGCGTTCGCGGCGAGTTAGACCCGGCAGCACAAACTGAATAATTTGATACAGAATAAACGGGCTAGCTAGTAAAATACCGCTGTAGCCTGCGACTTTGATCGAAACAAAGAAATACTCACCGGGTGAAAGCTGTAAGAATTTTGCACCTTGTGCAGGCACTTCTAGCAGCTCGACAATTTGTCTAACGCTAGTGAAACAGCCCACGATACTGATGGCGATCGCAATCACCGCGTACAAAATTCGCTGCCGCAGCTCATCGAGATGATCAAACAGCGACATCTCAACATCATCAGGCGATTCATCTAAAAAGGAGTCACGAGACGTTTCGTCTACTGCCTCACCTTTCTCTGGTGCCCAGAGTTTGGCAGTATTTGCCGTCTCAAGATCAGCAGGAGGCGTCATAAGCAAACGTCAGAGAATAAAGGTTAGCGGATGTTTATTGTATCGACTTCAAAAGACTACTGTGTAAAGACTTTTTCCTCTGGCTGTCCACGCTCACCCATTACTTCAGCATCTTCGCCATTCGCCGCAAGCTCTAAAGCACCAGCATCTCCAGTATAAATGTTGAGGTTTTCCTGTGCTTCCCACACCTGAGTATCCCCCGGCTGAAGCGTGCCTTCAAACAAAGTATTGTCATCAGCAATTACGCTCACCCAGGCTTCGGCAGTCGCTGTCGCCTCTACATATACAGGCGCCGTGCTCGCAGGTGGCGTTGTTGAAACCGCTTCTTCAGGCAGTTTGGGTAGCTCAGTGGTAGCTTCTAAGGGTTCAGCAGATTCTACGGTATCAGCAACCTGAGGTTGGCGATTGCCACCGCCTAATACGCTGGCAAGCAGCAGGGCAAGAACTGCGATCGCAGCCAAAACACCCCCAATAATAAAAGGCTTTAAGTTAGGCTGATCGCCGTACTCTACACCGACCGGCATTGGTTCGTGGCTAGCTTGCGAGGCAAGCGGCTCAGCTTCAGTGGTGTAGGCCGCAGGCAAATCATCGTCAAAAGCAACATTTGCCGTGCTGCCCAAGACTGACTGCTCATTTAGCGCAGCAGGCTCAATCGCTGGCGGATCAACAGTCTGATCGAGATCTGATCGTCCTAATGCTGGCGGCTCTAGAGGGGGCTGTTCTAAAGGAGGATTGCTCAGTTCCGTTGGGCCAAAGCTAGACGGTTCCAGAGAAGGCTCTCCTAGATTAACCTGATCAAAAGCAGCAATCTCACTTGCAAAATCGTCGTCTACCGATTCTGTCGTTGAGCTATGAGTGGCTTCTAGCTGCTGCTCAGGCTGAGCCTCTGAGGATATATCGCCAATCGGAGGCGTCTCTGAAATATCGGCGCTGGTGCGATCGCTACCTATATGGTCAGCAGCTACGTCGTTAATCGCCCTGTCAAATGCACTGCTAGTAGGAATATCGCGTTCTAAGTCGCGATTGTCAACTCGATCAAAGTCTGAATTGGTTTTAAATAGTGGCTCACTCGTCTCTTTACCCAGCGTCAGCAAATCGTCTTCCTGACCCATTTGAGTCTCTGTAAATGATGCGCCGCCTGCGCTAAACATCGGAATAGATTGATCGTCCATGTTTGCGCTAGAGGGCATACTGGCGCTGCTCGGACGGGTCAAACGGGTCGTGGGACTGTCCTCGGGCGGAGCAGAACGTGCCGGACGAGGCGTAGACGGAATGGAGGTCACTGTAAATTGCTGAGACAGATCAACCCCGTTAAGACCTAGCGTTTCAGCGTAGCGACGAATGAATCCCTGAACAAAAATAGGTTCTGGCAGCGTATCAGGGTTGCCTGTTTCAATGCCGTTTAGCAATTGAGGGCGAATATAGGTGCGAATCGCAATATCTTCTAAAGACTTTGCTTGCTTTTCTCTGTTTTCACGCAAGAAAGCGCCAATTTGTGCAAGTTGGTTTTGCTGCGGGGCACTAAATTTAGTCACAATACTCCATGGAAACCGAACGACGGATAATTCTTCACACCATAGATGTGCTCACATACTTCTATGTATGTTTACTCGAATTATCCTACCAAGTAATCGTTGATCATCGTATCAGCGATCGCTCAACAAATAAGTAGGCAATGCCTATAACTCCGCAACCTTCGCCGCAATTTCAGGATTATATAGCCGCAAATAATTCCAATATCCGCCAAATACAGAATCTATATAGCCTTTCGTTTCAGGATATGGAATATTCTCGACAAACTCATCAGCATTCGTAAAATCGCCTTCTTTTACCCACTCATCTACAATTGCAGGCCCCGCATTATAGCTAGCCACAGCAAACAGCGAGTTGTCGCCAAACTGCTCATGCGTAAAATCCAAAAACCAGGTGCCAAACTCTACATTGTCCTCTGGCTTTTTCAGGCTGTAACTTTCCTTACCCGTGCGCTCACCAATCCAAGCAGCCGTCTCAGGCATAACCTGCATTAGGCCAACTGCCCCCACCACCGACTCAATCTGCGGCTGAAACCGCGACTCTTGGCGCACCAACCCCGTCACTAGCAGTGGATTAAGCTGCCTAGTCTGTGCCCAGCTCACAATCAGCTCGGAGAACGGAAATGGGTAGATGACCTGCCAATAGCTAGGGTTTTGCTTTAGCTGCTGGTATTCACGCTGATCGGCTGGATCATCGCGCCAGGCAAGGCTAGTTGCCATAAAAATAGCGTTGAGGTTATCGCCTACGCCCAGTCGTAGAACGCCGTCTGTAAACTGCTCTGACACTGTAGGCTGTCGGTGGTTGCTAAATTCAGTTTGCCACTGCGACCAAGCGGACTGATCTTGGCCAAGCAGATACAGCTCTTGAAGCGTGGCTGAACCTGCAGGAAGCGGCGATCGCCTAGGCGGAACCACCACCTCAGGCATCAACGTTCGCACCGTCTTAAAGTCGCCAACATCCCAATCTAAATACACTGCCGAACGCCAGGCATGATAGGCCTGCGGATGATTGCGAATCACCTGCTCAAATGTGGATCTCGCTGCGTCTGTCTGATTTTGCTGCGTCTGCCATTTGCCGAGCCAAAAGCCCCCTTCAGCCGCCAGTTCATCCTGCGGTGCGGCTTCAACGAGCTGTTGGGCCCACTGAATCGCATTGGCATAGTTACCTTTTTTTGCGTTCGCCTTCGCATTTTTCAAGCGAATCTTAGCCGCCGCCTCAGAATCAGAATACTGAGAAAGAATAGAGGCCCTTGCCTGTTTAGCAGCATCTGGGCTCTTCATCGCATCTAAAGTATCAGCCCGCACAACTAAAGCATCAGCAGCACGATCAGGAAACCGCTCAATGACCTGATCAAGCGTAATCAGCGCAGCAGGCCTTGGCAATAAGTTCGCAAGATTCAGCAAACCGTCAGCCGTTTCTGGGGCCTCGGGAAATAGCTGATTGAGCTGCTGATAAGCTGCAACAGCCTCCGCTGTTTTACCAGCTCGCGCTTGCCCACGACCGGCTCGATACAGACTCACTGCAGTCGGTGGAGCTTTGGCGTAAGCATCACCCGCTCGTTCATAAGCTTGATTTTCCCAGTAGCCAAATCCAATTGCTGCCCAGTCTTCAGGTGTTAGCTCGCTGCTGTACTCGCTGGTGAGCTGATTGAGCGCTTGGCTATAGCCGGGTTGATTGAATCCGTGATAGGCCACGAGCTTAAGTAGGGATAGTTCCTCAGAATCAACGGGCGGCGTTGGACTGGTTTGAGCTTGGGCAATCGCCTTCACCTGGATCACCTTCGGCGTCTCGGAAGGCATCTGATTGCTGGTTTGCGTGTCTGCTGCGCGACTCAATCGTTCTAAAGCCACCTCTATGCTACGCGGGTGGGTTGGAACGTTGGCGAGCAGAGTGTCCCAGTACTGAGCAGCATCCGGCGTCGCTTGCTGACCTAGTTGATATAGCGCTTCAGCCGTTGCAGCGCTATCGGGATAATCGCTTATAAGCTGAGTCCAGGTTGCTTGAGCCGCTTCAGCTTGACCAGATGCGGTTTCAGCTTGACCCTGCTTGAGCAAAACGTAGGGCGCGAGTGAGGTGTAGCGGTCGTCTAGATCTTCTAATATGGTTAATGCACTGCCGCCTTTACCTTGCGCAATTAAGTCGGACGCTAGTAAGTAGCGAGCGCGATAGCCTTCGACATTATTAGCACCGCTATTGGCGATCGCACTCAACGCCTCGCCTCGCATCTCAGGTGACTGCTTCGCTAGTTTGAGCACTGTAGACGACTCGACAGCACGCAGCGACTGCTCTGGCACCACGCTCGGATTGATTACTGCTGGGTTAAAGGAATCGGTCGTCTTTAGCAGTGCGACCACGAGCCCTACTGACAAAGTACTGATGCCAGCAAGGGCAATTAGCGGCCACTTCTCTTTTAGCGTTTTCAGCATAATTTTGATGTCTTGAGTAACCTTATCTCCGAGATCTGTGGATAATAAAGATCTAAAAATCTATGAAGAAAAAGCTGAGGGCTAGGTAAAGACTGCATCAATTTTATTTGAATACATTCTCTGACGTTTTAGCAGAAAAGAGGAGAGATTGAGAGGGGGGAGCTGCGCGATCGCACCGTGCTAAAAGCTACGCTTGACCGCACCGTAAGAAAGGTAAGCCTTACCAGTGAATAAAGACAGAAAAATATGCCTCCACGAAAAATGACGAAATCAGTAGATACTATAGAACGGGAATTTAGATAAAAATAAGAAGTAGGGAATGGATTTTATAGCGTCGGATCAGTCTTGTATGAGTTGGAAGGGAGATTGCCTGATAATCGGCCTCTTAGAAGAATCATTGCCACTCACAGGAATCCTGTCAGACCTCAATGACAAGGTAGACGGACTGCTACAAACCCTCATAGATGAAGAAGCTTTTGAAGGCAAAGCGGGCTCCACTGCCATCACCCGTATCAGCTCTGGTTCTGGCGTTAAGAAAATTGGTATCGTCGGCTTGGGCAGCTCCGACACCATGGCTTTAGAAAGCCTTCGCCAGGGGGCCGCGATCGCCGCTCGCCTAGCGAATAAGGCCAAAAGTGGATCCTTAGGCATTAGCTTTCCAGTGTGGAACAACAGCCAAGCACTCACCGTCCAAGCACTCAGCGAAGGCGCAGCCCTAGCGCTCCATCAAGATCATCGCTTCAAGTCCGAGCCTGACCCCAAAGAATCTGAGCTTTCGGAAGTACATCTTCTGTCGTTCTCTGGCGAAGAAGCTGCAGTCATCAGAGCGAAAGCCGTCTGTGAAGGCGTTGTCTTAGCCAGAGAACTCGTTGCAGCACCTCCCAACGTTGTCACTCCCGATAAACTGGCTGAAACAGCCGCCGATATCGCAAAAGAATACGGCCTTGAGCTAAATGTTTTAGAGCGAGAGCAGTGCGAAGCGCTAGGCATGGGTGCATATTTAGGCGTTGCCCAGGCTTCAGACTTATCCCCTAAATTCATCCATCTGATTTATAAGCCGGCTGAAAAGGCCGAACGGAAGCTCGCCATTATTGGCAAAGGACTCACCTTTGACTCTGGTGGGCTCAACCTAAAAACGGGTGGCTCGGGCATTGAAATGATGAAGATTGATATGGGTGGCGCGGGCGCGGTGCTAGGGGCTGCTAAGGCGATCGCACAAATCAAACCCAACGTAGAAGTTCACTTCATTAGCGCCGCCGCCGAAAACATGATCAGTGGCCATGCCATGCGCCCTGGTGACATTCTCACCGCCTCTAACGGCAAAACCATTGAAGTCAACAACACCGACGCCGAAGGCAGACTGACCTTAGCTGACGCACTGGTATATGCAGATAAGCTCGGCGTAGATTCCATGATTGATCTAGCAACCCTCACCGGAGCCTGTGTTGTCGCCCTAGGTGATGATATCGGCGCGCTCTTCAGCCCAAACGAGGAGCTGGCTCAAACGCTTTCGTCTGCGGCTACTCTTTCTGGTGAAAAGCTTTGGCAAATGCCCATGGAGGAAAAGTACTTTGAAGGGTTAAAATCTGTCGTTGCCGATATGAAAAACACAGGCCCTAGAGCCGGTGGATCGATCACAGCAGCTCTTTTCCTTCAGCAGTTTGTGGATAAAACGCCCTGGGCACACCTAGATATTGCTGGCCCCGTTTGGACAGATAAAGAGAGTGGCTACAATAGCCCTGGCGCAACTGGCTATGGCGTGCGGCTATTAGTAGAGTGGATTACAACGCAAGGCTAGCCGATTGTGCGATCGCTCACCTAACCTTTACATCGGCCCGTAGCTACTCCTTAACCAATCAAGCCAGCTACGGGCACTAAAAGCATCGCTATCACGGCTACATAACTGATTCAAACAGACCAATCAGATTACCTTCTGGATCGCGAAAATACGCCACCTTCAGAGCAAACTCTTTATTCTGAGTCGGCGGCTCATCAAAAGCAACATTGGCCTGACGCAGCTCGTGGTAGATGGTATCAATATCACGAACACTAAAAATGAGACCGAAGTTATCTTGACAATCAGCCACCTCTGGCTTCCCTGTCGTTCTTAAAATTTCCGACATCTCCTGCTTGCGAAACAAGGATAACCGTACGCCGCTATTATCCTCACCCATCTCAAACTCCGCATAGCCTTTTTCAATCTGCATCGCAATCGGCTTGAACTTGAGCACATCGCGATAAAACTCAGCGCAAGTTGCAATATCTGAGACGAATAAGCGGGTATGTGCAGCGTGAACTTTCATAAAATCCTAAAAACCAATAGCAAAAAGAAACAATCTCCCTCATTATGTCGGATTTTCGTAAATAGGTAGATGACTGTTAGAAACTGAATCCACCTGTAGAAGCGGGTTGCCCAGCCGGGACAACATGACGATTTACAATGGCTTTCTTGCTTTCTTGCTGAGTGGCCATATCAACTGCGATCGCGGCAATCTGCACATCCAAACAATCCATCGGCACCTTCAGTTCAGTAGTCGCCTGCAAATCACCTAGCGCATCGGGTCGCAGGCTCGTCAAGAGCTGCGGCTCTATCACTAAGCTGCGGCTCTGCCGATCAATCATCCATAGCTTAATAAAGGGCTTATAGGTAGAAGGCCTGGTTCGCACGGTTATTGAAACCATTTCACCGGCTACAAAGTCCCCTAGCGGAACGCTAATAACTGGCAGCGCCATCTCAGACAAATCCTCTGGCGGCACCGCACTCGGCTTCATCGGTTCTGATAAATGAGTCGCTGGTAGCTGCTTTTTAGACAACGCAGCAGACGGTGTAGACAAGGCCGCATTGTTGTGAGCAGACATTTGAGAGGGCTTTCGAGTAGGTGTATATTTGGGCACACCAGGCGATGGAGACGAAGGCGGCTGTTCATCATAGATCACCACTTCACTGTCTTTAGGGAGTGCAGGTGCTGTGGGGAGAGAAGAAGATCCTCTCCGACTAACGCCCGCCTCTTTCATCCCTTTTGCAATCTGAGTCGCTTCTTTATGACTCTCATGCGTCAAAGACGCAAGCCTATTCCAAAAGTGATTCTTCAGACGCAAAGACTGAAAATCTAAGCTAGCAGCCATGCGTCGATCTGGCGACTGAAGAGGATGTTGTTGGCTGTCGTTTGTGCTTGTATCATCGGTATTTAGAGCATCTTTGCTGTGGTCTTGATCGTTAGACTGATCGGAAGATACGCTGTCGGCTAAAGCGCTAGCTCTATTCACAGCAGACTGACTGTTTGGCAGCGCGCCTTCAATACCCGGTGGCTCTAGCGCATCCAAATCGGCCTCTTCCGAACGCAAGTCCTGATCAATATCCTCAAGCGCCGCCGCAATTTCATCCGCTTCTAAGTCGCTATCTTCAATGCTTGTCCCTAAAAACTGCGCAGGCTGAGACACCATCGGCATCCGCCTTTCCACCATTTTTTCTGACGGTGTAGCTGGTGGAGAAGCAGGCAATAATTCAGCTTCTTCAGCAACATTGATCTCGGTGTTCAGCGGCGTTTCTAGCGTTTCAGAAAGGCGATCGCTCACAATTAAATTAGCCGACGTATCCGGCCCAATGAAGCTCGGCAGCGCAGGCTCATTACCTGATTGAGCATCCACCAAATCGAAGCCAGTCGGCACAGATTGAGGCAATCCGACGTTGAACAGCGGCACCACACCAATGGCAGGTGCCATGCGTTTCTGAGTTGGATCGCTTAGCGGCACAGTGAACGATGGGCTTGCATCGTTTTCAGCAAACGCTGATCGAATAGAAATGGGCGGTGGCACAACTTCTTCTTCAAAGCCACCTGCAAACGTATCCGAGTCTGGACTGGCGATCGCATCTAAAAGCTGGGCAATTCCAGCCGTGATTGTAAACGCAGTGGACGCTAAAACGTTGGCCTTATCACCCGGCGTGATCGCAGCCGTTCGCAGCGAAACCTCACCAAGAATCACTCGCGTCGTCACCTCCGCCGGTAGCTGTATCTGCACCTTAAAGTCAGCAGGCAGTCGGGCCAAACTCAAAGGCCGATGTGCCTCCATAATCACCTGAGCCGTCTGAGGGTTTTGCAACCGAATCCAGAGCTGACTCGTATCTTCATGTACCGTCTCAGACAGCGACGTCACCTTTCCTACAATCGTCATCGGCTGATTGTGCTGAGCCAAATACGCCTGCTGTCTCAGCGCGACTAAATAGCTCATCGGCGCGATCGCAGCACTTCCTGCTAATCCCGTGTCCGTGTGTACTGAGGCACCACCATTCTCCTCAGCACTCTCTTGCAAACGAGTTTCTAGCGCTGCCTGTGCCTGAATCAGCGGCAAATCCTGATTGACCAAATCAGGATCTATCTCACCCTCATCTTCAACCATCAAGCTAGCCACCGTCTCAGAATCGACAGGCACCGGCCACTCAGCCGACCAATCTTCACCTGTCGGCGCAAATACCTGTAGCTGCACGCTGTACTGCCAGTCATCACCCATTAGGCCGTCTACAGCGTTCGTACTGCTGCACTTCAAATCCCATTGACCCGGCTTAAGATGCACATAGGGCATCACTACTACCAAGCCAGAATCGTTCGTTTGGCTAGTGCGCTTGCGAACCCGCTTTCGAGGCGGCATCTCGTCAGTGATTAGCTGACTCACCAGAATATCCATTTCGGTGTTAGCGCGATCGGTGTGCGCTACCACTCGATATCGACCTTCTAAAATTTCTACCTGCTCCGTTTCAAGCGGCAGCCAAGTTTGATCGCCTTCTTTTTGGATCAGAAATTCCCAATATTTCATGTCGCTCGCTTAGATGACCGAAATGCACTAAGATTTCCAGAAAATATTTCACTAGAAACCTTATGTAGAGTATGAAGTATAGATGAAATCGTAGCAGACATATTTGGAGCGATCGCATCTTTCTCCCCATACGCCGTTTTACGTTCCAAATTTCAGCACTTCTACGGACAAAGCCGGTATAAACCGAGCCCACATCAGCTATTCCTGATAGTCCGTTTGAATCTCAACTTCCAGCGTTTCTTCATCCACAGATACATACAAAATATTAGGCCGACAGCAAACCTGACAGTCTTCTATATAAGACTGCGTGCTGCCCGCACTCAAATCAACGAAGGTCGTACTTACCTCGCCGCAAAAAGCACAGGCATAGTCAGCAGTGGTTTGCATATCACGTAATCTCTTTTATGGACTTTCTTTACGTAATCACAGTAGGCTCATCACGCCCTGTCAGTTCTTTAATCTTTGCCGTCTTATCTGCTAAAACAATCAAAGGCTTCAGAGCTTCTTGCGGATCAATGTCATGCTTCGCCGCGTCCGGCTCATAGCTCTCTAAATACAGTCGTAGCGTTGCACCTTGCGTGCCCGTACCCGACAGACGAAACACCATTCGTGAGCCGTCTGTAAAACCAATCCGAACACCTTGCTTTTCACTTACGCTCCCATCAATCGGGTCAGTATAGCTAAAGTCATCTGCATACTCTACGGTGTAGTCGCCTAGCTTTTTGCCCGAAAGCTCAGAGAGCTGAGCCTGCAATCCGCTCATCAGTTCATTCGCTTTTGTACTGTCAACCCCCTCATAGTCGTGGCGCGAATAGAAATTTCGCCCGTATGTTTTCCAGTGCTCTACCACAATGTCTTCAACGGACTGCTGACGCTCAGCCAAAATATTTAGCCAAAATAGCACCGCCCACAGACCGTCTTTCTCTCGGACATGGTTGGAACCTGTGCCAAAGCTTTCCTCACCACAAATAGTGATTTTGTCAGCATCTAATAGGTTGCCAAAAAACTTCCACCCGGTAGGCGTTTCGTAGCAGTCAATGCCCAGTTTTTTGGCTACGCGGTCGGCAGCTTGGCTGGTGGGCATAGAGCGAGCAATCCCAGAAAGGCCGTCTTTGTAGCCGGGGACAAGCTTTGCATTGGCCGCGATTAAAGCAAGGCTGTCGCTTGGGTTGACGAAGAAGTTGTTGCCCAAGATCATGTTGCGATCGCCATCCCCGTCCGAAGCCGCTCCAAAATCAGGCGCATCCTCTGCGAACATCGTCTTAACCAAATCGTGCGCATACACCAAGTTTGGATCAGGATGGCCGCCACCAAAGTCTTCTAAAGGCTCCCCATTCGTCACTGTCCCCGCCTTTGCCTCTAGCGCCTGCTCAAAAATTGCCTTGGCATAAGGCCCGGTCACCGCATGAAGCGAATCCATACACATGCTGAAGTTTCCTTTCAGCAACGTGCGAATTTTATCAAAGTCAAACAGCTTCTTCATCAGCTCGGCATAGTCAGCTACCGAGTCAACAATCTCCACCGTCATTTCACCAACTTCAGTCGTCCCAAGTGAATCCAAATCGACATCTTCTGTATCGGTGATTTTGTACTCGCTAATCGACTTTGTATGCTCAAAAATTGCGCTGGTGACTTTCTCAGGCGCGGGGCCACCGTTGGAGACGTTGTACTTCACGCCAAAGTCGCCTTTAGGCCCACCAGGATTGTGACTGGCAGAAAGGACGATGCCACCAATCGCGTCGTATTTACGAATCAGACAAGACGCAGCCGGTGTAGAGAGGATGCCGCCTTGTCCGACTAAGCACTTGCCAATGCCGTTAGCCGCAGCCATCTTCAAAATGATTTGAATGGCAGGGCGATTGTAGTAGCGACCATCGCCCCCGACGACGAGCGTTTTGCCTTTGTAGTCTTCCAGGCTATCAAACGTAGACTGAATAAAATTTTCTAGATAGTTTGGCTCTTGAAAGGTTGGAACCTGTTTTCTAAGTCCAGACGTTCCAGGCTTTTGATCGTTAAAGGGGGTTGTCGAAACTGTTTTGATAGACATATGCTGCGTCGCCAGTTTGGCAAGTCGTCATGACATTCATCAGTTTACGCCAGAACCTCAACCTCATTGCCCACACGCAGCGTTTCCAAGCGGTTCGATGTATTTTCCTGCACTAGGTTTTGTCCAAACCAAATAGCCTTATCCCAGGAGCGATAGGTCGCTAGCGTCTTAGTCGGTTCTTTACCGCGCTCTCCAGTCAATTGGCCGAGTCAATTGGGTAGATGTGCAATCCGCTTAGCGTTAGTGATGTCATCGCGATCGCCTGTAGCTTTCAACGACCTTTGTACACTAAGGCGTAACTTGCGTTTTGAATCGGAAGAGGCCGTAAGCATCGTTAGGCGTACCAGTCCCTGTTGAAGCAGGCAGTACGGTCAAATCAGGATCGCCAGTACCAGTTGCCCCTGTCACATCTATAAGCAGCGTGCCGTCATCATTAGCACCCTGTAGATTGCAAGTCACGCCAACAGGACTGCTTGGTGCGATAATTTCGGCGCGATCGCTGCATAAGCTGGACGCATACCAACTTATTTAGTCAACGACGACTCTAAAACGAATAAAACCATACGAATTTACGGGTGTCCCATCACTCGTAGATTGGGGAATATCGCTAAGGTCTACCACAATAGCACCGTTATCGTTCGTGCCACCGCAACCGACACTAGGAAAAGCCGTACTGGGATCTATGCCTGCAGGGAAGTAGTATCCTCCAATGCCGTTATCATTACCGCCTGTATCTGGAATTTCATCACCATCATTACCATTAGTTAGCCCAACTTCTTGACCATTGAAATTTAATGCGATGCCTCGGCTATCGCTTATAGAAGAGGCAGGTGTTAGCTTGTTGAAAGCGTCACCCGCAAAAGTAGTGTTGGCTGGAATGCGATCGCATATCAGCACATCTTGCGCATCCGCATCTCCATTCGACAAAAACAAAATCGTATACTCCACCATGTCGTCCGGGCTGACTGTTGTATTATTGTCAGCGCCATCAGCCAGCCCAGCAATATAGCTCTCAACCACACTGTTGGGCCCAATATTGGTATTCGTTGCAGGCCCAGGCCAGTTCACTAAATTATCATCGTCGTTTGGCGTACCCACATCAACGTAGCTTGCGGCAAAAGCCTGCTCGTTAATTGCTGTGATTCTTTTAGCTAGAACAATACTCGGGCTTCCTCCAGAAAGCTGATAGCCAAAGTCAGCCTCGTTGAAGTCAATCGCACCTACCGGTAGCGTCACCGCCCGAGGGTCGTTCACCGTACTCAAAGTAGCACCCGTCAATACGCTATTCGTATCGGTCACATCAATAATGTAGTTGCCAAATATCAGCTCGTCAAAGTCATACCCACCAGCCGCATCCGTCGTCCGCGTCGCCAGCACTGGCTCTCCGGCATCTATCACACCATCGCCATCCAAGTCCCACACTAAGTCCACCGTCACATTCTCTATCCCATCTTCTCCTGCATCCTGCACGCCATCCCCGTTCGTATCGCTCCACACAAAGTCACCAATGCTTGACGAACCCCGTACACACTCAGCCGCATCAAACGAGCTATGCGCTCCTAACGGCCCGGTTGTGTTCTGACGGGTTCCTGCTACTTCGTTCAAGTTATTGCCTGAACGCTGTATCTGAAACACATCATTTGCGCCCAACGCCCACAGCCGACCTTGGCCATCTTTTGCTAGCTGGGAATTAGTGCCGAACGTTTCTACTAAGTTCACAAACGTATCTGTATTTAGGTCATAGCTCCAGAAGAACTCTCCTCCGTTACCGTTGGCAATAAGCTCACCGCTGTCATCAATAATAAAGTCGCCCCAGTTCGGGCTGCTTGTCAACGTACCGTTCTGTACCAGCGCGTCTATGCCTACCGGCGTTACGCTCTGAATCGATAGCCCGTTAGAGCCAGGTACAAAGTCTACTTTGAATATCTCAAATACATCGCCCGAGGCAATATCCGAGCCTTGATATACAGAGCCTTCAAAAAAGGCTGCACCTCCGCTTGATATGCTCGTCGGCACCGTGCCGATATTGATGTAGCTCGTGAAGTCACTGTCAACAACCACATGCGTATTCGTCAGCGGGCTCCAGGCGTACAGCGTATTGGCATCACCGTAATATACCTGGCGGTTTACGTGGTCTGTCGATAGTCCATTTGCCGTCGCTAGCGCATTGTTCGACAGTTGCAGCGACGCTCCACTTTCTACATGCACCGCAAATATCTGTGTACTCTGCCCCGAATACACCAGGTTATAGTCTGCTGTACAGGCACCTCCTCCGCCAATAGGGGGTGTTGTAACAAGGGCAACGGGTACGTTTTGAGTTGCGCTAGCCTCCTGCCGGTGCAAAGTAGCATCGCCATTGAGCGGCTCGCCTGCGGCTTCTGTTTCTGTTGCAGTAGTCGTAGACACATCAACAGCATCGCTGTCTTGGTTGTCTTGGGTATACACATCGCTATTACCTGTGCTAGCAATGTATGGCTGGTTGTTGCGATCGCTCACAGGCGTATCCCCCAACACCACCGTAACGAGATCACCCTCTGCTAAGTTTGCATCAGCCTTTACAGGCACACGCACCACAACGCTTCCACTAGGCGCAATCGAACCTTCCGGCAAACCTAATGCCGCTCCTGTAGTGACACCACCTGAAGGAATATTTACGGGCGTCGATAAGGTCGTTACATTGTTGCCGTCTGTGTCATAGGAAACGATTTGAATAGGGCCACTCAACGTGCCGCCAGTTGTCGTGACATTATCAGGAATAAAAAACTGCGTTGGGTCGTTACCGACATTAGTAATTTCAAACGTAAAATAAACAACGTCTTCGGTATTAATAGTGCCATCGCCCTGATTGGGGCCTGCACCTGTTACGGTAGCAGGTGCTTCTGTAAAGCCTGTGGGCGACACTGTGATGCCTGTTACTTCTGAAACGGTAACTTCAACAATATTAGACTCAATGTTTTGAGTTCCTGAGCTTGGATCGGTAAAGCTACCGGTCGCCTGGTTACGAATGATGCTTCCAGGTACTGGGCTATTGGCATCGGCCCAGGCGATCGCAGATGGCAACAAAACACTTCCACTCACTAATGCCGACAGCAGTAATCGCCGTATGCTAGCAAAACGAGCGCCGTGCCACTTCTCGTTATTAAAGGCTATAGATAATGAGCGAGAGATTTGCTGTGGCATAAGAGGCAACAAAACAGGTTAAAGAGAAGAGTGTTTGATCAAAAAACACATTTAGTGATTTTTGACCTGATATTTTTGGGGCTATGTAAAAAGGTGTTTTATGGCGCAACACGAGTTTTAAAGCGAAATAGGCCATAGGCATCGTTAGGCGTTCCAGAACCGGTAGATCCCGGTAATGCTGTTAAAGTAGGGTTTCCGGTACCTGAAGCCCCTGTCACTTCAATCACAAGCGTACCGTCATCATTGAGGTCTTTCAAATTACAGGTTGCGGACACTGGAGCGCTAGGTGCAACAAATTCAGTGCGATCGCTCGCATCGTTAGCTACCGTCAATCCCAACACAGCGCTTGTGCCAAGCTGAAGTTCCACGTCAATGCCTGTACCGTATGCGTCTGTAACCAGAGATTGATTCGGGAAAAGGCGATCGCACAGCCTCACATCTTCCGCAGCCACTCCCCCCGCATTCAAAAAATAAACTGTATATTCGATGTCATCTCCTGGCTGCACAGAACCAGCGTTTAGAGCCCCAACCAAATAGTTGTTAGGCCAGTTATCTGCATCATCAGAGGAATTAGCAACACCATCGTTCATGACGCCCGCCAAGTCGGTTCCATCATTGGGATTCACGACTTGACCATTAATCGCCGTAATCCGTTTTACCAACAGCACGTCCGGGTTGCTTGCAACAGGTAGAAGAGTAACAGCATAATCTTCTACCTCACCCTCGGCGGAACTAGCGCCAGTCGCCGTGATACCTGTTGTCTCAGTGAACCGAAATCGGATATAAGAGCTGCTTGCAGTTGCAGGCGGAATTGAAATAGGAATCGTGCTGTTAGACAGTGCGACAGTAGGCGTAGTAATCGAAAAATCTGTCAGTATCTGTTCACCTGCACCACTGAAGCTACCATCGCCATCTAAATCAGCCCATGCACTCAAAAAGCCGCTGCCAAAAGTGCTCACATCAAAGTTAGTAACTGTCCCGGAGCTAATAACCTGACCGTCTAAAACTGAACCATTGAGAGAAACGGCATCTTCATCGTCAAATTCAATCGGCTGAGGATCAGTATCATCACCATCAGCAGTCGCAGAAGACTTAGCAGTCGCATCGTTGTCAGCAATCAAGCCGTATCCCAAACCAACATTGGCATTAATAGAGTGACTCGCATTACCATAGCTACTCGGTGCATCACCGCGATCAACATTGTTATCTACAATAGGATTAAAGTCATTGATTTCAAGCGATAGCTGAAATAATCTGTGAGAAGTAGCAGTATTGGTTTGACCATAGGCATTGTCGTTTTGCAGCCTAGCCGTAAAGCTTGAAACCGTATTGATGCCATTAGCACCCGTCACAAAAACAGAGCCTCCCCGGCAAGTTTCATCAACTACAGTTGTGCCATCATCGCAATTTCCTGAAGTGGTTCCTTTCAGCTTTGCTTGGAACTGTCCACCGAAAAAAGAACCCTTTGAATATTGAACTTGACTACTACTACTCAGATACGAGCTATCGGGGGACTTTAGGTACACATCATCCGTCCCAGTTCCGCTGCCTGCAATATCTAAGTCAAAACCAGTTACTAAAAGGCGGTCAACTTCAACAGGCGTTGTTGTGCCTTGCTCTACAACCGTTATCTTTACAGTCATAAAGCCAACATCATCGCCAGCATCCTCGTCGTTCACACGAATGGAAAGAACACCATTCGTTATCCCTATACACTGACCTGCACTATATTCATTATCTTCTTCTAATACTTGAACTATCAAATCCAGGGTTTTCCCGCCATAAGAGGCAGTAGTACCAAAGCGATAGCTTGCAATACCGCAGTCTGAGCCGCTTAAGACAGTCCGAGTACCATTCAACGCGATGCTTATTGCGTGTGCTTCAAAAGCACATAGTGAGGATAGCAACAACGCAGGTGTCATTAGGCTAGCGCGTAGCACATGTCTCATGATTGAACTGACAGCCTGTTTCATCACTCCCTCTATATCAATTGACAATTCATATTTCCCTATCTCGCGATTTACTCAGGCAGTAGAATCGACTGAATTGCCTGACTTTTTCTAACAACGGCTTTTTAAACGCTTTATAGCATCCATTCATGCCAGCCAATCTAGCAATGCATTTTTAAGGCTCAATTTGTAAATCTTCTTCCTGGTTAAAGAAGGTGATATCTACACCACGAACGTCAGTAAAGACAAACTCCACTCGTCGGTTGCGAGCGTAGTTGGCTCGATCTGTTTCTGCTACCAACAGCTCTGTTTCGCCCAGTGAGCGGATAGTCATTCGCTCAGAGCCAATACCTTGACTTAGCAAATACCGACGTGCATTCTCCGCCCGCCGCCGCGCAAGATCTTGGTTGTAAGCAACGCTGGCACGTGAATCGGTGTGCCCATGAAGATCAACTACAATGCTGGGATATTGTTTTAACGCTGCCGCAATTTTACCTAACACGCCAGCGCTTTCTCGGCTAATGAAGTCTTGATCCAAGCCAAAATGAACATTGCGAGGGACTTCTAGCTGAATGACCTCTGGAATTACAGGAAGCACCGGAAGGACAACTGGCAGCTCAGGCGGAACTGGCGGAACTGGCGGTGTTGTGCACTGAGGCATTTCTACTGGGTTAGAGACTGCAACAGCGCTTGTATCACTTGCCAGAGAACGAACGGCTGTGTTTAAAGCGGGCTCAGAGGTTCCATAACGAGCATCTGTGGCGATCGCACTAAATACTTCTCCGCCAGTAACAGAATCTAATTCAAACTCAAACGTTCCACTTTCATCAGCCGTCGCCGTCGCTACCGGTTCACTCAAAGGGCCATAGTCGTCAATAACACCACCAGAACGATGTAGCTGTACTTCGGCGTTAGGATCGGCTTGTCCGCGAACGACAGCCTTCCCTTCAATAATAAAAAACTCAGGGCTCGCAAACTGCGGCGCATTCACAGCTCCATTTCCTGTATCTTGGCGGCGATTGCGAGAGTTTCTAGGTGGGTTCGGGCCGTCTCCTCTTTGAAAAGCTTGTGGCGATCGCGCACGTCTAACATTCAAGTCAATGCTCAGACCTTCAATCCGATCAAAGCGATTATTTCTAATAATATTGTTTGTGCTTTGAGTATTTGGCCCTTGCCCAAAAGCCGTAACGGTAACCCCGCTTCCCTTTTGGTTTGCAATATTATTATTCTCAACCAGGTGATCGTCACCCATGACGTATATGGCGGCTCTCCTCAGCCGCTGGCCGTTATAGCGAATATCATTATCAGCGATCGCCACTGCGCCTTCAGGCTTAAACATAAAAATGCCGCTACCATCATTGCCACAAATCAGGTTGCTAGAAATAAGACCTTCCCTAACCTGTCCATCTAACCGAATGGCATCTGGCATTCCTGACAGACCGTTCCCCACAATAATATTCTGAAGAACTTTCAGATTGTCTGCCTGCCTGCCCGTAATAATGCCACTGCCGTTGTGATATTCAATCCGGTTTTGTTGAATAGTTGTTCCAGTACTATCAAACACAGAGACGCCAAATCCCGAGGGCATCTCTGGCATTGACTCATCAGGCGGTAGCCCTAGCCAGTTTTGCTCGATCACGATCCCACTAGGCGACGTTTCAGAAACAGGTTTGTTGCCAACGAACGGTAAGCTAGATTCCCGGTTGCTAGGCGTAGGCCGATGACTGATGAAAATATCAGCCGGAGGTGTAGAGTTTGTGACTTGGCTAGGTGCATTGAACCCATACAGGCTCAATCCTCTAATCGTAATATTGTCAGCAGATAGCGTTAAGCCTCTAAAGACTTCTTTTCCAATAGCTGGGCGAAGCGTTACTACTGGCACCGGAACCGATATCTCTGCGGTTGTTGAGCTGTTGGCGTCGTAACCAGGTTGCGTCGTGCCATCAATTGTAACGTTGGGCTGTGCGATCGCAGGCAATACCGAATTAAGCTGAATCACCGTCTGGCTAACAGGCAAATCAAAGCGAATTTCAGAATTTCCAGCAACACTTCTAGCTAACTGTTGTTCCTCAGCACTCAGATCAGACAATAACAGCGTACCGTTGATGACTTCAATTGCTTCTCGTAAAGTCAGAAAGGAATCAGCTTGCACGGGGCCATCGTCCGAACTATTGACAGTTGCTTGTATAGGCGATCGCATAGATAGCTGCTGCGCTGATGAACTCGCAGTAGATAGCCACATTGCACCCAATAAGCCACTCAGCAAGCCGCAAGCCGTCGCAAATCGATGGAGATGGCGTCTTTGAATGTATTGATGAACCATACCTAAAATTCCACAATCTCTTCTTCAGGAATACCCATTGAGTCTGATGCGTCTACTGCGTTTGTTCTAGAAACGTTGATCGCCGACTCTTGCTGTTGTAAAGGCGCACTAGGCTGAGTGCCGAAACCATTGAGTAAGCCCCCTAGTTTTGCAGTCACGCCCATGTAAAAGCCGCCTGCACTCCGGTTTTCGCCAAAGTCAGTATCCGTAGCACCACCGCTATAGCCTGCTGAAACCCGTAGATCCGGCAGTGGATAGTAGCCAGCCTCTGCTGAAAATCCAGTTTCGCTAAAGCCATTGCCACCGAGCCAGCGTAGCTCTCCAACGGCGTCCCAGCGATAGCCTAAACGATACGTTGCTCTGGCCTGAGCTAGCTGCGCGGTATTACTGTTTGAGAAATTGTTACTTGCGCCATTAAATTCTGTTCGGCTGTTGCGCATCGCATACTTTCCGTACAGCTCCCATCGCCAGTTAGGAGAGTAAATAGCCTCCGCCGAAAACAAATGTTCTTGTGTCTCAGTAGACGAACCAACACTAGCGCTAGTCGGAATTGAGTTTGGATTCATCCGATGCTCATATCGCAGCAGTGCGTTGAACCTGTCGTTATCTGGGTTTCGGTAAGCCATACCCAGTTTGAGCAAACTGGTGGTGCCCAGGCCGGTAATACCCTGATTAGCCGTATGAGCAACGCGATAGTCGCCTAATAAAGTGAGTTCTGGCGTAATTCGACCCAAGGCCGACAGATTAAAAACCGTATTAGAACTTCGGCGCGAAGATCGATGTTCAAATCGAGTACTTGCCTGAAAATCAGGATTATCTGTGTAGGAAAGGCCCACGCTATAGCTTTCACCGCCTGACAAACCAATTGCAGCACCGCCTCGACTGGGCGCAAACGGCTGGCTGAACTGATTGCTAGCAGCCGTTTCATTACCTAGCGTTGAAAAAACTTTCTCATATCCTAAGTCTAAGTCAAGACCTGGCGCTAGGTTAATACCCTGCTCAAGGCCAATGGTGCCGCCAATCTGACGACCATTAACCGTAGAAAAGCGACCGCGAATAGTCGTATCCGAATCGAAGGTGTGCTCGCCCGAGACATCAAGGCTTGTGGAGCTGCCTCTACCATTACCGCCACCGCCATAGAAGATTTGATTGACGCCTACATTGAGGCCATCCATCACTTCCCAATTCAAGCCAATAAGGGTACGACTTGGGTAGATTGGATCAACTTCTGAAGAGAGATTAAGTTCGTTTTGAGCGACTAGCGAAAGCCGCTTGGAGATAGGTGTGGTTAATCGAGTCCTAATCTGGTCAGTGCTAACGCTATTATCGTTGTTGAGCCGGTCGGCGCGATCGCGATGAATCCAATCCACCTCCGCATTGCTACGGCCCAAGCGCTGACTCACGCCAAACGAATAAGTCGTGAGTGAATTATCCAAAGCCCGACCCGGCTGATTTTCAAAGCCTGAAAGCAGCTCAGAGAGATCGGTGATCACACGCGGCGCGTTGCCTGTGTTCTCTTCTTGATCAAACCGAGCCCGCAGCGTCGTATCTCTACCAAGACTGCCAGAAAGCTGAGCGCCATAGCGGGTTTGCCCTGGAACAAAGCTGGTTGTAGCCGCGTTAGAAAAGCCAGCATCTGTAGAGCGAAAGTAAGCGCGACCGTTGAGCCAACTGCCCAAATTACTATCTAGTTCTAGGCGGTAGGCGCTGCCGCTAATTTCGTCTGAAGTGTCAAAATCGCTTGTGGAGTTGGCAATTTCAGCAACCAGTTGAGTATTCTCTCCAAGTGCAATACGAGCATCTGCACCAAAAAGGGAGAAGTCGCGATCGCCTTGCTCTTCTGTAAAGTAGCTCGTACCGACCCAAGACTCTTTTCCCTGTTTCTCACTAAGATTGTACTGTAAACGGCCCGCCAATATGTTAGTGTCTCCACCATCTTCGTGCTGATAGGTCGTCACAATGCGGCGAACTAGCAACTGGCCAAAATCATCAACAGATGTGCGCATCACTGGATCGTTAAATAGCAGCGTGCCGCGATCATAATCAATCTGATAATCCGCGCCACGCGCCAAAGACTTACGCTCTAGCACAGTACCAGGACGCTCTAGCTCCTCTAGCTCCAAATAAACCCGCTCACTTCCGGGAACTAAGTTTCTTTCAGACGTGAAATAGTACCCACTCGTACCATCGGGTGCAATCGTGTCTCGTTGAAAGCCCTCTACGTTATTGGCATATAGCCCAGTAACAGCCAAATCACCAAAGTTATAGTTCGTCTTAAAACCGTGAAGTTGGCGGTTAGTAGCCGTAAAAAGTTGAGAGGATGTAGAAAACTCTTGAGTATCGAAGTCTCCCCACATAGCGTAGTCCACACCCGCGTCTGCACTAGGAGAGGTTCGCTCTAACCGTAGATAAACGCTATCGAGAGAAGGCGTAACAACATCTGATTGAGAATCATCGCCGTAGGTTGCATAGGTGTTGTCGCAGTTACTGCTGTTGGCCCTGAAGAGTCTAGACTCTCCATTACAGTCTTGGTTTAGAGTGCGATCGCTATTATAAGCACCGGTATATAGCCACTCACCGATATTACCCGTCGCAAATACAGCGGCATCAACATCTATCTCATAGCCGTTGTTACCATCCGGCGGCAAAAACTCCCGGAAGCTATCGTAGTAGTCAGTACCTTTCGCACCAAATCGCAAATCCACAACACCCGAAACCAGACTAGGCCGCTGTGGAGTTAAAAACTGAATTTGGCTAAAAGCTTCAAATCCTGCTGTATTCGCTTTCAACTGAACAACATGAGCCTTCAACGAAGACTGCAACTCAGCCGTAAACTCGCCACCTTGAGCCCTCACCTGAAACCCTGGCAAATCAGGATTTGCATCTGTCCCCAAAAACTCACCGTCGCTCGTCCGAAGCGTAACAATAGATTCCCAACGAGAAATGTTACCAAGATCATCTAGTAGCTGACCGCGAATCGTGCTGGTCGAGCGCCCATCTGCTGGAATCGCAGCCGGGGAAAGCAACGTCATCTCCGCAGGCCCGCCCTTAACCGTGACCATTCTACTTTGAAGAACCTGCCCTGTTTCTGTAGAAACCACCTCCAACCGGTTTTCGCCAGCAGAAAACGCAACGCCGTACCACGTCTGTGTCCGGAGCTGAGTCTCAGAGTCAGTCTCCGTTCTACCAATCAAATCAGCGGCCACGGGCCGCCCGTTCACAAGCAGCGCAATTTTAGCACCAACCGGAAAACGGAGGACGACCGAAGTAGCAGGCGTGTTTAAAAAAGTGTTAGCATCTGGGCTCAAAAACTCTACTTGACTAGCACTAACTGCAATGTCTTTTTCATTGCTATTGGCCAAATAAGAGGGCGTAACAGCCTCTTGAGGTAGAGTACTCACATCGTAAAGACCACCACCAGAATTAGCACCCAGGAAACTAACGGCCGCAACTGATGAATTTGAGTTGGATGTGCTCGGTGCGATTAAAACATCAGGGATACTCGAAACCCAGTTATCAGATCGCTTTGTATTATTGAGATATGAGAATTCGGTTTCGTCTACTTGAGGATTAGCTTCAGGCAAATTTTCCAACTCGGAAGTTTCTGCATCCAACCGAGTGATAAGCGCAGTGCGCGACGCACCTTCCTCACTCTCTATATTTAAAGCACGCGTTATCCAAGGCGCATCAGGCTTCTCTACTTGTGGGCCGCCCAATTCAGAAGATCTAAATGCAAATTGAGTTTCAAGTGAAGTCTTGGGTTCAAGCGGCGTGATTGAGCTGGCTAACCAGGGGGCCTTCTGCTGCTGTAAACGCGTGCTTTGCCTATTTGTTATTGAGAATGCAAGTAGATCACTCTCTGGTTTAGGATGTTTTGATTCTGTTGCTGCCGCTAGTTGTTGAGCAGGAACAAATAGAGGGAAGTTTAGTTCGCGTTGAAAACCTGAGAAGGTATAGGCATCAGGCGGTTCTTTCTGTTCAACATCGCGGACTTTTACCACCACGTTCGGATTAAAACTATCTTCCTCAGTCTCTACTGTTTCTCCACTGCCATTTGGCAAGCTAGGCTCATCTGGGTTTTCCTCTTTATCAAAATTAGAATTAGAATTAGAATCAGTAGACTGAGCTTTGGCTCCACCGATAAAGAAGGCTGAAGCTGAAAGGATGAACGCTGAGAGGATAGAAGTTGCGAAAAACCGGGAGTGAAGTAATAAACGCGTTTTTTTTACTGAAGACATAATTAGTTCTTCACCTCTTGAAAAGTAGGCGTTACCCCAAAGTTCATCTTCACAAGGCCCCCGGGCGCAAGATTCACCAACCTAGACTGGCTATTGCGTTCATTAAAATAAAGGTTGGGCGCTAGGGTATAACCTGGCAAACTTGAAATATCTAGTGTGCCAACGCGCTGTCCTGGAAGCATTTTTTGGACAGAAAAGAGACCATCCGCATCTGTCACAATCCGGTTTCCGTCATCTAGAAAAACAACGGCGTTTGGAATGCCCACCTCCCCCGATTGCTGTTCTCCATCAAAGTTTTTATCTTCAAAAACACGGCCGATAAGCGTGCCGCAATCTGACAAAATGCCTGGTTCTAAGTTCATGCGGTGGCTGCTTGGGCCATCTTGCAAATCAAAGTCGTTATCTGTTCTTTTCGCAGTGACTATCGCGTCGTTTTGCCCAGTCCCTCTCAGTGCATCGGGCGTTATTCGCACTGCATAAATAATATCGAGAGCCTGGTCAGCAGCCACTGATTCAGCAACGCTAAAGCCAACGCTGTTGCCGTTAGTGCGAGTATTCACTTGAACAGACGCACTATCTAACTGACCAGAGACTGAATTTACAATAAGTTCAAAGCCTACAGGTAACGTATCCATCGCAATAATGGAGTTTATCTCGACGGTAGCAAGGCTTTGAATAGAGAGTCGGTATACAACCGTATCACCAGGTTGCGCCGCAGAGCGGTCGGCAGATTTGACAATTCTGACCTGTTGAGACTCGCATATAGTCGTGTCGAGGCCTATTTCAAAAGTCAATGCTTCCTCAACAGAGTCATCAATTGCAACAATATTGGCAGGCACTGTATTAACGAAGGTGAGTGAGCCATCAACAGAAATTGGATTGCCATCCAGTGATGTTGCCCTGTAGCTAAGCGTCGAGCCTTCTTTTAGGTCGACTGTGGCTAATAGTTCAATCAAAACGCGACGTTCTGTATAGTCTGAATTCTCAGGAGGATTGATAACTAAAATGTATTGAGCATTCGCTTCAGTTTGAAAAAGTCCCGTATTAATAGGGCTCTCTAGATCTTTGGTAGTGCCTAATAGAAAGTTGTAGCGGCCTTCATCTTCTGTAAGTGGAAAAGGATTTACGTTCAAGACGTTAGGCGCAAGGCCACCGTTTTCAAGTGTTGTATCTTCAAGATCAACAATATTACCAATATCTAGACCTGTAGCATCTGGCTCGTAAAGAGCCATAAAAAAGCCAGCATAGCTATCTAATGGCTGACCATCGCAGCCTCGCACAATACCAATAGGATCAATCAACCCACCTTCTCCAGGATCACCTTCTCCAAGAGAAACAGAGATTTGATTGGAAACAGTATCAACCCGAGCACCAGAGGTTGTTGCGTAGCTAGCTGTTGCTGAGTTGAAGACACTAGCTTCCTGTGCAATGGCTGTTGTAGAGAAATGCACCAAAAGAAGGCTAGATAGAAACAGCGCAAGTAACTTTTTCCATTTGCAGCGGCTGCTTGAGGATTGGGGCGGTCGAGAAGATAGCATTTTGGGAAAATGTCGTATATCTGTATAGCCCTCTGCCTCATAAGAGGCAAATTAAACAGAGCTACAGTTTGGCATATCAGCTTAGGCTTATCAGAATGAGAACGATGATGCAGTGCGTAGACATATAAACAGTCAGGCTAAGTTCAGACAAGAATCGCTGCTCTCTTATGAAAAGTCCAAGAGAGCAGCGATTATGATTTGAGCTACTTAACGGTAACTTCGTGAGAAACGTTGACGGAAACAGAAGAAGCAAGCGCCTCGTCAAAGTTCCACTTAACGTGGGTGTATGCTTCAGCAGGCGCAGGCTTCATTTCTACAGTGCCGTCAGGAAGGGTCACTTCTACTTTAGGCTCAGCGACAAACGTTGCGCCGTTGTCGATGCTATATGTTGCTTTTGCCGTGGCGTTGCCTTCATCAGAACCGATCACAAAAGCCATTTTGGTTGGGATGGGCTGAGTGATCTCTAAGTTCTTAGCAGCCATTTCGCCTTCATTGGAAGTCTCGACAGCATAGCGAAGTACATCGCCAGGTTTGACAGTGGCTGCACCTTCAAGCTTCTCCCAAACAAGCTTGGACTGGCCATTTTTGTCAACAACAGTGACTTGCTTTTCAGCACCCATGACAAGCTTTACGTCAGGCTGAAGAAGCTGCTGAGCGATCGCACTGCCTGCGGCCTGCAAGTTTGCAAACACAGGCGTTGTCATTGTCAGCGGTGCCGTAACAGCCAGCGCTGCAATACCGATACCAAACAAAAATTTGCGTTTCATTGATGATTAAATCCTTTCGGCTATACGAATTGTGTAAGGAGAGATGAGAGACGATGAAGCATCAGATTAACCGCCTCTCACGCTGTGTGGTTTGCTAACGTCAAACTGTTCCTTGATAGAGGTAACCAATGCAACGTTAGAGAGATAGAACCTAGTCCACTACGCGGCGGAAGATGAAGTTACCAGACCGGTTAGGTGCAACAGTACCTACTTCGTTCTCATAAACTTCAACATCCGAACCGCTAGCAGGCTCAGCCGTTACAGAGCTGCCACCCGACATTTCTCTGTACAAGATGCTGCCAGTGGTAGCATTCGTGCCCACTTGGTGGGTTGTGAACGCTGCCCAGTTGTTAGCAACAGCAGGATTGGCAATCGGATCGGCGCCCGCAGCAACAACCTGAATCGTACCGTCCTCTACGATCTTGAAGTTTCTAGCATTCATGGTGACGTTGCCAGCACCAGCGCCAGCACCATTTGTGGAGATGTTTGAGTAGTCGATTTTGTACTCAATAATCTGACCAGGGCGAATTTGGTTCGCTACCACGTCAGGATCGAAGGTTTCACCAAATGGAACAAGTACAGTAGTGCCATCGGCGTCTAGTATGCGCGCTTGCTTCACAAGCTTCATAAAGCCAGTGTAGACTCGATCAATCGTGATGTTGTTAGTTACCTCGTTTGAGAATCCAGGTGAAGTACCGACAGAATCTTCAGGGAAGGCCACAATTGGAATGGGTACTTCGTCTAATACTTGAGTCGTGTTCGGTGGCAGAAGCACTTCAACAGTGTAAGTGACATCGGTATTGTTACCAGGTGTATTCGGTAGAATATCTCCTACATTTACAATTGCTCCGTCAGTGAGACCGAATGTGATGCCATCATATGTGTACTCGGCACTCTGAACGGCTGTTCCGTCATCATATCTGATTGTAACGATTGTTCCATTAGGAACGTTTGCGTTGTCAGCAGCTTCTATAGCTGGAGTATTAGGATCATCGACGCCGTAGTATCCTGTAGCTGAGATAGCTGCCGCTTCTACGGTAGAAAGCGGTTGAATTGCAACATTAGCGAGTCGTCCTGCGGTCGGGTTTGAGATAGTGTTCGTGAAAGTAACACTACTAGGTGTGAAGGTATCACCCTCTTTTAGACCAGCAGGAACATCTGTCGAATCGTTTGTAAAGTCATCGTTATCGTTATTGGGGCCTACTGCACTAGGTGTACCACTAGGGCCGTTGAGAATATCATCGGTAGTGGGTGAAATGACAAGTTGGTTAACTTCACCATTGTTGTCTGTGTTATCACCCGTGTTGTCGTTTCCAGGATCAACGCCATCATTCGCAGGGTCGGCGACACCGCTATCTGGTGGCGTATAGTTAGTGCCGTTTGTAGGCGGCGTATTGTTATTGGGGGTAGTGTCACCTGACTCGTCGTAGATAACCTGAGTGGGATCTCCACCGGCCGTGCTACCAAATACCTGAGCGATGTTGTTTACGGTGCCACCTAGCGGATCTAGATTCGTGGTTACAACCGTAAACCTTAGTCCGGTAGGGGCCGTAAGGTCTGCCGACACCTCAGATCCTGCCGCTAACGAAGTAGCGTTGATAAAACCAACTCTAGTAATAGCTGCCAGGTTGGTAGGCTGAGTACGAGACCATACAGTAGTTGCTGAGTCTAGCGGGTCGGCATTTGCTAGTGGAGACGTAGAATAGATAGCTCTCCAGCCTGGAGGAAGATTCTGCCCGACTGAGGAGAAGACAGTACCAGCCGGAATAGCATCTGATACTAAGACGTAGTCTGTAGCAGGATTGCTGCCTACAACTAATGGCGTTCCAGCTAAAGCCGCAGGCTGATAGACACTGGTTGGATCATCGTCTTCTACACGCAGGCCCAATCCATAGGTAATCAGATCGTCTGTAGTGCTAGCAGGATTGTTAACTACCTGAGACGAATTTTTCAGAACCGTTGCAAAGGCTAACGGGTTCACAGAAGATGCAAAGCTAATATCTTGCGTTGCGCTCGCTTCACGGACACCGTTGACCGGCGTTAGAGTTCCGTCTGAGTCTTCGGTGTAGAGGTCGGCAACACCATTCGCAGTAAACGGCTGGTTTTGCGTACCATCTGAGTTGTTATTAGGTGGTACGTTACCCAAGGTTACGACAACATTTTCACCAGCTCTTGTGCCAGCTTCAGGCGTACCAGTGACTCGGATAGTAATGGTTTCGTTAGCACCGACGGCAGTTGTAGTTAGCGCACCACCAGTACTACCAGAATCAGAAATTGTTTGGACTGATGTGACAGCACCCGCCGCATCAATCGTAACGATTTCAACGCTGGTTGCATTCAGCCTTTTGTCTAGCGGATTTGGTGCGCCAGTGGCAGGGTCTATTGGAAGATCGGCTCCGTTAACGCCGTCAATACCTGGAATAAAGACATTGGTTTCAGCGTTGCCTGTGTTGGTTACCTCGAAGAAGTATTCTAGGACATCGCCATCTTCTACCGCGTCGCCATCAACGTCGTTGATACCGGTAGAGACAGCAACCAAGCCAGCAACTTCGGCAACCTGAATATCAACGGTGTTGGAAGTCGCGTTGATGATGCTGCCATTGTCGTCTTCGTAGGTGGCAGTAGCGGTGTTACTGATGGTTTCGCCAGCAGCCGTTCCTTCCGCGACCACAGCGCCGACCATGTTGAACACACCTGCGACTGCCAGAGCAGTTGCGAGTAGAGGCTTGTGCGCCTGCCAGCAAAATTTTTTCTGTTGTACTGTTTTTGCCATTATTGTGATAGCTAAATTTTCAAGCAGAGTAGGTTAAATGAGATGAAAGATTTATAAACACCACGCCGTGAGCATCAACCTTTGCCGTCGATTTAAGGCTGCTGAGGAGCTACAGCCTTCAGCCTTTATCGAGCCTTTGCTCAACAAAATCAGAACGAATTTGGATAACCGAAGGTTGCCGACCTGTTTCGACGTAAAGCTCATTTTTGTGAGGTCTTTTCAAAAGAGCTGTTAGTTTCTCTCGATAGGTTCGTATCTATGAACAAGCATCAGGTATTGAAATTTGTCCGGACACAACCAGGCTTATGCTGCCCGGTAAAATTAGCATTTAAACAGGCTTAATTACTGAAACATCAGAAACTGTTGTTTTGCTGCTACTGACAGTAGTTTCACAGAGGACAACTTCAAGCCTTAACTGACAAACGTCTGAGGCTTTATTGCTTGGCTTTGTGCACTGATTTATACATAATTTCTAAGATTTTTCAAATGAAAACCACTCCTAGATATAGAAAGTGGTTAATAGCTGAATGTTTGGTTTTATAAATGCCTTTGAGTTTAGATTGAACTATCTTTACTCAGTATTTTAAGGGATGACAGAGTAACGATATAACGGTGCCCTGTTGCCCCAGACCCTTGAACAATAGCTTCACCACCGTGCATTTCTGCGAGATAACGACTGAGTAATAGACCAAGCTCTTGGCGGGCGGCGTCTGACTGCGCGGCGTCATCAGAAGGGAAAGATTTGTTGGTAGCAAAGTTAGTGATGTTTGGATCATTAAGCGAAGAAATCGTTATGGAAGGCGACGATTTGCGCTTTTGTCCCCAATCAATGACAGCTTGCGGCAAATCTTCTCCCAACCAAGGATTGGACACCCAAAGAGCTAGGCTAATGCCACTGTCTTTGCGGGAAATATGTAGGCGGATAGTACTTCCTGCTGTGGACATTCTTATGATGCTGAAAACAAGATGGTAGATGAGCTGCCTGACAATTCGCTTGTCTAGGTTCCAGGTGCGTGATCCAGGTTCGACGGTGAGCTTTATCTGTAACTCTCGTTGCTTCAATAGTGTGTCGAGAGCAGCGATCGCCTGTTGAGCAATCATCTCAACGTCTACAGGCGCAAGCAATAACTGATAATCAGCTTCCTTTAGCTCGCCTACTTCGACAATTTCATCAACCATACTCAGCATTTGTTGAGAGCTGCTGAGAACAATATTGGTGTACTCTTTCTGCTTTTCACTGAGCGGGCCGTAAATTTCTCGGCTAAGCATATTAGCCATACCGGCAACAGAAGTTAGCGGGTTGCGTAAGTCTTGTGTGAGCTGTAGAACAAGATCGAAACAAACTTGGTTGATTTTAGAAAGAAGTGGATTTTCGTCTAAGTTAGTTTGAGCAGATAATCCACCGGTATGAAACTGGAGTGGGTGAGTACCTTGCTGAAGCTGAGCGATCGCCCGTCGGTTTTCGAACTCACTCATACACCAGCGAGCAGTCAGCTCCAAAAAGGCAACTTCTTGCTTGGAGAAATGATGTGGCATTAAGTCCATTACAGCCAGCGTACCAATGCAGCAGCCTTCAGCCGTGATGAGAGGCACACCTAGATAAGACTGAATACCATACTGTTGAACTAACAGGCTACTAGAGAACGCTGGATGAGCCGTTGCGTCCTCTAATGCGAATATTTTGCCGCTATCGATAACTTGAGTGCAAAAAGACTCTCGACGAGAAAGATGTCGAGCCGCCGCCAGCTTGTTCATTAAACCCAGGCTAGAGAGCCCTACAACAGATTTGAAGTGCTGCGTTTTGGCATCTACAACGCCCAGGATACTAATCGGCATCGCTAGCAGCCTAGATATCGTCTGAGTCGCTTCATCAAAAATAGGAATCGCATCAGAACCATCAAGGCCCAGATCCTCTATTGCTTGCGTGCGCGTCTGATCCCGATGTGCGGGAGAGCTGCCTTCTAAAAGACAAGAGAGCTGCGTTTGAATGGGTCGACTGTCGGCGGATCTCTGATCTGTAGCGTTGGCTGTGCCGTACATCATGCGGGGTGCATTAAAACGAAGAATGAGTTAATTCATCATTCCCTGAGGTGAAAGAAGACGAACCCGTAACTTCACAGAGCCCTCATAGAGAGATAGTGGCATCCGCTCAAATACCTACCAGAGCCTACCGAGCATCTATCGGTAAAGACATAGAGTAGACTTAGGGTGACTATATATAGATAATTGCGCTCGCTTATGCAACCTGCTATTTCAATAGGCACTTTGCTGCAAAACCACTACCGTGTTGTTCAGCTATTGGGACAAGGCGGATTTGGGCGAACCTATTTGGCGGAAGACCAGGGGCGCTTTAATGAGCGCTGTGCCATTAAAGAGTTTGTGCCCATTCAAGGTGAAAATGGGTTCTCAGACAAGGCAACTCAACTGTTTCAGCGTGAAGCGTCTGTTTTGTATCAGATTAGTCATCCTCAAATTCCTCAGTTTCGGGCAACGTTTGAGGAGGAAGAGAGACTGTTCTTGGTACAGGACTATGTGGAAGGGCCTACCTACCATGAGGTGCTCAAGCAAAGACGAGAGCAGGGAAGGTCGTTTTCTGAAACTGAGGTGAGACAATTCTTGCAGCAGATACTGCCAGTATTGGCACATATTCATGCCAAAGGCATTATTCATCGGGATGTGAGCCCGGATAATATTATTTTGCGGCAGCAGGATGGACTGCCAGTGCTGATTGATTTTGGCGTAGTGAAAGAAGTCGTGACGCGGATGCAGATGAATGGGGTGGTGAGCCATGCAACGACGGTGGGCAAGGCAGGCTATGCACCTAGCGAGCAGATGCAGACGGGGCGAGCCTATCCAAGTAGCGATCTTTATTCGTTAGCGGTCACGGCAATTGTGCTGTTGACAGGAAAAGAGCCGCAGAATTTGTTTGATGATGTCAATGCGGTGTGGAAGTGGCGAGAATCAGCGACGGCCAGTCCTGAACTAGCAACGGTGTTGAATAAAGCACTGAGCTATCGAGCGGGCGATCGCTATCAGTCGGTCAAAGACATGGTCCTGGCCCTTCGATCAGGCTCACCCCAGAGTCCGACCAATCAGCTCTCAGGTGGATTGACTGGGGCTGTACCTGCAAAGCCTAACCCCGTCAATCCAGCGCCGCCCGTTTCGCAAATGAAGACGGTGGCAGTAGGCCGACCTAATCCAGAACTCAGCTCAGGGCTCGGCGGAAACCGAACGGTGAATCGGCCTACGACTGTCGGACAGCCCAGCACGCAGCGAACGAATCAGCGATCGCCTCAGCCCCCTAGAGAGCAAATAGTAATGCCCTCAGAGAAGGAACGGTCTTCCTTCCTAGAGAATCCTTTGGCTGTTGGCGGCTTGGCAGCAGGGTTAGCCGCATTTGCAGGCCTTGCTGGCTATGGCATCGTCCAAACATTAGATACCGCACAGACACCCACACCCACTATTACATCACTACCCCCGTTAGGAGCTGAACCAACCCCAACGCCCACCCCCGTTCAACCCTCATCCCAGCCAGTAGAGTACGAACAGCAGCCGTTGGACTTGATATCAGGTACGACCAAAATTGTTGAAGGGAACATGCGGCAAGGCGATAAGGTAAACTACCCGCTATATGCTGAAGCTGGCCAAACCCTAAGAGTAGAGCAGTCTGTAGACGACGTACGGCTCAGCGTATTGGGGCCTAATGGAAAAGCCGTCAGCCGTCGGGCTGACAAAGTATTTGAATGGGAAGGCGAGATTAAAGAATCAGGCGAGTATCGCGTGCAGCTTAGCCCCGTGCGTGGCGTGAAAAGTAGTGACTATCGGCTGGCGGTGACGCTGACTAGTCCGCCACCGCCCGTTGTAGAACCGACTGAACCGCCTGTTACGGAACCAACAGAGCCACCCGCTACAGAACCACCTGTAGAACCGACTGAGCCACCTGTTACAGAGCCCCCCCGAAAGCCACAGGTGCAGTCTCAACGCATTTCTTTTCCAAGCGGACGGGACGGCATCCTGGTCGCTAATAGCGTCGGGCCGGGGCAGATTCGGCGGTATGTGGTGAATGCTCAAGAAGGGCAAATATTGTCAGCGAAGATTACAGCGACGCAAGGCGGGCGAGCAGACTTTGATGTGTTGCTTCCTGGTGGAGAGATGGTAGCCGATGCTAGCGGCATTGTTTGGTGGGAAGGATTGCTACCTGTGGGCGGTGACTATGCGATTGACGTACAGGCCGATCAGCGCTCTGAATTTACGTTAGAGATCCGAGCGACGGCTCCATTACCAGCGGACTAGATAGTCAGAACCACAAGTTGAATAAAAGGGTTAGGGAGCAAGAATTGAGTTTGGCTGCTTTGCTAGTGACGGGGACGGATACAGATAGTGGAAAAACGGTGCTAACGGCGGCGCTGATTGCTTACTGGCAGCGATATTGCTGGGCTTATAAGTTAGGAGTCTGTAAACCAGTACAGTCGGGAGTGGGCGATCGCGAATTCTACACCCGAGTGTTCGATCTTGATCAAACGCCTGAACAGCTCAATCCGCTGTGGTATAAAACGCCCGTTGCGCCACCTCTCGCGGCTGCAATAGAAGGACACAGAGTGGATCTGGCCTTCGCTTGGAAGATGTTTTCTGAGCTGGAGGCTTCGCGGGATTGGACGCTGGTAGAAGGGGCAGGCGGATTGGGTTCGCCTGTGACTGAAGAGCTAACGGTAGCGGATATTGCGCAGCAGTGGCGGTTACCTGCGGTGCTGGTAGTGCCCGTGAAGCTAGGGGCGATCGCCTCAGCGGTTGCCAACGTAGCCTTAGCAGAACAGAAAAAAGTAAAGCTGAAAGGCATTGTGCTGAACTGTACGGTGCCCTGCACACAGGGACAGCTAGAGAACTGGGCTCCGATTGAGATGATTGAGTCACTAACGCGGGTGCCCGTGCTGGGCGTGTTGCCGCACCTTAAGCAAATTAAAGACGTAGAGGTGCTAGCTAAAGCCGCCGCTCAGCTAGATTTGGAGCGGATTATGCCGAAGGCTTTTTGGGCCTAATAGATAGGCGTGTGGAATGATGCCAGCTTTAAATAAATCTGTCAGGATAGAAAAACTGTTGGAGAGAAGTTATGCAGGCACTTTCGTGTCCTTTGACTGATAATTTTTCGGCGCTGCGACCCGAAATTGAGAGATTGCAAAGTGAGCTAGTGAGCTGGCGGCGACAGATTCATCAACGGCCTGAGCTAGGATTTGATGAGGAGATTACGGCAAAGTTTATTTGCGATCGCCTCAACGAATGGAATATCAATCACACAGCTAGTATTGCTAAAACCGGCGTAGTCGCAGTTATTGAAGGCACTGGCAAAAGTCAGAAGCATCTGGTGCTAGGCATTCGCGCTGATATGGATGGTCTACCTGTACAGGAGCTAAACGAAGTCTCCTATTGCTCAGTGCACGATGGGAGGATGCACGCTTGTGGCCATGATGGGCATGTTGCGATCGCCCTCGGTACCGCCAAATACTTAAGCACCCACCGCAATCAGTTTGCAGGCACCGTAAAAATCATCTTCCAGCCCGCAGAAGAAGGCCCAGGCGGCGCAAAGCCCATGATTGAGGCGGGCGTCCTGACCAACCCCACCGTAGACGCAATGGTGGGGCTTCATCTATGGAATAACCTACCGCTGGGGACTTTAGGCGTCCGGAGCGGGCCGATGATGGCGGCAACTGAGTTTTTTACCTGCACGATTCAAGGGAAAGGAGGTCACGGCGCAATTCCCCAGCAAACGGTAGATGCGATCGTAGTGACGGCTCAAATTGTGAGCGCGCTACAAACTATCGTGGCTCGCAATATCGACCCGCTGAAGTCGGCAGTGGTAACCGTTGGAGAATTTAAAGCAGGTACGGCAGTCAATGTCATCGCCGATAGCGCCTATTTGAGTGGAACCGTTCGCTACTTTGAGCCATCGTACGGTGAGCTAATTCCGGAGCGGATTGAGCAGGTGATTGCTGGCATATGCGCGGCGCATGGGGCGAGCTACGAGCTGGACTATGTGCGACTGTATCCACCGGTTGTCAATGATGAGGCGATCGCCCAGCTCGTCCGCTCAGTGGCTAGGTCAGTTGTAGAAACACCCGCAGGGATTGTCCCTGAGTGCCAAACTATGGGCGGCGAGGACGTGTCTTTCTTTTTGCAAGCGGTGCCTGGATGCTATTTCTTTTTAGGCTCTGCCAACAGTGAAAAAGGGCTGGACTACCCGCATCATCACCCCCGTTTTGACTTTGACGAAGCAGCGCTGGGCGTCGGGGTAGAAACCTTTGTCCAAATCGTTGAGACGTTTTGTGCGGTGAGCGAATGATATAAGTAGAGCACTGCTTTTCTTGCCCTGCTTTTTTACAATGGTTCATCAGTCATATGAGTGCTTCTGATTCTGCTCGCGATCGCAATCCGGCCCACGACTTGCCACTAGCAGCCGAGACGCGAACGGCAGTACTCATGGCAGTGTCTGACAAGCTTAGCGAGTATGCATTCCCTGAGGTTGCACAAAAGATTCAACAAGACTTTCAAAAATGCCTTGACGCTGAAGACTATCAGGACATTGAAAGCGGTCAGCAGCTAGCCGAAACGTTGACCGAGCAGCTACAGGATATTAGCGGCGACCAGCATCTGAAGGTGTACTTTAGTCCTGCCGTACTGCCTCACCTAACGCCACAAACAGAAATTCCACCCGCAGAACTTGAGCAGCAGAGACGGCTAAGCGAGCTGCGAAATTTTGACTTTAATAGAGTCGAGCGGTTACGCGGAAATGTCGGCTACTTAGAGCTATTTAGCTTTGAGCCACCTGAGTTTGCAGGAGAAGCGGCCGCTGCTGCTATGCAGTTTTTGGCACATACCAGCGCTTTGATTATTGATTTACGGCGCAATCGAGGCGGTTCAGCCAGCATGGTTGCCCTGCTAACCAGCTATCTACTACCCGCTTATCCATCAGTTCATTTAACCGACTTATATTGGCCCAAAGAAGCCCGCACGAAGCAGTCATGGACGCTGCCCTACGTGACAGGAGCGCGTTATCTCGAGAAGCCCGTGTATGTTCTCATCGGCCCGGATACGTTTTCAGCCGCTGAGGAATTTGCCTACAACCTGAAGCACCTGAAGCGAGCAGTTATTGTGGGAGAAACAACGGCAGGTGGAGCAAATCCGGGTGCAGGCTTTCGGCTACACGACCATTTTTGGATGTTTATTCCAACGGGGCAAGCGATTAGCTTAGTAACGGGTGAGAACTGGGAAGGCAGCGGCGTGTTGCCAAGCTTTAAGGTACCAAAAGAGCTGTCTTTAAAAACGGCACAGCTTTTGGCAATTAGAAAGCTGTTAAGAGACGAGGACGAAGGCGCAAATCTGGGACAAATGGAAAGCAGCTTACGGCGTGAACTAGAAGATTCGCTGACGCTAGTAGAGGCTGATTTGGATCGGATGCAGCAGGAATTAGTCAGCAATATGAGCAAAATTCGCTAGCATCGTCTGTCTTTTTGGCAGTGCCGTATAAAAACTGTTGCGAAGTGAAAAGTAATTACAAAACTCTATGGATAGGATGAGGTTTTTGTGAATACTGAAGAACATGGGCTTCTAGTCACTTGTACTAGCGAGTCGTATATATGTAGCACCGCTTTAAGGCTAGGTTTCATGGTTTTCTCCACATCTCACACGGCTGTTCAGACTGTCGAGTCATCTCGCGGTACCGCCTTTCTAAAGGCGGGGCGGCTGGTTGGGCTGGTTGGTGGGGCGATCGCCATGACCCTCAGCCTTTCAGGCGTTGCGACAGCACAAATCAACGACACCGAAACCACCGAAGCCACCAAAGCCACAGAACAAAGCATCAATCAAACGCCAGTTGTTGCGGCTGAGGTGATTGCGCCACCAGCGGCTCCGTCACCAGCACCTAATCCCTTTTCCCCAGTCCTTGCAGGCGTGATCGATTTATCAGCCGGTACAAGTTCCATCATGAGCGTTGGTCAGTTGCGGCCCCGTGATGTAGAGGCACTATCCGACGACGATGTGGACTGGCTCAAGTCTGTCGTTTTGCCTTTATACGTAACACCGGACGGCGATCACTGGGGCTGGATCTACCAAGGCTGGCTAATTCCCAAAGGCCAAACTTATTTGGCGATTGGTCGAGACGCTGGCTTTGCCATGGTGAAAGCCTACGAAAATTTGTACACATTTCCAGTGCTAGAAACGCGTGAGGATGGGTGGTTTCGGGTGCAGTATACGCCCGGTGGCAGCGCTTGGGCGCATTCTTCGCAGCTAGAGCTAGGCGATGTGCCGCTAGCTGTAGAAGGCTGGGAAGCGCAGCTAGAAGCGCAAGGGTCGGTTTATTTTTTGGAGAAGGGTGAAGCACAGGCATTGCGATCGCAACCCGAAGACACCACCAATATGCTGAGCATGGTAACTGCCGGTAGCCTGATCGAACCAGTAGCCTTTGATGGCGACTGGATGCAGGTAAAAGTTACTCGTCCGGCATCCGCCTGCCGTCCGCTCACAGGCGCAACAGTCACTGAAGGCTGGATGCGCTGGCGCGGCGAAAAGCGTGAGTCTTTAGTCTGGTATCGACCAGAAGGATGTGCTCAGGCCGGATAGAAAAAATCAAAAGAAGGCGCGCTCTGCCGCTACATCTAGTCGCTTTTGCTTTAGATCGTCTTAAGATTCTCTCATCGGAGAGAATGCTTTTGTCGTACAATCACTTAAGCGAAAAGCGTTGGATTGGTGGTGTGTAGTAAACGTCAAGGATTTGCTAGCCCTTCGCTTTGACGTTCGTTTTACTCTGAGCATTTCTTCCTATGTCGATCGGTTATGTTGCCCTTGTTCTCCACGCCCATCTTCCCTTTGTTCGCCACCCAGAAAGCGACTTTGTACTAGAAGAAGAATGGCTATTTGAAGCGATCACTGAAACCTACGTCCCCCTTCTCATGATGTTTGAAGGGCTAAAAAAGGACGGCATCGACTTCAAAATGACGATGAGCATGACGCCACCACTGGTCTCTATGCTGAGAGATCCTTTGCTGCAGGAGCGCTACGACGTTCATCTCACACAGCTAGAAGATCTGCTGGAGATGGAGATAGAGCGAAATACCCACAACGGCCACATCAAATATCTGGCCGAATACTATGCGAACGAATTTGCTAATGTTCGCAAGGTTTGGGAGCACTACGGCGGCGACTTAACCAAGGGCTTTCGGAAATTTTTAGACAGCGGCAATCTCGACATTATGACTTGTGGGGCCACCCACGGTTATTTGCCGCTAATGAAAATGTACCCCGAGGCAGTGTGGGCGCAAATTGAAGTTGCCTGTCAAAGCCATGAGGAGAATTTTGGCCGTCGGCCCACTGGTATTTGGTTGCCAGAGTGCGCGTATTACGAAGGCCTAGAGCGGATGCTGGCCGATGCTGGTCTGCGTTATTTTCTCACCGATGGACATGGCATTTTATATGCACGTCCGCGTCCAAGATATGGAGCCTATGCGCCCATATACACCGAATCGGGTGTCGCAGCTTTTGGGCGCGACCAGGAATCTTCCCAACAGGTGTGGTCTTCTAAGGTCGGCTATCCAGGCGCATCAGAGTATCGAGAATTTTATCGCGATTTAGGTTGGGACGCTGATTACGATTACATTAAGCCCTACATTATGCCGAACGGGCAGCGAAAGAATGTAGGCATTAAGTATCACAAAATTACAGGCAAAGAAGTCGGCGGCGACGATAAGGCCTGGTATGACCCCTATTGGGCTCGGGAAAAAGCGGCTGAGCACGCGGCTAATTTTATGTTCAACCGCGAGCAGCAGGTTGGCAAGCTCAATAACATGATGCAGCGCAAGCCGATTGTGGTGTCGCCATATGATGCAGAGCTGTATGGGCACTGGTGGTATGAAGGCCCGTGGTTCTTAGATTACTTTTTCCGTAAGAGCTGGCATGACCAGGGTACGTATGAAATGACGCACCTGGCTGATTATTTGCAGTCGAATCCAACGCAGCAGGTGGCAAGGCCTTCGCAGTCGAGCTGGGGCTATAAAGGCTTCCATGAATACTGGCTAAATGAGAAAAATGCTTGGGTTTATCCGCATTTGCACAAGGCGGCTGAACGCATGATTGAGCTGGCTAGGCGTGAACCAGCCGATGAGTTACAGTGGCGGGCGTTAAATCAGGCAGCTCGTGAACTGCTACTAGCACAGGCTTCAGACTGGGCGTTTATCATGCGTACGGGGACGATGGTGCCCTATGCGGTGAGGCGAACTAGGTCGCACCTGATGCGGTTTAACAAGCTGTGGGAAGATATTCGCGCTGAGCAAATTGACTCGGGCTGGTTGGAGAAGGTAGAGGAGATTGACAACATCTTCCCAAATGTAAACTATCGGACGTATCGGCCTTTGTAGATCGGCTGTTGTCCAAAGTTGCTGAACCCGCCCGGACAGCTCAGCAAAGCTCTTGCTTTATAGAATAACAACATCAACACACCGTTACTAATCTATCAGTTTGCTAGATTTCCCTGGAGAGAATTGTGTATCAACAATCTGCGCCCAGCTATAACCATACTCTTCCGGGAAAGTCACCTTTGAAAGCCCTGTTTCTCCGATAGTCAAATCTCTGGCATCAGTATAGGCACTCATCACGGCGTCTTTTAAATAAGACTTCAAACTAGGGCTCTCTTTGAGCAGTCGCAACATATCCCTTCGCTGCACCCGAATCGTTGCTAACCAGCTACCAGATCTTTTATTAGGCTGATATTCCCACTTCAGCAAATGAGCTAATAGCACAGCCAAACGACTATGCATCTCCCGACGGTGCTGCTTGCCCAACGATTCAATTTCCTCAACTAAATTCTGCACATCAATACCAGTCCATTGTCCGGACTGTATTAGCGCAGCCTGTTCCTGCGTCCAAGCATAAAAATCTACCTCATATAGGCTTTTTTGTAGAGCTTCCTTTTGCAGAACAGATTGGGTTTCAACGTTTTCCATCTCAATGACCTACAAAATGAATAGGGCGCATAGGTTTCTCATAATTTTAGTCTGTACGACTTCAATCCATGAAAAAAGGGGGCAAGCTTCTATGCTCGACCCCCTTTAAATTGGTTTCAGGTGTTTTCTATAAAGATAATTAAATCTTTAGAAGCTCATTTCAGCAGCTTGAACTCGCTCAACCTGCTTCTTCTTTAGAACCAACAGAATTTGAGAAAGACTGATGGCAGCTAAGAAAGCCATCAAACCTTTGATGCGGTTAGGACTTTGCAACACAATTTCTTTCTCAGTTTGGCCAAAGCCGCCCATGTTTGGGTTAGTCGTCAGAGGTGTGCCCGCTTTAACAGCATCACCTTGAGTGACTAATAGCTCAGGGCCAAATGGGATATCTTCAGTTACCGTGCTGCCGTCTTCTTTACTGATGGTGACGGTATAGCCAGCATCTGTTTTATCAATGCCTGCAACGGTTCCTGTGGCAGGCGCGTTGTATACAGCGTTGTTAGAAGCAAGACCGGTAGGATAAACCTGGCCGCGACCCCGGTTGCCACCGACAAATACTAGACTTTTGCCAAAGTGGACGTTCTTGTTGGTGGCTGGATCTGGGGACAGGACAGGAAATACGATTTCCTGGTACTGCTCGCCAGGGAGGGGGCCAACGATTGCCCAGTTAGGATGCTCGTCGCTGTACTCCTGGAAGTAGGTGCCGCCAACCTCTTCTTTAATATCAGGCGGAATGCGATCGTCAGGTGCAATGGTGAAGCCGTCAGGCAGCATGAGGACTGCACCAACGTTAAGACCACCTTTGCTACCATCGCCTAGTACTTGCTGAGTATCTAGGTCGTAAGGGATTTGAACCGTTGCCTTGAATACGGTGTCAGGCAAAACCGACTGAGGGACTTCGAGTACCGTCTTTTTTTCCGCGAGGTGGCAGTTGGCACATACGATTTTGCCAGTCGCTTCGCGAGGCGTCTCGTAGTTCTCTTGAGCCCAAAAAGGATAGGCCTGCGCAGACTGAGGCATTGTCCAGCTACTGGAACAAAGAAGGATGAAAGCAGCTAGCAGAACGCCTGCACTTTGGAGCGTTTTCTGGGAGGCAGCTTTTAGCTTTGCAGCTTTTGCAGCTATAGATCTTGCGGTCATAGGTAAGGGTTTCATGCGGGCTAGCAAAGTAACAGGTTGGTTGAATTTCTGTAGATTCAAAACGCGGACGGCTTACCACCAGGGCTTGTCGCCTGTGCGGAAGTCGGTTTCTGTCCAGTTGGTGAGCACAACGGCGTCGTCTTCAGTAACGTCGGCGTGAGCCAAAGCTAAGGACAGCGGTGCAGGACCACGAACGACTTTGCCAGTGGAATCGTACTGGGAGCCGTGGCAAGGGCACATGAACTTACCTGCATTGGCATTCCAGGGCACAACACAACCAAGGTGCGTGCAAATAGAACTCACTGCGTAGTCTTCTATGCTGCCTTCTTCGGTGACAACTAGATAGGTGGGATCGCCTTTTAGGCCTTGAACAAGTTCGCGATCGCCCGCATTGTGCTCCGCTAGAAACGCAGACGCTTTGACGTTATCACCTAAAGCGTCTTTGGCAGTAACACCACCACCACCGCTACCGCTGCTAGGTGGAATAAAGTACTTAATAATGGGATATGAAGCGCCCAAAACAGTACCTGTGATGGTACCAAAGGTCAGCAGGTTCATAAATTGGCGACGCCCTAAATCAGGGACATCGGGGTTTCCAGAAGCTTGGGTCATAGGTCAGCTGTCTAAACGCTACATGATATATAAAGTGGAAACTATTAAGACCTGTTCAAGCGCCCCTGGGAATGACCCCCGGAGTGAGGCGTTTTGTCACAGAAGTTATCAGTTTCTCAGTTTATTATTACATCGTTCAGAGCTGCCAAAGCTCTCTTATGAGGGAAGTCACTCAGCCCATAGTCGGCTATGACACGCTTTGGGCGGCTTCAAATAAAATAGATTTTGATTGATAGAAACTTCCTACAAATAAGGAGTTCATTGGTTTTCAGCCTTTCACAGATCGGTAAACAGGAGCGTTGCAGTTGTGGGCGATCGCGCAATTGACAGGGTGTCTAAACCCGACAAAACCACTACCTACAGGTGTAAATAAATGTAAACAGACGGCCTATTAATTGCATCAATTCGAGCCGATGACCTAACTCAATAGCCGTTAACATCAGACTACACGCAAACAAACATTGCTCATTTCATCTATATCTTTCGACCCTATCTATGCCCTATGACCGGACAAGAGTTGCACGAACTTCTCATAGACAAATGGGGCTATTCCTACGACGTACAGCTACGCAAGCTGCCGCGCAAAGTTTTTTTTCAGGTAATGTGGCGCTATTTGGAGCAAGCCTCTTTCCCCATGAGCGAAGGCGACTACTTCGCTCATCTCGATGAAGTCGCCGCCCATATCGATGCCTGGGGAGCCACTCAGCAAATCCAATCTTTTATTGAGCAAACCAACGAACGGCCTAGACTAGGGAAAGCCGTGAGCATTCCCATAGACCTAGGATCTAGAGCCTCTGAATGGCTTTTATAAGCGGATGCATAGTCGATTGTGGACAAAAGAGGGGTAATACACTTTAAAGAAACATCAATGGCTGTAAAGAATACGGCTAATTTGTAAGACCTGCTGACCGTAGCAAGCTGATGGACAGTAGTATTTTGATGTGCGTTCCTTCGTATACTAAGATCGTTAAGTTTTTATACTACGTTTGCTTCTACAAACAAACACAGGGCGGTTTCTATAAAATCGTTCATCCCTTTAAAAAATACTTTCTTCAACGTTTTTGCTCAGAGAGGGCATTAAAATTCAAAAGACGGCTATCTTCCTCATTAGGTTTCGCCTTAACGTTCAGCTCGTTTGCTGATGAGCTGACAAATCTGTGTGAACAGACGATTTAACATGACTGTTAAAGACTCGCACTTTATCTTCCACGTAAGTTTTGAGGACCAGCCGTGATCCGCTCTGCAACACTGCCACTTAATACGATGCTCTCCCGCATTGAAAGCCATGGTAGCAGTAGACTTAAGCTTTTTTCAGGTTCATCTAATCGCTCACTATCGCGAGAGGTGGCTCGCTACCTAGGTACCGACTTAGGACCAATGGTACGCAAGCGCTTTGCTGATGGCGAACTCTACGTTCAAATTCAAGAGTCCATTCGGGGCGGCGACGTTTACCTGATTCAGCCGACCTGTCATCCGGTCAATGACAATCTGATGGAGCTGCTGATTATGATTGATGCCTGCCGTCGGGCATCGGCTCGTCAAATTACGGCAGTGGTTCCTTACTATGGCTACGCTAGGGCCGATCGTAAAACGGCCGGTCGCGAGTCTATTACGGCCAAGCTTGTCGCTAATCTGATCACGCAAGCAGGCGCTGATCGGGTACTCTCGATTGATTTGCACTCTGCGCAGATTCAGGGCTACTTCGACATTCCTTGTGACCATGTGTACGGTTCATCGGTTCTGGTGAAGTATTTGGCGAATAAGGGCATTGAAGATCTTGTGGTGGTGTCGCCTGATGTTGGTGGCGTAGCGCGGGCACGGGCCTTTGCAAAAATGCTGGATGACGCGCCGCTAGCCATTATTGACAAGCGACGTCAGGCCCACAATGTGGCTGAAGTGATGAACATTATTGGCGATGTGGAAGGAAAGACGGCAGTGCTCGTGGACGACATGATCGACACGGCGGGGACAATTTCAGCGGGCGCGAAGGTGCTCAGAGATAACGGTGCTAAGCGGGTGTATGCTTGCGCGACACATGCCGTCTTTTCACCACCGGCGGTTGAGCGGCTGTCGAGCGGCTTGTTTGAAGAGGTGATTGTGACGAATACCATTCCGGTGCCTGCTGATCGCCATTTTGAACAGCTCACAATGCTATCAGTCGCGGACATGCTGGGAGAAGCGATTTCACGTATTCACGAGGAAAGCTCTGTTAGCAGCATGTTTAGAGGCTAGCTACGCCGATTGCTCAAACAAAAAGGGTCTGCGATCGCACTAAGCACTTCGCAGACCCTTTTCTTTTAACTATCTGTACTTTTTGACTAAACCGATTTTCACTCCGGCGTCGAAAAAAGCGCGTTTCTAGCGGCGAGAACGACGCTTGCGTTGACGCTGGCGAGCGAGCGCTTTACGCTTATGCTTTTCAGGAGGTGTCTCAAAATAGCGGTTTTTCTTGATGTCTTGGAAAATACCTGCTCGCACAACTTTACGCTTAAAGCGTCGGAGCGCGGCTTCGAGATTTTCGTCTTGTCCGAGGACAACTTGAGCCATATATCTTTCACCTCCTTATTTCCTTTTTAGCTCGAACGATAATAGTACCCCAGCATTGCTTAATATGCTGAGTTTTATAGCGAATAATGTTAGCCCCAGCCGCCGCCGCTTGAGGGACGCGATCGCTGTTCGCGAGGCTTGGCTTTATTGACACGCAGCTCGCGCTCCATCCACTCAGCGCCGTCCAAAGCTTCAATGGCTTTGTCCTCGGTGGCTTCGTCTTCCATTTCTACAAAAGCAAACCCACGAGGGCGACCGGTTTCGCGATCGGTGGGTAGGGTAATGCGCTTGACCTTACCGTGCTCAGAAAAGACCTGTTCGAGATCTTCTTCTTTTGCCGCGTAAGACAAGTTGCCTACATAAATTGACATGGCGCGAGTGGCTCTCCAAAGATATTAAAATGTTAAAGAGACGGGTGAGTTCAGTTTAGCGATTCTTCAGATTCTCTAAGGGAGAGGCTGCGCCAACGCACACACCTTGTGTCTTGGTCTGTTGTGTTATACGTGTTAACCACGACATCATATCAATCCGTATTGGATTATTAGAGAGAAACCAGCCCGCAGCGATCAAGCTGTTAACTTTGTCCAAAAATGTTTACATAAAAGGAATGCCAGCAGCACTATTCAGCATTGAGGTACTGACAAAGTAGTGCTGCTAGCAAAGCAATTAGATACTTAAATAAGCGCTGTTAACTATCGCGTTTTTTGAGACCAAACGCGCGTTGGCAAACCCCATACATAGATAAAGCCTTCAGCCGCCTTGTGGTCAAACTTATCGTCTGCACCATAGGTAGAGAGTTCGTCAGTAAGTAAGGTGTTTTCTGACTTACGACCGGCCATGATGGCATTGCCTTTAAATAGCTTGACTCTGACTGTCCCGGTGACGCGCTCTTGAGTTTGAGAAATGAAGGCATCTAGTGCAGACTTGAGCGGACTGTACCAGAGGCCGTTGTAGATCATTTGGCCGTAGCTTTGCTCAATGTTGCGCTTGTACTGGGTGACATCGCCTGTGAGCGTAAGGCTTTCAAGATCGCGGTGAGCATGAATAAGCACGAGCAGGGCAGGGGCTTCGTAAATTTCACGCGATTTGATGCCAACGAGGCGGTTTTCTATCATGTCGATGCGACCGACGCCATGGCGACCGACGATTTCATTGAGCTTGGTGACGAGTGCAACGGGGGACAAGGCATCGCCGTTGAGACTCACTGGAAGACCTTTTTCAAAGCCGATTTCGACGTATTCAGGTTCGTCAGGGGTGTCTGCGATCGCACTGGTCATCACAAAAACATCTTCAGTCGGCTCATTCCAAGGATCTTCTAAAGGCCCTGCTTCAATCGAACGACCGAGCAAGTTGCGGTCAATACTGTAAGGTGAGGACTTTTTCACAGGGAACGTAAAGCCGAACTTTTCACCATAAGCCATTGCTTCCTCGCGGCTCATGCCCCATTCACGGGCGGGCGCAAGCACTTTGAGATCGGGGTTAAGTGCTGCGATCGCCACGTCAAACCGAACCTGGTCATTGCCTTTACCCGTACAGCCGTGTGCCACTGCATCCGCGCCATACTTGGCCGCCGTATCGACCAGCAGCTTGGCAATTAAAGGACGTGCTAGTGCGGTCGAAAGCGGATAGCGATTTTCGTACAGAGCATTCGCCTGGATCGCCGGAAACGCATAGTCCCGAATAAAGGGCTCAGTCACATCTGTTACCACAGATTCAGCCGCACCACAGTCGAGCGCTTTTTTACGAATCGGCTCTAGCTCATCACCTTGGCCCAAGTCAGCGGCAAGCGTAATGACTTCCTTGACGCCGTACTCTTCTTTTAGATACGGAATACATACGGTCGTATCCACGCCGCCTGAGTATGCCAAAACGACTTTATCTGCCTGACCCATAGCTGTTTGTGTCCAAATATTAAGTAATCGACTTCATATTATTACAGGAGGGGCGCGCGAAAATGGGCTTCGGCTCCGCTCAGCCGCCGGGTTGGTATCGATTGGCACTGGGACAGAGTCGGGGCGTGGTTGCTCAAATGCGCGGCGGCTCGCAAATTAGAACGATTCGCACGGGTATCGAATCAATGAAATAGAATGTGATGAAATGAGAACATCCTTCTTACCTACGCCATGTCTCCTAGTGCCTTGTTTTTTAGCGTTGTTATTCCGACCTATAATCGCCAGCCGATTTTAGAAAAGTGCCTGCGGGCAATGGAGAACCAGGTGCTACAACCAGGTGGTTCAGTAGCAGACTATGAGATTGTGCTGGTAGATGATGGCTCTACTGATGGCACGGTGGAATGGATTACGGCGCGTGCGGCTGAGTTTTCGCATGTGAAGCTGTATGAGCAAAATCATGAAGGGGCAGCGATCGCCCGAAATTTTGGCGTCCAAAAAGCCGAAGGCGATACCATCATTTTTATTGACAGCGATTTGGTGGTGTTAGACAGCTTTTTGCAACATCATGCCGATGCACTCACCGCCGCCTATGAAAAAGGTGACGAGCGCGTATTTACCTATGGCAGGGTTGTGAACACCTGTAACTTTGAAGCGCCAACGAGTGAGCCTTTCAAAGTGACTGATTATTCGAGAGCGTTTTTTGCGACGGGAAATGTAGCGATCGCTAAACGCTGGCTACTAGAAGCAGGCTTGTTCGACGCCCAGTTTACGCAGTACGGCTGGGAGGATTTGGAGCTGGGCGTACGGCTCAAAAACAACGGCCTGTCGCTGATAAAGTGTCCAGAGGCCGTAGGCTATCACTGGCATCCTGCTTTTTCAGTAGAGGAGCTGCCTGATTTGATCAGCCGAGAAATGCAGAGTGCCCGAATGGGCGTTGTGTTTTATAAAAAGCACCCCACGCTAGACGTGCGCCTGATGATTCAAATGACCTGGCTACACCGTGTGCTGTGGGGCGTGCTGTCACTAGGGGGCGCTTTAAACGAGCGGACGTTAGGGCCGATGATGCGCTGGCTGATTGAAAAAGGGCATCCGCAGGTATCGCAGCAGGTATCGCGAATATTTTTGAACTGGTATAACGTAAATGCGGTGCACCGAGCGTGGCAAGAGGCAAAGTAGGCCGATGGCAGATGATGCGATTAAACTGTTCCAAATGCTAGTAGAGGCGGGGGCGGTGCCCGGTGAGGATTTTTCGTATAACCTGCAAAGCAGTGCCGCCCAAATTAGCGATCGCGCCTTTGAAAAGCTGAAAGCCGCCTTTCCTGACGTGGACTGGATGAGCGTGTGCGATCGCGTAGAAGTCGATCCTAACCTACCTGCCGAATACCTCAACACCTATCTAGGCATTGACTTTGTTGAACGCATCTTGACGCGCATAGAGCAGAGGCTCAGCGAACTAGCGGCCCCACAGGCAACCTGGTATCTACAGCAAGTCCTTGGCGGTGTAGAGCATCGTACCAACGTGCCTTTGTATGTCCTTTTACAAAGACGACTGCCTTTAGACAAGCAGGCTCAGCTAGAAAGACTGCTGAGACAAGAGGCTGAGTCTTGCTATATCTGGATGCAGGACTTGATTGAGGCCGCAGGGGGTGAGCCAGAGGATATTGAAGTCGAAGAAGATGAGGCCGCGCTAACGCAAAAAGGACTCGCGCTGCTCACCGCCGTATGGACGGGAGAATATGATCTGCTAGAGGGTTAGAAACTTTAAGAAGCAGGCATTTCTTCAGGTATTGACCCATAGAGCAGATCCATGCAGCGTCTCTCCGTGACATGCCAGATACATCACAGCTTCGGCAATATCTGCAAATGTACAGGCCGCTGCTATCGGTGAGCCATCCTGGTTAACAGCGGGCCCTGTGAGAAGCTGCGATGAGAGCAGGCTGATGTCTATAGGGACGGAAAATTTAGGCATGGAAAATTCGTTAGGATGGGGCGTAGAAGGCGATGCCCAAATGACGTTAGCCGTGACGGCTGTAGCGGAAAATTGATGGGCGATCGCGCTAGTCATCGCCAGCATCCCACCCTGACAAATCGCAGAAACGGATCGATCCTTACTCTCAGGAATCTTCTCAATCAGGTTGATAATTGTCCCGCTCTCACCCTGCTGCAAAAACGGCAGCGCATACTGACAGCAAAAAAAAGTTCCCTTCAGCAGCGGCTCTATCACCCTGTCCCACACAGACTCCGACACGCTCAGCAGCGGCCCATCTTGCGGGTAGCGACTGCTGACATTATTAAACAAAATATCCAGTCGGCCATAGGTCGCGATTGTCTCATCAATCACGGCTTGAACGTCAGCAAGAGTCGCCACATCAGCCAAGACGAACGTGGCCTTACCCCCTTCCTTGCGAATTCGCTTAACGGTGGCTAGCCCCTGACTCGCATTGCGACCACACACCATCACTTTTGCACCCTCGCTCGCCAAACGTCGAGCCGTATCAGCACAAATGCCAGGGCTGCTACTCGTAATCAGCGCGACCTTGTGATCCAAACGGCGTTGCGCTAAGGACATAGCCACTCCCCTAGTGCCTTCTCTGAGCGTTTCACAAAGAAAATAGAGGAGAAAATAGACAGGCAGCGATCAAACGGGTGGGCAAAGTGAGCGGTTATAAAAAGCAGGAACCGGGATTGTGACAGGCAGCAGATGTCGTAAACCATAGAAACTTTAGAAGCGGCGGCGACAGGCACTCAAAACGGTAGCTATCAACCCTATCCGATGATGTCAGCTAATTTTTGCGCGATAAAGGCGCTATGAAAAATTTTATGGTGAGAATTTATACCCTATTATTGCAGCGAGATCGCATACTGATGGCACAGCTTTTAGACAGCGCCTAATACAGCAGCCAGTAAAGCCTGCTGTGCGTGCATTCGGTTCTCTACCTCGTCCCAAATGCGGGACTGATCACCTTCCATCACAGCCTCAGTAATTTCTTCGCCTCGGTGAGCAGGCAAGCAGTGCAGCACAATCGCTTTGGAATCAGCAGCCGATAGCAGCTCACCGTTGATTTGATACGGCTCAAAAATCGGAATTCGAGAATCGGCCAAATCTTCTTGGCCCATGCTGGCCCATACGTCCGTATATAAAGTATGCGCACCATCGACAGCGGCCTTTGCATCTTGAGTAATTACCACTTCGCTGCGGCCCTGGGCCAGTTCTTCTGCTTTTTTAACCACCGACGGATCGGGTTCATAGCCTTTAGGTGTCGCAATCCGCACGTTCATACCCATCAGCGCACAGCCTAAAATAAGAGAGTGGGCCACATTATTGCCATCGCCTAAGTAGGTCATGGTGAGCCCTTTACAGGTGCCAAATTCTTCCTGCACGGTCAGCAAATCAGCCAAAATTTGACAGGGATGCTCTAAGTCTGTGAGCGCATTGATAATCGGAATGCTGGCGTGCTGCGCAAATTCTTCAACCTCAGCTTGCTCGTAGGTACGAATGGCAAGCACGTCTAAGTAGCGGTCTAGCACGCGAGCCGTATCAGCCGTCGGTTCACCTCGGCCTATCTGGGTCAAATTGGCATTGAGATCGATCACCTGCCCGCCTAGCTTGTACATGGCAGCAGTGAAGCTGACGCGAGTGCGAGTAGAGGCTTTCTTGAACACGAGGCCTAGAATCTTTTGAGGACACTGAGGGTTAATTTCGCCTGACTTTATTTTGGCCGCTACGCTGAGCAAATGACTCATTTCTGCTGTGGTGAAATCTGCCAGGCCCAGAAGATTGCGCCCCTTGAGTGTCGCCATAGATTTTTCTCCGAGGTGGTTAAGTTTGAGGCAAGCTAAAACGCTATCAGAAGATCTCTGAATAGGGAATAGGCGCGATGCTTCATTTCGAGTGACACTTATACAAGAGCGATCGCACAAGGCAAAAGATATGGGTATTTATTCACAGCTAATTTTTCCACGCCTGCTAGAACTCAGCATGTCGTCAGAATCAATGACGGGCTATCGCCAGCAGTTGCTGAAAAACGTACAGGGCGATGTGCTGGAAATTGGATTTGGAACGGGGCTAAATTTACCGCACTATCCTGAAACGGTGACATCGCTGACGACGATAGATCCCAATGAGGGGATGGGTGCGATCGCTCAAAAACGCATTAGCCAAAGCCCCATTCCCGTCACTAATAAAGTCCTCAGTGGCGAAAACCTGCCGATGGACAACGCCAGCTTCGATAACGTTGTTTGCACTTGGACGCTGTGCAGCATTCCCAACGCAGAAAAAGCCCTCAGCGAAGCCTACCGAGTCCTCAAACCCGGCGGCAAATTCTTTTTTATTGAACACGGACTGAGCAACGAGCCCAACATTCAATCCTGGCAAAACAGAATTACACCCATTCAAAAAGTTGTTGCAGATGGCTGTCACCTCAATCGCAAAATGGATAAGCTAATCAACAAAATATTTGACGAGGTAACGGTAGAAGAATTTTATGCAGATGACCTTCCTAAAATTATGGGCTACTTCTACAGAGGCATCGCGATTAAGACATAAACGACGACCGGATCAATCGAGCATCCAGTTAACAAAGGTGCCTATACAGCGCCTAACTAAGAAGGAAGTGCCTGTTAGGGTGCGAGCAATTCCTTAATCGCCGCACCATCATGAACAAAGCTCACTGGTCTCCCATTAGCATTGCATCTATTAGTAGCCTGACGCTGCTAGTTGGCGGGCTATCGGCTTCAGCACAGGAGCGCAACCGCCCTGCGCTAAATAAGGAAGTCTCTAGCAGTCAACAAACTGTCTGTTCCGAGGCAGAAGTTGAAACCTTAATTACACGCTGGCGCGAGTCGTATTTGCCAGCAGGCGCAGCGCTAAAAAACTGTGGCGAAAGTGCCGTCACCGCGCTCACCGCAGTCATAAACGACAGCACAGTTCAGATGAATACCCGACAGCTAACGGCGCGGCTAATGAGTCAAATCGGCTCGACCTCGGCAGTACATAGTTTGTTTGCAGCGATAGGAAATAGTCTGCCACAGGAAGATTCTCGCAATCAGCTTCAGAGCATTGGAATGAAGGGAATTGAGACGCTCGTTGAGAAGAGAGATTGGTATTCTGAGGATAGCTTTAACAATGTGATGCTACCGGAGATTCTAGGATCACAGACAATCCCGACAGAGGTTCGGCTAGGCGCAATGAAGTTTGCAGAGCAATATGTGGCCAAACACGAGCCATTGGTCATTAGCCACTTCTTTGTGGGAGCCAACCGCACGCTATCAGCAGTGGTTGCAGATGAAACAGAATCACTGACCGTGCGGCTAAATGCCATGAATACGCTAGGAGAGCTGTTGTACCGCACCAGTGGTGAGTTCTTAGTTAAAGCCACAAGCCTTGAGCAGCTTATCAGTGTGGCTGAAAGTGAAAGTGACGCTGCCCTTCGACGGGGCGCTGTAGACGCGTTGATGATGACCTACTATATGGTGACTACGCATTCGTCTTGCGAGTGGCGCTGGGAAGAAATTGAAATTGCCCGCAAGGCCGTAAGCGATCTCGCCAGCCGTCCTAATATCGACAGCCTGTGGGATTTAGGCCCAGCAGAGTTATCGCGACTAGAAAGCTTACGCGTTGGCAAAAATGCTTTGTTAAAAAATCGTGTTGCCCTGAACAACCTTGTTGACCTTCCTCACCCAGCCGGGAAAGATCTCTGTGACGGTCTTGTTGACGGTGATATAGCACCCGGTGATTTCTTTATCCAGTACGTAGAGTCAAAAAATCAGCCTCGTTTGTATGCACTATTGGTCGAGTGGGCGCGATCGCTCTAAATAGCAAACAAACTAAATCATCGATTGAGCGCTGAGCCTTTAAAGCACGCGACAGCCGGTCTTTTGACTGAAGTTTGCAAAGCAAGTTAGGTTTCTAATAATACGCTTAGGCCTTCTTTCTTATGACAGCGACACCCAGAAAAAAGCCCAGAAAAATACTTTCCTTCGGCATAGGGGCTCATGGCGTAATCGCGGTTGGTGTAACGGCCCACGGTGTTATTTCAGTCGGAATCATCTCGCATGGCATTGTTTCAATCGGCGTTATCTCTATGGGCGTCTTTTCAGCGGGCCTGGTATCAATGGGCGTGCTGACCGCCGGAGCCGTTTCGATGGGGATAGTCTCTATGGGTACATCTAGCATGGGGCTAATGAACCACGGCGAGCAGGGCACAATGGAAATGCACGACCGCGACGAGATGCAACGATAAACGCATAGCCTAGCTCATCCCCAAAAATATATTGGCCGCCGCTGCATAAAACTCAGCCCACACCGAGAATGCAGACCGAGTGATTACAAGCTATGTAGAGCAAATCTACTTTTTCTTACTAGGTAGATTCAGCGCATTATCTAGCACTTCACGTGCTGATTCGGCTTCATCTTTAGCATCGCGATACTTTAGGTTGGTTTGAGCAAACGTCTTCAGCGTTTTGAAGCCGCTGTTGAGTTCTTCAATTTGCGCTTCTTCAATCACTTCGTCGGTGAACAGTAAATCGATCAGGTCGCGAACCTTCAGCGCTTCTGCGCGCGAGCCTTGCACCTTAACCTTTAGCTTAGAGAGATTGCTGAGGGTTTGTACCGCATCAACTACCGCGTTTTCTTCTTCGGTCGGATCGTTCATGGGCTCTTTCACTTCAATAAAGTCCTTAGGGTTAAAGCCATCGTCTAGTTCGGTGGGCAGTTTGTCATCATCCATAAGGGCCATGAGCTGATCCATCGCCTTTTCACGGGCTTTGTTGGAGTCGCGTCCGGCTACGTCAATTAAAACTTCAGGGCTCTGGGCGAGGGTATATTGAACCATTTTACGAGATAGTAAACTTGTACCAGCATAATATACTGACTACGCCCTTTTCTACGCTGTTTTGGTTTTCTATGCAACTTATTGACTCGGCAGCTTAGCAAATGGCTTGGGAGGGGTCAGACCACTCGGTAGAATCGTTTAAGCGTAATTGCTTAATTAATAACGTACGAGTGACTGCCGTTGCTGTAGCAGGTGTGAAATGGAATCGATCAATCTGATTAAAAAGAGCTGCGATCGCTCGCCTGGGCATTGGTTAATCGCTCGCGCTATAGGGGTAACCGCGCTGTATTTGGCTGGAACGGGGGCGATAGACTTGCCTGAGTTTAGCGCCGCTTATGCAGAAGAGGCTTCTACCTTAGATAGGCTGTTGAATCGTGGATCTGGAGGGGAAGCGCTAGACACTGAGGGGGAAGCTGAAGGGGCGGGGAATACGGTTGATGATGCTGAGGCGATTCTCCTACAGAGAGGCGATGCCAACGCGCAGCTTCAGCAGGCCACAGATTTCGCCATTCGAGCTGAACTTTTAACTCAAACTGCCGCCACAGCAGCCGACTGGGATGGCGTGATGAATCAGTGGCTGCAGGCGATCGCACTCACGCAGGCTGTCCCCCCCGAAAGCCCTTCTCGCATCGTTGCCCAGCGGCAAATGCGGAGCTATTTATATCAGTTAGTCCAAGTTCAGCAGCGCACAGAGCAAGCCAGTTCAGCGTCTGGGCTGCCGAGCTTGGGCAGTGATTTGTTAGATGCTCAGCTCGCAGGCTACCTGTCCTATGTTGCGACGGTAGGGACGCCCGATATTTTGATTGTGGGCAGCTCTAGGTCACTGCAAGGCATTGATCCGACTGTGATGCAGCAAACTTTGAGGGGCCGAGGCCAGCAGTCGCTGAAGGTGTTTAACTTCAGTGTGAATGGAGCCACGGCGCAGGTGGTGAACTTTGTGCTTTCAGACCTATTGCCGGAGCCGTTGCCAAAGGTGATTGTGTGGGGAGATGGGTCGAGAGCGTTTAATGATGGGCGGCGCGATCGCACCTGGGAAAGCATTGTTGCATCGCCAGGTTATCGGGCGTTAGGCATGGGCTTAAGGCCCGATGGGTATGGACAAGGGATGCGTGTGACGGCGCGATCGCCTTTGCCCAAAATTCCTGGAAACTTAGACGCCTTTGGCTTTTCGGCAGTCGGCGATAGGTTCGTGCCCCAAACCTACTACCAGCAGTTTCCTCAGGTAAACGGTCGCTACGACGGCGCCTATTCTCCCTTTACGCTATATGGCCAGCAGACAACGGCCTTAGCAGCACTCGCCAACTTTGCTAGGGCCAACGGATCTCAAATAATCTTTGTGAACTTGCCTTTGAGCGGGAACTATTTAGACGATTACCGGCTGTACTATGAAGGGCAGTTTCAGCAGTTTTTGCAGGCTCAAAGTGGTGCTTTGGGATTTGAGGTTGTGGATTTGTTGACGCAGTGGCGCGCTCAGCCAGGATTATTTGCTGATCCCAGCCATATTAATCAGGAAGGGGCCGCTGCGATCGCCACCCAACTCGCTCAACATCCTAAGCTACTAGCCGCCCTTAACCAACGCCTCAACAACTTTGCCCAGCCAGTAGAAAGCGAGCCAGCCAACACCCAAATCGATCAAAATTTACTGTGATTTAAGCGCAAAGTCACGGCAAATTTAGTCGGTTTGTAAAAACTGTTGCATAGGATACAGCGACTCAATTTTGAGTTCTTTATATTGACTGCAACAGTTCAGTTCAGCGATCGCGCTACTCCAGCGTGACGTGTTGGCCTCACACCTCACACGCTGACTTGAACAAACCTTTATCTAAGAGCCTTCTCTTAGCTATTTAAAATAACTGCTTCATAGGCAACTTTAAATTCACCCTATCAATCATTCATGGAACCCTCGAGCTTAGCGTTTGCTAAGCTCTTTTTTTTATCTCTGCTTCTGACCAATAATGCTGCGATGGCGGGGACTATTAGCCACGATTACAGGCTGATCAAATCCGGCGGATTGAAACGCTGCGTTCATATCTAACGCAAAGTACTGATCCAAATAAGGCTCTGTGCTCTTCAGCAGCGTCAAAATATAGGGCGGCATTTTTGTAAACGTTTCACACTGAGGATTCATATCCATAATGGCGAAATGTCCACCCGGCTTCACCAGTCTGTAGGCCTCAGCAATAATGGCCTCAGCCGCCGTCGTCGGTAGCTCATGAAAAACTAAGCAAACAGACACCAAATCAGCAGCGTTAGCCGGTAACCCAGTCTCTTCAGCCGGTGCATGAACCCAGCGAATCGCTGACGCTTCGCCCCCTGCAAGCTGAGGCTCCATATGCTGCGCCACGGTGACAAAATAAGGGGATAAATCCACCCCCGTTAACTGCGCGCTAGGAAACGTTTCTTGCAGCGTAACGGTGCTTCGCCCGGCCCCACAGCCCAGGTCAATAATGCTTTTTGGCACATCTGGCAGCGTCTTTTTCAAAACTTGGTGATAGCTATTGCGCAGGCTGGCATCTCCATTAATCCCCCCACGCGGATCGTTTTCTGGCCAAATGCGAGCATGGACGGCGCGAGCGGCCACATCGACTTCCATCGCCGGCAGCCAGCCTAAGTTGCCTTCGTCATAGGCGTGAAAGCTAGTGGTGTAGTAGCTCGGGTAGGTGATATTCGGGTTTGCGATCGCCTTCAATTCAGCCTCCCATCCCGGCCTATCCTGCAACGCCTTCACCTCATCACGCCAGTACACGCCCAGCGCTTCAGCCCTGTCCATCATCATGGTGCGCGCCCGATTTTTCGCAACCTTAGCCAGCGGCTTCACCGAAAGCAGGCCATTAACAAGAGAAGAGGCAATTTTCATAGTGAAAGGCTTCGCCGTCGCGTCCTTAAAAAGTAAACATTACTCTACTTTTAACCCGCACCTGGAAAATAGCAAGGTCACGCTGAATCCCTATGAAGCGCCCAGATAGCAGTGTTATTTAACTAAATATTGCCACTATAATGACCTCTCAAAAAAGTCAGCCGTTGAACGATCGCTATCATATTGAGTCACTTCTCGGTCGCCAAACTGGGAGAAGAACATTCCTAGCAACGGATGCTCGTACTGGCTCACTAGTGGTGGTTAAGCTGTTGCTATTTGGCCCTGATTTTACCTGGGATGACTTAAAGCTATTTGAACGCGAAGCGGCTGTGCTCAAATCGCTTAAAAAGTCTGCAATTCCTCGATATCTAGACAGCTTTGAAGTGGACAATGAGCTAGGAAAAGGCTTTGCGTTGGTTCAGACTTACATCAAAGCCAAATCTCTACAGCAGTGGGTAGAGGACGGTCGAACCTTTAGTGAAGATGAGCTGAAGGCGATCGCCAAAAAACTGCTGGCTATTTTGAACTATCTGCATCGCCGTCAGCCTGCGGTTGTTCATCGGGATATTAAACCTAGCAATATCCTGCTGGGCGATCGCAGCGGCAATCACCTTGGGCAGCTACGTCTCGTTGACTTTGGCTCCGTGCAAACAGCGGTAGCCAGCGACACCGGAACTAGAACGGTCGTTGGCACCTACGGATATATGCCCCCCGAGCAGTTTGGCGGGCAGTCCGTACCCGCTTCAGATCTGTACGCTTTGGGCTCAACGCTGATTTATCTGGCGACCGGACAGCAGCCCAGCGAGCTACCTCAAAAAGAGATGCGGATTCTTTTTTCAGAAAAAGTAAGCCTTAGCCTTAGCCTAATCAACTGGATACAGCGCCTGATAGAACCCAGCCTGGACTTAAGGTTTAAGTCTGCCAAAGACGCACTGAAAGCGCTAGAAGGCAAGCGTTCGGCGCTCCTAACTAAACCCACTGGTAGCCGATTAAAGGTCGCTAATACCCGTCAATTTGAAGTCGTTATTCCCGCCCGTGGTTTCCATTCTGGCCTGATTGGCGAAATATGTACTGCACTTGCGTGGGACAGTTTTGTGGGTGTTTTTTTCATTGGGGCTGTTTTAGCTTGGAGCACTTTCGGATGGCTTCTCGGAATCATGCTAATGGGTCATTTGTGGGTAGGTTTTACCATGACCCGGAGTATTCTTTTTGAGCTAATAGGTTGCACAAGGCTCCGCGTAACGCAATCAGAAATATCGCTTTCCTCTGAAATATTAGGGCAAAAGTGGGCGGTGATAAGTGCTGATTACAAGGATGTCAACAAGATTGAATGCCTCTCTCCTAAATATAAAACAAATTCTGAGGAAGAGCGGATCTCAGTTCCTACCTGTATTAGTATCTGGGCAGGCACAACCCACTTCACACTAAAAAGTAGCGATCGCCTGACACCGCCAGAGCTAGGCTGGCTCGCACAAGAGCTAAGTCATTGGATGGATATACCTATCACCACGGGCTCACTCTCCTAAACGTTGACATGGCCGATTTAAAGACTTCAGAAGTAGAAGAGAACTATATAAAATGGCTGACGACTTATACGGTATTGGGACAAAGTTCTACGGGAAAGACAATATTAGGTCTGATGGATCGTTCACGGCTACCAAATGGATCGTCATTGCCTATATTCCAATAGTGCCACTGGGCTCTTTTTATGTGCGACCTACCAGCAGCACGCTAGGAACCGTGTCTACTTCGCTGCCACCGATCACAGAGAGAATGGGCTGGCAAAAGCGGCACATTGTGAACGTGTATGCATTTATAGGCGCGATCGCGATTGCCTTCCTTTATACCCATCACCGTATCAACGCACCTACCACCACCGCTGCGATTCCTGCTCGTATTGGCAAAGGCGCAGCGCTTCCACGCGATCGCACCAATCCTGACTATGTTCGTCCAGCCACAGCCGAAAACGGCAGCCCTTTTCCTAAGACTTCAGGATATATCGAAGGAGCCGAACAGTTAGCCAGCCAAAGCTTAGCCATGCTCACCATCAATAATTCCAGCAACACCAGCGACCTCTATGGCAAGCTCTACGCGCTAGAAAGTGATATGACTACACCTGTCAGAACCTTCTTTGTTGCCGCAGAAGATAGCTTTGCCATCAGTAACCTGGATGCAGGCAGCTATGAATTGCGCTACCAAGACCTAGAAACAGGAGGATTGGCAAAAACGGAGCCTCTGACATTAAAACGGATTGAAAAGGAAGATGGCGATTATTTTGAGAGCATAGGAGTGACTTTGAGCAAGGTTGTCAATGGCAACCTAGAAACCGAGCCTATTTCAGACAAGGACTTTTAGCTATTAATGCAAGCCGTACGTAATAGAGCCCGCAAAGTTACGCAAAGCCGCTACTCTAAACATACAGTTTTGTGCCGCTCCTTTACATAGCCTCTCTATTCCTATGGCCAACGTCTACGCAAGCCTCGTCGATCAATCCAGCCGGAAGCCCTTTGAACTTCCCGGCGCATATCCTCACTACAACCCCGATCGTCCTGGCCAGGTAGAACACATCGCATTAGACCTCGCTTTTGATATCCCCAACAAAAGCTACAGCGGCACCTGCAAAGTCCGCATCGTCCCCATCGTTGACGGCATTGATAGCCTGACAATGGACGCGGTAGATCTTAAAATCAAAAGCGTCAAAATTGATAGCACAAAGCAATCCTTTGACTACGACGGCGAACAGCTCAAAATCTCACTCAAAACGCCAACAAAGTCCGGTGAGTCCTTTACGCTCACCATCGACTACGCCGTTGAAAATCCACAGCGCGGCATCTACTTTGTCGGCCCCGACAAGCACTATCCCGACAAGCCCACACAGGTGTGGACGCAAGGCGAAGATGAAGACTCTCGCTTTTGGTTCCCGTGCTTCGACTATCCTGGTCAGCTAGCCACCTCAGAAATTAAGGCTAGAGTGCCTAAAAAGTTCTTTGTTGTTTCTAACGGCGAACTGGTCAATACAGAAGAGAAAGGCGACGATAAAATTTATCACTGGAAGCTAGAGAAAGTTCATCCGAGCTATCTGATGACGCTGGCGATTGGGGCCTTTGACGAAATTAAGGACGAGTGGAACGGCAAGCCGGTTCGCTACTACTTTGAAAAAGGCCGTAAGTCAGAAGCGAAGCTGACGATGGGCAAAACGCCGCAGATGATGGCTGCGCTCAGCAAGTGGTTTGGCTACGACTATCCATTTTCTAATTACGATCAGGTTTGCGTGAGCGACTTCATTTTTGGAGGCATGGAAAACACCACCACCACGCTGCTTACCGACCGCTGCATGATCGACAAGCGAGCGGCTATCGACAACGAGCGAGCTGAAACTTTAGTAGCGCACGAACTTGCGCATCAGTGGTTTGGAGACTTGATTGTAATCAATCACTGGTCGCAGGCATGGGTGAAAGAAGGCGCAGCCACTTACTCAGAAGTGCTTTGGGTAGAAGAAACGCTGGGCAAAGAAGAGGCGCTGTACTATCACCTCAACCATGCACGGGCCTACCTCAGTGAGGACAAAAGCCGGTATCGTCGCCCTTTAGTCACGCACATTTACCGTGAAGCGATTGAGCTATACGACCGCCATATTTATGAAAAGGGATCGTGTGTGTATCACATGATTCGCACAGAAGTTGGTGACGAGTTATTTACTCAAACGCTGAGCACGCTGCTAACAGACAATGCGCACAGCACGGTTGAAACGATTGATTTGCTGCGGGCAATTGATAAAGCAACGGGCCGGAATTTGCGCTTTTTGTTTGATCAGTATGTGTATAGAGGCGGCCATCCTGACTATGAGGTGGGCTATAGCTGGGATGGCGATAGCAGCTTGGCAAAAGTAACGGTGACACAGACGCAGGTAGAAGACGGCAAGTCTCAGGTGCAGGAAGGGTTGTTTGATTTGAAGGTGCCGATTGGGTTTGGCTATGTGACGGATGGCAAAGCTGAGGTGAAGGTGACTAAGGTGCGGGTGCATGAACGTGAGCAGGCGCTGTATTTCCCACTAGAGAAAAAGCCTGATTTTATTAGCTTTGATGTGGGCAATCACCTGTTGAAAACAGTAGAGCTGACCTATCCGGTAGCTGAGCTGAAGGGGCAGCTTAAGCACGATCCTGATCCCATTTCTCGCTTATTTGCAGCGGAGGCTTTGGCGAAAAAAGGAAGCTTAGAAGCGGTGGCTGCATTGGAAAAGGCTTTGAGCCACGATCCGTTTTGGGCTGTTCGTGCAGAAGTGGCCGAGCAGCTAGGGTCTGTGCAGCTTACTCAGGCTGAGGCGGCTTTGATTAAGGGGCTGAAGGATAAAAATGCTAAGGTGCGGCGGGCTGTTGTGACGGCTTTGGGCGATGTGAAGACGGCAGATAGCTATAAGGCGCTGAAGGGCGTAGTAGAGAAAGGCGATGAGAGCTATTACGTGGAGGCAGCGGCGGCCAGGTCGCTCGGCAAAGTCGGCACAGCTACCCTGAATGGCAAAGAGAAAGAGAAAAAGACGCTAAAGCTGTTGGATATGGTTTTGAAAGAGCGCAGCGGGTGGAATGAAGTGGTGAGAAGCGGGGCGATCGCAGGACTAGCTCAGTTCAAAACATCCGAAGCCGCCTTAGATCTGCTGCTGCCCTATACCGAACTCGGCGTACCTCAAGCCCTGCGCCTAGTCGCCATCCGCTCACTTGGAGCCATCTCACTCGGCCAAGAAAAGCTTGCCGTTGAGAGAATCTTAGAAAGGCTAGAGTCTCTTTCACGCGAAGACTTCTTTTTAACGCAGGTGGCAACCGTCGGCGCGTTGGCACAGATGGAAGTGCGTGGGGCGATTAAGATTTTGCGGCAGCTTGCCGATCATAGCCCAGATGGACGGGTGAAAAGAAGGGCGGATGAGGCGGCGCAGAAAGTGGGGAAGAAGATTGGATCGGATAAGGCGATCGCAGATCTTCGCTCCGAACTTGATGAGGTCAAAAAGACAAACAAAGATCTCAAGAGCCGATTAGAGAACTTAGAGGCCAAGGCTAAATAGAGATGATTTTAAGGTGGGCAAATTTCAGCGTAAAAAATTAGTCACAGATACGAAAGGCTGTCTTGAATTTGACTATTCTAGTTGAAGGTATACGTAGACAGTTTTTTAACGCCCTCCTGATTTTTGCATGACCCCCCAGCTCCTAAAAGATCGCTTTGAGATTGAGTCGCAGCTAAGTTGCACCGATTTTAGTACGGTGTATTTGGCGTGTGATCGCAAATACATCCACCGCCCTCACTGCCTTATTACCGCTATTCCCTACTACCAGCGGGAAATCCGCCATCGCCTAGAGCGTGAAGCGCAAATTCTAGAGCGCATCGGTCGTCATGCCCAAATCCCGGCTCTGCTGACCTATTTTTACAAAGCCGAACCCGAGAGCAAATCAGAAGGCACCTTTTATATTGTTCAAGACCGCATCAGCGGGCACCTGCTCAGCAAAGAAATCGTACCCGATAAGCCGCTGAGCGAAAGCTATGTCACTAAGCTCATTCAAGATGTGCTCACGGCCCTTGCCTTCACTCACGAGCAAGGCGTCGTTCATCAAAATCTGCATCCGCAGCATCTAATTCGGCAGGCTTCAGACGGGCAGATATTTTTGATACACTTTGGCGCGATCGCCAAAATCGCCAGAAGTAAAATCGATGCAGACGGCAACCTCGGCAGCAGCATACCTGTTGCCCTACATCCCTATACCGCTCCCGAACAGCGGTCATCAGAGGCGACTGCCCCTACCAATGCCGCTGGGCCGCAGCCAGCGAGCGACCTATACGCGCTCGGACTGATTGCCATCGAAGCGCTAACCGGCCAAAAGCATCATGAGTTTCCTTACGATCCGATCAAAGGATTGCTGTGGCGCGACCAGGTAAATATCAGCCTGCCCCTCAAGGAATTTATTGACAGACTCATTCGACACGAGTGGCAGGATCGCTTTTCCACTGCCCAAGACGCCCTTCAAACCTTCAATGATCAAAACGCTCGCGGCCAAATTGCGAACGACAGCAGATTGGCCACTATTGTTGCGGCCCCTAAAGGAGAACAAACACGATTTGGCCAGACCAGACAAGGCACATCTGCTGGTCTCAGCACGACTCACGAATCACCCGCTGCGATCGCGCCCAACCCACGCCTTTTTAAGCTAGCAGTCGGCAGTATTGCCACCGTTATGGCCATCGGCATCGGCGTCAAAACCTATCAATGGGGCGAATATCGACTGAGCCGACTGCCACAAACCTGGCAGGACTGGCGAGCAGGTAGCCCAACTCAGGCCGCCGATCCTAAAGCGCTAGTGCCGCTGCTAGCAGACAACAGCATTTTGCTTCAGCCCGATGCTGCAACCGCTTTTTGGGAAATGGTCGCCGCCGCCCAAGCTAAAAGCATTTCGCTGTATCCCCTAACTGGCTATGACAAAGGAAACGGTGAATACGCCACTGGCTATGCAGTCGATATTGGCGGAGCCGAGGAAACGTTAGACAAACAAGCTGAGTTTGCCCAGTCGTCAGAGTTTGCATGGCTTAAGAAGAACGCCAAAACGTATGGATTTGAGCCAGCATTTGCCGAAGACAGAAAGCTAGGCGGCAGCTTCAAACAGCCCTGGCACTGGCGGTACAAAGCTGATACGCAAGACACCCGATCGGACGCAAAATAAAACCCTTCGTAAATCATCAAATAAATTCAATATTTCAGTGATATTCTCCATGAAAGTGACTCCAAAATCCTGTAAACCGTAGAAGTGCTACGTGGCGACCTAAACATACAACCTCAATGCGCAACTTCAACACACCCAACGTCATTCACACACGACCGCTTGAGCCATTCATCGCCTCGTCACAGAAACCCTTCATGCCAACCACTCGCCCTGATCCTCACTTAACGGCCTATTACACCATCACACTCAGCCTCTTTTTCTTAACTAGTGGCGGCATCGGTGTCGGTGCGAGCATATGGGCGAATGTGCACATTACGCCCTCATCCTCACAGCCTATATTGAGTGCGCTGCTGAGCTTAATGGTGATGATATTTGGGCTGTACTGCCTCAATCGCCCTTACTTTTTGTTAGAGCCACGCCAGCTCACGGTATATAACCTATTCGGCGTAGTCACTAGGCGCTATACCTTCGATTCGTGGGCTGTTGTCAAAGCAGATAGCCGCCGCATTTACATTGACGATGCAGGCATTACTAAAAAAGTACCGGTCGCGCCCTGGCTGGTTAAAAGCGACGACTGGACAAGTATGCGAAAGCTGCTATAGCTAGATATCAAACTTCTGTTGTTTATCTGCTAGCAGTCTCGCCACTAAACGTATCGCACTGATCAACATCGCCAGACGTGAAGCCACGTTTGAACCACTCAACGCGCTGAGCTGAGCTGCCGTGAGTAAACGAGTCGGGATTGACATAGCCGCGCTGTTGCTTTTGAAGATTGTCGTCGCCGATTTGGCTGGCGGCATTCAAGGCTTCTTCAATGTCGCCTTCTTCTAAAATGCCTTGTTGGCGCGCACTATGTGCCCAGACGCCTGAAAAGCAGTCGGCCTGTAGCTCTTGACGCACTGAAAGCTGGTTGGCATCCGTTTCACTCAGACGGCTTTGGGCCTTACGAACCTGTTCGGAAACACCCATAAGATTTTGAACGTGGTGACCAACTTCGTGGGCGATGACGTAAGCCTGAGCAAAGTCGCCGGGGGCGCCGAGCTTGTACTTCAAGTCTTGGTAAAAGCCAAGGTCGATATAGACTTGCTGGTCGGCAGGGCAATAAAAGGGGCCGACGGCTGAGGTGGCTTGACCGCAGGCGGACTGGACGGCACCTGTAAAAAGTACGAGGTCGGGTTCGCGGTAGCTGCCACCAAACTCGCGAGGAAAAATAGTGCTCCAGGTGTCTTCAGTGTCGGCTAGGACAACTGAGACAAATTCAGCGAGCTGATCTTCTTCAGGTGAGCTGGCTTGATAGGTGCCCCCTGAGGGACTGCGGGTTTGAGGGGCAGACTCTAACAAAATGGTGGGGTCGCCGCCAAGCAGGGTGATGACAATGGCCACGACGACCATGCCGATGCCACCGCCTCCAATAACTAGCGGACTACCGCCACCGCCGCGAGAGCCCTGACCTCTACGGTCTTGAACATTTTGGCTACGACGGCCTGTTTTCCAGCGCATACCCCTTTGCCCCGTATATTACACATCAATACCATCTCATTTTTTGTGAAAGTGTCTCGTTAAAAATCAGTCAGAAGGCCCGCTTTTCGAGGCAAAAGGATGCACTTCAAACGAGCATTTTCTACCCTGTTTGAGCACGATAATTTGTATGGAAACTGAGCTGTGCGTGAGATCCCAAAAAAAGCTAAACCCTCAATTTTATAGAGAGTTTAGCTTTTTCGTTGTTGATTGATAACGGCTCGAAGGCCCGAGTAAGGCGCAGAGTCAAGACTTTAGCAGTCATAGCTTCGGCATTCAGCCGCATGAGGCATTTCCAGGCAGTAGCGGTCGAACGCTGATTGACAAGAAGCAACGAGCTGGCGTAGTTGAGCCGCTTGCAGCTCTCCAACAGTTTCCCATGCGATCGCTACGTCAATGTTTTCATAGCCATGCATTTGCGTTAAGCGACGAGCATGTTCGAGTGCTGCCTTGAGTCGGTTCTCAGCCGTTGCTTGAGGCAACTGTGGCTGCAAGTCAGTCGTTGATGTTGTTGTTTTTGGTGCGATCGCGATGTGAGTCATAGTGAATACCAAAAGAAGAAGTGTGGAACGAACTGCTTACAGCTTACACATAATTCAGACGGATTGCATTTTGCAAAACATATAATTTTTGTTTATATGTTATCAGTTTTTCTTAACTATGCGCATCTTCCTAGTTTCGATGCGATCGCAGCACATGCTCGTCGGCTCACGTGCTCTATCCGCACAGAAACGCTAAACACGCACTCCTAACGCTAGTAATGCTTTGTCAAAAATATCTCATGATACTCAGCACAAAATATGCAACAGTCTTTTATCATCATATGTATAGCACTACTGAAATAAGTTATTTAAGTTTAGCGGCGTCAGGAGATATCGTTTCTCTATGTGGACAGATCTAACGCAGAAGCGTATCAAAAAACAAGCTGACGCTAATGAAGAACGGCTTCAGTGTTTGACCGAGGATTACGCAGCGCTATCCAGGCAAATCAGCTATGTAGAAAATGCAAAATCTAAAAACGATATTCGCCGTCAGCTAGTTTCTATCCAAGAAGAGATCGGTCAGGTCGAGCTAGAGCAACAATGGCTCTACAGCAAACTAAGATCGCTGAGCAATGAGTCAGTGCGCCCTGCCACTCAACAAGATAAGTCACCGTCTCAGCGAGCGAGTGCCCTCGCACAAAAAGTAAGAAGCAGAGCGCCCGCATCTGTTCAGGAAAGACCCTCACAGACGTTTCATAATAAGAAAGCTCGCAGCCTTATCTTTAGCAGCCTATCCACTCGGCGATGGGAATATGCTGTCGCGAGCGGCATAACAATTGCCCTGAGTCTATGGTGGACAAGCCTTGGGCGGGCAGGCCGTCTCTTTGCCGATAGGCCTGGAACTATGCCAGGAGATATTGTCGAAACGCTGACCGAATATGGATACAGAGGTGGCCTGGTTGCAGCTTTCTGCTTAAGCGCATTTACTATTTTCCAAAGCTATCTGCGGCAGCGCGCTATCACCATCAGCCTCGTCAGACTGTTCATCTACTGCACGCTAGGAACAGTTTTAGGTGGACTTTCCTGGCATTTAGCTGAACTATCTATCAACTGTCAACTCAACCCATACCAATGCGGAATGGGCGCTATTCGAGGTTCCAGAATTTGCATAGCCCTCAGCCTACTTGCGCTATGGATACCGTTACTTTTATCAAGACTACGCAGTCATTAGCTCGCGATTACGAACCGATGTCAAAACTTTATGACATATTGCTTCTCAGCGTAAAATCAAATTATTCTACGGACTTAATGTCAGATATAACACTCAGCATTCAAATCTTCGTCTCGATTCCGTAACAATGCTTAGCAATCAGCATTTTGTCACTAAAAAGTGGAGCCAGCTATTTTACGTTACTTTACCCTTCCTTTGTTGAGAAAAGCCGATGAAAAGGCGTGATCATTCCTGTACAATAAGCACAATAAATCTATGTACTTTTACAGAGGTCAGCTTTCAAAACATGAGAAAACATGAGAATATAAAAAGCATACAGATAAAAGGTTCTGGAATCTAGAGTGCAGAAAAGCACTAAAGAGCAAACGTTTTCGCTTGTATAAAATGTTTTTCAAAATAATTAAACTGCGTCTGTATAGCGTAGTTGCCTTTATCAAAAATATTTCAGTATTCTTTACCATTATTTAATGCATGACACTTTTTTTAAACTGCCCGTAGTTTATAAGTTGTTTAATCAACGCTTTTACGTGAATGGCGTTTTTTCGTTTTTCCGGAATTCGCTTGTAAATCTTTGAAGCATAAGAAGCTTTCCCTTCCTAATATTTTGTTGACACGCATCTTCAGCAGTTAACGGCTGTAGGAGCATGGCATTTACTCTTTGACTCTATAGCAGCCATGAATATTAAAAAACACCTGTGTTCTCTGCGCGTACCACTCAATATTCTCCAGAGAAAAGCAATTCGCTTTATCGTTATCACCGGAACAACTATCACAGTTCTCATTTGCACTCAATCCTCTATTCTGGCCCAAAACACGCTGTCGAACGAGCAGCTAACTCAGCTAGCAGAGCCCGCCATCGTCAAAATATTTGACGGCTGCTCTGGAACCTACCGATATTTTGAGCCCAATAAAGGTGGGCTGCCATCCGCTTCCATTGAGAAACCAGTGTATTACGTGAAAAAAGGCACCGGGTTTATCGTGCATTCTAATGGCTACATTGCAACAAATGCTCACGTCGTCACCAATACAAATGAGGGAGGCGACTACAACTCATGCAAGGAGGAATTGTTCAAGAATTTCATCAGAGAGCTAGAAGACTCGTCGGGAACGGATAGAAACAAGTATCTGGATAATCCAGATACAATAGCGTTTATAAGAAATAACTCCAAGCTCGTCGATTTTAAAGGCATTAATACGGTGTCTTTGCCGAATGGGAAAGAAATGAATTTCTCCGTCAAGGCATTCGGAGATCCGATTGACGAAGATACGCCAGTAAAAGGGAAAGATGTTGCCATCATCAAAATTGAAGTGCAAAAAGCACCGACTCTGAACCTTTCTAATTCAGAATTGCCAAGAGCAGCCTCTGAAGTCTTAGTTATGGGCTATCCCTCTGATGCGGACTTCAATTTTTCCGATTTCGATTCAGTGCTTCAGATGTCTACACTTGCCGCTGATGTTTCCTCAATAAAGAAGACAGAAGACGGGGTTAGCATTATCCAAATCAATACGCCAATATCGCCTGGGAACTCGGGTGGCCCAGTCGTCAACAAAGTGGGCGAAGTCGTTGGCTTGATATCTTTTGGCAAGAGCGATCAATATGGAACCATTATCATCCCAAGTGCAATTCCAACCTCTACGTTAAAGGAGTTTGCTGGAGGTGTCGTAGATATTGAAAGCCAGGATAGAGAAGTCGATAAGCTTTATCAAGAAGGCCTTGAGCAGTTTTGGGCAAAGGATTATAGACGCGCTAACCTAACGTTTGAGCGCGTCAAGGGATTGTTTGAAGATCACTCAGAAGTAGATAATTTGATTAGGGAAGCTAACATCGCGCTCTCTGAAGATGGCATCATACTTGATCAAACGGGCACCTCTAAAAAATCTCCATTATTCTGGATTATTCCAGCTTCTGTTCTAGGGTTAGGTGGTATTGTCGCGGGCAGCATTGCCATTGGGAAAAAATCATCCAGTACAGCTTCAGCGTTTGTATCTGAGCCGCCTCAGTCTTCACCAAAGCCATATTCACCGCCTCAATCTAATCTACATCCGCCTTCTCAGGCTAACAGCAGCTCTGCTACTCGTATGCATACGCCGCCTGCTAGAGGCTATGCCGACAGTGAGGCAGTTAACGGAAATGCCAACGGTTCTATGCCTGTTTTAAGCACGTGGCTAGAGCTAGAATACAACGGTGAAATTAAAAGGCTTTATCTTTCCAAAGATCAGCATCAGTTAGGAAGAGATACTTCCTGGGCCAATTTAGCCATCCCAAACGAGTGGAAAGTTGTATCTGGCCGCCATGCCATCCTACAAAAACAGGGCGACCAATACCGCATTTTTGACGGAGATGGGCAAGGGCGAGCGAGCAGTAATGGACTTGAAACTAAAGCCGGTTACACTGTAGATACTCAGACAGGTTATCTACTTGAGCACGGCAATCAGCTAACAATTGGTAGCATCGACGGCGATAAAGTAACCATCACCTTTTTCAATCCGTCTAGTGTTAAGCAAGCTTACGATCCGACGCAAGTTGCACGGTAATTTCGTGACATGGCTTGTGGTTAATATTTTGGATGGAGACTAAAGAATCAGGTGGTTTTTATGTTTGTCGGGACTTTGATAGAACTACTTAAAAAACCTGCTCATCTTGTCTCCAGTCGTTTTACTAAAGTCGGGTTGAGGCCGGGCAATCTTTTGAGAGACCGGTACAGGGTTATACAGGTGCTGAGCCGAGGGGGCTGGGGTGAAACCTACATTGCCAGAGATTTAGATCGGCCTGGGATTCCTCGCTGTGTCATAAAAATTCTGAAGCCATCAACAGAAGATCAGTCTTCCTTAGATATAGCGGAAGATTTGTTTGGGAGAGAGGCTGAGACATTAGAGAGGCTAGGTCAGCACAGACAGATCCCCATGCTGTTGGCCTATTTTCAGACCAACAGCAATTTCTGCTTAGTACAAGAGTTTATCGACGGATTCCCTCTCGATACGGAGCTATCTCCTGGACTTCAGTGGTCTAAGTCTAAGGTAGTTTCTCTATTGATAGAAGTTTTAGATATCCTGACGTTCGTTCATGCTCAAAAAGTTATTCATCGGGATATTAAGCCGAGTAATTTGATTCGACGACGCTATGATGGCAGGCTAGTTCTGATTGATTTTGGCGCTGTCAAGCAGATTCGGGAGTCGGGGGGCTTCACGCAGGCTCAAGCAGACCCGCTAACGGTTTCAATTGGAACAAGGGGCTATATGCCGCTTGAGCAGTTTGCAGGAAGGCCCCGATTAAGTAGCGACGTTTATGCGCTAGGCATTATCTGTGTTCAGGCGATGACAGGCATTGAGGCAGAAAATTTGCCTCGCAATAACGATGATGAGGTGGTTTGGCGAGGACACACTCGAGAGACTGGGCCTATTGTTGAGATTGTGGATAAGATGGTGCGATCGCGATATGGCGATCGCTACCAATCATCCGAGGAAGTACTAAAAGACATTGAGAAAGTTTTCCCAGACAAGATAGCAGACCATAAAGCCGCCAGCAGCTTGAATAGGCAACCGCCGAAAGAAGATTCTTTTCAACAAGAAGATAGCTTAATTATAAAGAAGTATTCTCGGCGCCCCCCTGTTACATCTCTAGCTTTGGGTGCTGGCGCTTCGCTACTTTTACTGGTGCCTATCCTCCTCAACTCTCGTCAAATTCAAAACTTCAAAGATTACGCTAGCTTGACAGCCAGCCTAAAGTCTCAAGACTGGGAAGCTGCCGATCAAAGAACGTTCGATTTGCTACTGGGACTAGTAGGCAATGAATCAAAAGAAAGGAGAAAGTTTGTATCAAAAGAATGGGAACAGTTTGTGAATAATCAGGAGAACTGTCGTCACATCAAAAGAATCGATTCGCTGTGGAGTGAAGCTAGCAATGGGGAGTTAGGATTTAGTGCTCAACAACGCCTCTTTGAATCATTAGCCTCGGAAGATGGCAGCGTTGATATAAGTAGCTTTTATAAACAAGTTAAGTGGGTAAGTAATGACAGCAAAAAACTCTTCGTGAGATGGGTCTATGATGAAGATGCTCTAGATACTTACTACACTGAAGGTCAAACACCCAACTATTCACAGCCTAGCACGGGTCATTTGCCAGCTATTATGTCTTGGGGAAACTCTATTGATGGAAAACCATCCGGAGATAAGAGATTTTTCTTGTTTAATTTATGCGGCATTTGAGGATCTGATCTGATGTTTGATTGATCTGATGTTTGATTTCGTTTCTCCACCTTTGAAGTTGTTTGTTTTTATCAACCCAAATTAGCTATAGGAGCTTAAAGTCATGCTTTCTCGTTTGCTGTTTTCAAAGATAACTTTCTCTACCCTTTTCCTTTCTATTTCCTTGGGTTTAGTTTGTTACCCTTCGGCACAAGCTCAAAGCACAACGCCTAATGCAACGACTGAAAACGCCAACGGTGGCGCTACGATAGACGCAGATGATAGTCCGTTGGAGGATGGAGGAGATTTAGAAGATGTAGGAGGCTTAGAAGATGCTGAGGAAGCGAGCGAATTAGAAACCCAAAACACGGCTCCGGAAGCACCTTCAGATGTCGATTCTACTGCATCCGAGAATGAAGAAGAAGTGCTTGACAGTTCAGGTGAATCTGATGTGCAGACAACTCAATCAGATGAGGTGTCATACGAAGCTCTAGAAGGATTCCTAAATGAAAAAGATTGGGAGAGGGCTGACCGTGAAACGTTCAATTTATTGTTGGCCCTGGTCGGCAATAAATCAAAGCAAAAAGGGTATTTCTTACTGCCAGAGTGGAAGGCATTTGTAGATAACAACGAAAGCTGCGCAGATATTCAGCGCATAGATGAACTCTGGAAAGAAGCGAGTGAAGAAAGCCTAGGATTTAGCGTACAGAAACGCCTGTACGAACAAGTTTTTAATTCCTCTTTGATCCAGAATAAAGTTTTAGCCTTCTATCACAAAATCGGTTGGTTAGAGCCAGACTTTAGCGCGGTAAGCGTAGCATGGGAACGCAGTGTAGAAAATAATATAGTTCGTTACCTGGAGGATCAAAAACCTGATTTTAAAGATCCTATTCCAGGACACCTACCTGCTTTAATGTCCTGGGAAGATGATAGAGACAGACGGCTTTATCTCTTTAATAAATGCGGACTATAGTGATCTCGTAGTCACTCTTGTTTTGAATTACTTGTCCCTCAGAAACTGTTAGACAAACAGCATAGAAATTCTAGCCATGAAAAAACATTTTCTTTTCCTACTTACCTGTACGCCCTTTCTGTTTTGTTTCCACGCGACTTCGGCGAAAGCTACTGAAGTAGGCTCACATCCCGAGAATATAGAAGAATCATCGGCGCATCCACTAGCGTACGATCTACAGGTCTATTCTGAGCCAGAAGAAGTTGCTGTAGTCCCAGAAAAAGTTCCGGCTAATCCGTCTGTAGAAGTTCAGGATAGCCCTTCGCAGGAGTTGATAAGCCCACCTCCTATTAGTTCTGATAATTTAGGTACCGAGAATGTTATTATTGACTACGGTGGAGAAGATGGATTTGAGCTTCCTGGTGTAGCAAGTAATGAGAATAACGATGTTCGCCCTCAAATAAGTGCAGGCGTTAACCGTGATGGTGTTGAAACGGCTGCTGAAATTTCTGAAAATCTGTTAGCAGAGGCTTCTGACACGCCAGCAATAGAACCAGATGATTCAAAGATTGCAGAGGGCAGTAGTGGAGAAGGCAATGACGAAGAGGACGTAATCGCCAGCGATCCTGAGGGCGAACCGATTGATTCTTATAATAATGTGGCGGCGCGGCCAGCACCCTATGTGCCGTCTGCACCCCTTCCATATGTACCGCCTGCGCCTATTCCATCATATACACCACCTGCACCACCTGTAGAAATAGCCCGATCCTACGAACAGCTAGAGGTTCAATTACCAGGAGAGATTGTAGAACAAGCTCAGCGCGAAGAAATTCAAATTATCGCGGGGATTTCGGAGGCTGTAGAGAGTGCAATCATTGAGGGAAATATTAAGCCCGAGAGAGTGACTACCCCTGAAAAAGACAATGAAAAATTGGTCTATAAAGTTGAGCTAGAAGACATCTCCTTCTTATGCGGAGAAGAGGGAGAAACGCCAGCTACGGTTGCTAAGTTAAAGGGTCAAGATGAGCTGATTGTGGTTCTTTGGGATTCAGACTTCTTTGCGAAGGCTGGCTACGATCCTCAGACGCGCTGTGAGCAAGCCTCTGCTAGATTTGCTGATTTTGCTAAGAAGAAAGAATTGGCTCTCACCTATATGACTAGCGGAAAACTGAACGGTCAGTCAGTTATTTGTCTAACAGACAGTAAAGATGGTGGCTGTGGGGAAGGTATTCCTTTGCACGAAGGCCTTTTATTCACGTTAAAGCCAAAAGAAAACCCTGAAAGTAAGCTGAAGCAGCTGGCGTCGATCTTTCAAGCAGAGCCTGCAAGCGAGCCTGAGAAACCTTTAAAGGAAGATGATAAAACGCCTGTTAACAGCCAGAAAAAGGAAGATGACAAAGAACCGCTGAAAGAGTAGTTTCACGTCGAAAAACAGCAGATAAGGAAACTGCTGAGTGATAGAGATAGGGGGCTATTCGTTTCGGATGGCCCTCTGGCGTTCAATGATTCGGCTGATGTTTTTAAAGGCAGGCTTTTGATAGTTGGAAATTAGGCAGCACACGAAGCAATGACACTCTCGCAGCGTTCAATTTTTATTTCCTATCGCCGAAGTGACAGCATAGATGTGACGGGTCGTATTTATGATCGCCTTATTGCACACTACGGCAAAGCATCTATATTTAAGGACGTAGACTCCATCCCTTATGGCTCAGACTTTAGAGATCACATTCGCCACTGGGTAGACCAATGCAAAGTGATGATAGCTGTCATTGGCCCGACCTGGCTGGAGGCTGAAGGGCAGAGCAGATCTCGGAGAATAGACAACGCGAAGGATTGGGTGAGAGTAGAAATTGAGGCTGCGCTAGAACGCGATATCACACTCATTCCACTACTGGTGAAGAATGCTGATCTGCCAGGGGCGATCGCACTCCCAAAAAGCCTGCAAGCAATGGTCTACCGGAACTGCGCTCAAGCCCGCCCCGATCCAGATTTCCATCACGATCTAGATAGGCTGCTCCGCAACTTAGACCAAATATTGGGTGGCCATCAGTTAGACTCAACACCTCGCTTATTATCCCAGCACAGCCGCCTTTCGACCCTTAAAGCTAAATATATAGAAGAACGGCTTTCTACACTGTCTGAAGATTACAGAGCGCTCTCAGCTCAGCAAAGCTATGTAGAGAACGCCGTGTCAAAAAATAATCTCAAGCGCCAAAAACTTCTACTAGAAGAGGAAATAGAAAAGCTTGAAACTAAGCTGATAGACTTGCACAACCATCACTAATTTCTTTGTGTTTCTGGTTGAATTACGAACGGACAAACGTGTGAGCGCTATCGATACGCGCAACCATATCTACGACGCAGCCTCAATCATTTGAGTTTATAAGGCCGTTTTCATGTTTATGCGCTTAAATATGAAGCCATGACTCAATAGACATCGCTCATTTATATGTTTCAAGCGTCCGATTATCTCAACCTGTTACAGCAGCTAGAAGCGTTCTTTGCCGATTCAGGCAGTCATTCTGCTGTGGTCGAGCCGCTGAGCCCCGAGGAACTTCGCAGCCATTTCCCTCTAGCACTCCCCACCAAAGGGAAGCCTCTCGACGCGCTGAACGTTGACGTCGCTAGCTACCTAACGCACGCAGTCAAAACAGCGCACCCTAGCTACTTTAATCAGCTATGGGGCGGCTTCAACGCGGCTTGCTTCATGGGCGATATGCTCACCAGCGCCACCAATACCTCTATGTACACGCACGAGGTAGCTCCCATAGCGACCCTGATTGAGAAAACGCTGATTGCCAAAATGGGTGAGCTGATTGGCTTTGACAACCCTGAAGGGCAGTTTACGACTGGCGGCAGCAACGGGAACTTGATGGCGATCGCGATCGCCCGACATCAGGCCATGCCCAAGCTCAAAAAAGAGGGCACCGCAGGCGCACCCAAGCTAATCGCATTCGTCTCTGAAGAGGCCCACTACTCTTTTACCAAAGCCGCCCAGCTACTCGGCATCGGCTCAGCGCAGCTCTGGAAAGTCCCGGTCGATCAGCAAGGAGCCATGATTCCCGCCGCTCTAGAATCTTTGATTGCGCTGGCGCGTTCTCAAGGGGCAAAACCATTCTTTGTGGCAGGTACAGCAGCCACTACCGTACGCGGCGTATACGATCCCTTTTTAGCGATCGCACCCATTGCCAAAAGAGAAGGTCTTTGGTTCCATGTGGACGGTGCCTGGGGCGCGAGCGTGCTGCTTAGTTCTACGCATCGTCACCTGATGGCAGGTGTAGAGCTAGCCGACTCTGTGGTTTGGGACGCGCATAAAATGATGGGCATGACCCTAATGTGCTCTGTGCTAGTCGTGAAGCAGCGAGGCATGATGCTCAGCGCTTTTTCAGCCGATGATACAGACTATCTGTTTCATTCTTCCGGAGAGGATCCGACAGATTTGGGGCCAGGCACCATCCATTGCGGACGACGGGTTGATGCGGTGAAGCTATGGCTGGCTTGGCAGCATTTGGGCGATCGCGGCTGGGAGTCACTCATGGATCGCTACTTCTCACTCGCAGCTAAAACCGAAAATTTGATCGACAAGCACCCTTCACTAACGATGGTTTTCCCTCGTCAGTCCGTCAACCTCTGCTTTCAATATGTGCCTCAGGATAAAGCGCCGAATAAAATGCAGGACACTAACGCGCTCACGCTTCAGATTCGAGATGTACTAATGCAAAAAGGGCTAGCGATGGTGAACTATGCCCAGTCGAATGGCAAAGTGTTCTTCCGGCTGGTGATTTGCAACAATCAAACACAGCTAGCGGATATTGAAGCGCTTTTAAATAATATTGTAGCGATCGCCCGTCAGCTAGAAGACAGTGCCACTCAGCAACAATCTCTTAGCGAAGGCATCACCACATGAAAACCCTTAATTTGACGATGCTGTTTCAACAGCTCATACACTACCGCAACCAGACAACCGGCAGCCAGCAGCTCGGCCCCTGGCTAGAGCAACAGCTCAAGAACAGCCACTTCCCGAATCTATCGCACTTACCTTTTAGCCCCGCTGGCTACACCCGTAACAGTGTGGCCAAAGAGCTTGACATGGTTGAGTGTCCGACTAACAACCTGACGGAAACAGCCTTTGAAGCCTTAGTAATGCGCTGGGACAAACAGGTAAAAACCTCTGTTCACGGCCATCCTAAGTTCTCTTTTTACTACGTGGTTAGCGGCGTATATGAGATCGACTGCTTTGTGCGATCGCCAGAAGGAATACAAATAGCTAAGACTCAGCGATTTCAAGCGGCTGATACCACCTGGTTCTTAGGCCAATCAAAGCGTTACGACAACTGGATTCACCGGGTGAGGTGTCTCGAAGCAGGCCTAACGTTTCACATATATTCTGACGATGCACAAAAGGGCGTTGTTTTTTGAACGCTGGCTAAAGTTCAGAGAAGCACTACACAGGATCTTTCGCCAAAAACTTCTCTAGTTCAGAGAGTTTTTCAGCGTCAATCTTTGTCTGCATTGGACAGAACTTTGGCCCACACATAGAACAGAATTCAGCCGTCTTATAGATATCCGCAGGCAGGGTCTCGTCGTGGTATTGGCGAGCCCGCTCAGGATCTAGAGAGAGATCAAACTGTTTGTTCCAGTCAAAGTTGTAGCGAGCGCGGGAGAGTTCATCATCGCGATCACGCGCGCCCGGACGATGCCGTGCCAAATCTGCCGCATGTGCCGCAATCTTATACGCAATCAAGCCGTTGCGAACATCTTCAGCGTCTGGCAAGCCCAAGTGCTCTTTAGGTGTGACATAGCAAAGCATTGCCGTACCGTGCCAGCCCGCCATCGCCGCACCAATCGCAGAGGTAATGTGGTCGTAGCCCGGTGCAATATCGGTCACCAAAGGCCCCAGCACATAAAAAGGCGCTTCAGAACACTCTTCCATTTGCTTTTTCACGTTCATTTCAATCTGATCGAGCGGGATGTGACCTGGCCCTTCCACCATTACCTGCACATCACTCTTCCAAGCTCTGCGCGTCAAATCGCCTAGTGTTTTCAGCTCCGCAAACTGCGCCTCATCGGAAGCATCGTGCTGACAGCCCGGACGCAAAGAGTCACCTAAGCTAAACGAAACATCGTATTTCTTAAAGATTTCAGTGATGTCATCGTAGTGCGTAAATAACGGATTCTGCTTATGGTGATGCAGCATCCACTGCGCCATAATGCCGCCACCGCGAGAGACAATGCCGGTGAGACGATTTTTCACGAGCGGCAGATGCTCAATCAAAATACCGGCATGAATAGTCATGTAGTCCACGCCTTGCTGCGCGTGCTTTTCAATGATGTGTAAAAAGTCTTGCGCGTCCAGGTTTTCAATGCTGCCGTGCACGCTTTCTAGCGCCTGGTAAATTGGCACGGTACCGATGGGAATCGGTGAGTTGTTGATCACTGCCGTGCGAATTTCATCCAGGTTGCCGCCACCGGTAGAGAGATCCATCAGCGTATCTGCGCCGTACTTCACCGCAAGATTTAGCTTTTCAATTTCTTCATTAATGTCAGAAGAATTAGGAGATGCTCCAATGTTCGCGTTTACCTTACACTTACTGGCAATACCAATCGCCATCGGCTCTAAGTTAGGATGGTTAATGTTCGCCGGAATAATCATCCGACCACGAGCGACTTCATCTTTAATCAGCTCTACAGGCAAATTTTCACGCCGCGCTACGTAGTCCATCTCTTCAGTTACCACACCCTGGCGGGCATAGTGCATCTGAGAGACGTTTGCTTGGCCTTTGCGTTTGGCAATCCATTCGGTACGCAGCGCAGGCTTGCTGGATGTTGTCGCTTTGGCACTGGTTGCTTTATCAGATTGATTTTCTTCCATCTTAGCTGCGTTCGCAACAGTGTCGCGGCTATCTTTAGGCTTTGTTGGGAGCTGAGCAGTCATATGTAGAGTCCTTTTGTGAACACGAAATAGAAAAAATCTAGATTTATTAGGAGACTTTACAGGACAGATTTATAGGGGTTTGCATCCTGCAATTCGATATAGCTAAAGGGGCTTTTATGCTTATTGAGGGCGTTCCACAAAAGCGTAACGACCATTGATGTCACCAAGGCAGCCGCAAAACTGTTGAGTAAGTCTCCGCCGCCTGGAATGTTGAATAAAGCAGAAAAGTTGGGTTTGGGGAAAAACAAAGCGCCGATGCCGATGCCCGCTAGGGAGCTGACAAAGGCATTGGCAGCGGTTTGATAGCGGTTGTAAAGGCTGAAGATAACCGGAAATAAGAGCGCCGCACAGAGCAAGTCGGCGATGAAGAAAAGATAGAGAACGCTGTAGCCTTGAGCCGCGATCGCAACCGCAGGCAACCCAACTACGATCATCAACAACCTTGAGATCAACAATACGCGATCAGACCGCTGCGTAATCTTAAGCAAATCTGATGTAAAAACACACACAATACCATTTAATAGCGTGTCTAAGCTGCTCATTACCAGCGCTAGGGCCAGCAACACCACCGCCCACAGCAGCCAAACCGGAATAGACAAGCTTTGCAACAGTTCAAAAAATGCCGTCGGCCCGCTGATGCCAACACCTGCGGCCATCACACCTAACAGTCCGGCTACAAATATCAATGGCAAAATCACCAGCGATGATCCTAAAAAAGACCGCCGCACCGTCATATCATCTCGGCAGGCATATACCCTTTGCCAATTGCCCTGATTAAACAATTCGGCAGCTACAACCGCAATCACCAGCGTGGCCCCAAATCTGAGCCCGTCAATGTTGTTTAACGAAAGCAGAGCGGGTGACGCTATAGACACTGGCTCAAAGGCCGCGCTAAATCCATCCATCGCCAGTACGGTCGCCCCAAAGCAAATGAGCAGCAGCGGCACAATCAGCACAAACTGAACGGCATCGGTCAAAATAGTGGCCTTGAGCCCGCCGTATGCCGTGTAGAGAAAGACAACGGTGATGACCGCGAGCGACGTGGCAAGTAGCGGCAGATCGATGACGAGCTGTAGGGCCTGGGCGATCGCAGTCAATTCAGCCGCCAAATACACAAACATATACAGCAGCATCACGCCTACCGTCAGCCAGTACATCGCGCTGCCAAATGGCCCGCTAGCGCCCTGACTAAAGCGATGGCGCACATACTCGTTTAGCGAGTGCCCCCAGGGCATAATTTGCCTGAGCCTAGGGCCAACAAATACGAATAGGAAGATTGCGATCGCCGACCCCAAGCAATAGCCCAAAATCGCCGTCACGCCGCCAAAAGCCGAGCCAGCCTCAGGTGGACTAAACAAAATCCAAGCCCCTAGCGCCGACGCCGTAATGGTTGCAAAGGCCACACCGCCGCTCACCTGATTGCGGCTCACCATGTAGTCTTCAAGACGCTGACTTTCAATATTTAGCGCAGTATCTAACTCAGCGCCTAATTCTGATGAGCCAGATGCTTCTACACCCTTTTGGGCCTTCGGTACAAACTTCATGCTTTCCTCCGCTGGCATTATCCAGGCTCAGGTTCAAGGGTATGTTCTCAGCCTCACTTCATCACATGCCGCAGCATTGCGTAAAAGTAAGACACCCCTAGCGTTTTTATGGGCGTTTTTATTGATTAATCTCTACACAGAGATTTCTTCATGAAACGAATATTAGCACCTTCATCGGTAAAACGACTGACCCTTAATATTTCAGCAATATTTCAACAAGCGCCGCGTTAATCGCTAGCTAAAACGCTGCATTAAGCAGAAGCCGCTACTATTTAGACAGATAATCTTATACCAGATAAATAATTCAATTCTCAGTAGTTGAAAATCCGCATTTTGCGTATCTATGCAAAATGTCAAAGCGCCTGTTGTAATACCAAGGCGATCGCACGATTCTAGATCGCTCAAAGGATAGAAATGCCACACTTTCAAGTGTATTTCTCTGTGCCCCCGAAGCTCTGCTGCGAGAAAATAGCCAATCTATCTTTGGCAAAGGCAGTATCTGCGTAGGACGTATCAGGGCTGGCAAATATTATGTGTCGCTGCCGCCCGTCATCGCTCATAATGAAAAGGTTTTATTTCCTATTGATAGCTAAGTCGCCATGCGTAGCCTTTATTGCGGTCACCTTCGAGCCGAGCACATTGACAAAACGGTAACGCTCTATGGCTGGGTGGATCGTAGACGCGATCATGGCGGCGTGGTGTTTTTGGATTTGCGCGATCGCACTGGCACCGTCCAAATCGTCAGCGACCCCGAACGCACCCCCGACTCCTACCCCATCGCTGAAGACGTCCGCAACGAATACGTCGTCAAAGTGGTAGGCCGCGTTACTCAAAGGCCCGAAGATTCGCTTAATCCTAAGCTCCCTACCGGCGAAGTCGAAATCTATGCCGACGAGCTGATCGTTCTCAACGCCGTGCGCAAGCAAATGCCCTTTCAGGTTTCAACGGCTGAAGAAGAAAACGTTCGCGAAGACCTGCGGCTAAAGTATCGCTACTTAGATCTCAGACGAGAACGCATGGCCCGCAACATGCGCCTGCGCCACGATGTGATCAAATCCATTCGCCGATTCCTAGAAGACCAAGAGGACTTCATGGAAGTAGAAACGCCAATTCTCACCCGCTCCACACCTGAAGGCGCAAGAGACTTCATCTTGCCTTCTCGCGTCAATGAAGGCGACTGGTTTGCACTGCCTCAATCGCCACAGCTATTCAAGCAAATTTTGATGGTAGCGGGTATGGATCGCTACTATCAGGTCGCTCGCTGCTTCCGCGACGAAGATCTTAGGGCCGACCGTCAGCCTGAGTTTACGCAGCTCGATATGGAAATGAGCTTTATGGATGAGGAAGAGATTTTGGCGCTAAACGAGCGGCTGCTCTCCTATATATTTAGGGCCGTTAAAGGCATCGATATTCCTACGCCGTTTCCTCGGCTCACCTATGCCGAGGCGATGGCACGCTACGGTAGCGACAAGCCTGATACTCGCTACGGCATGGAGCTGGTAGACGTTTCAGACATTGTGAAAGATTCTGGGTTCAAAGTGTTTTCAGGCGCGGTGGCCAGCGGCGGACAGGTGAAGGTGCTGCCGATTCCAGGTGGTAATGATGCGATTTCTAACGTGCGAATTAAGCCGAAAGGTGACCTGTTTAAGGTGGCGACTGATGCCGGGGCGCGGGGCGTGGCCTATATTCGGGTGCGTGAGAACGGCGAGATTGACACGATTGGCGCAATTAAAGACAATCTAACGCCTGAGCAAAAGCAGATTTTGCTAGAGAGAACCGGGGCGCAACCGGGACATCTGCTGCTATTTGGTGCGGGCGATGTGAGTACGGTGAATGCGACTTTGGATAAGCTGCGGCAGGCGATCGCGCAAGAACTCAACATGATCGACGAGAGCAAAACCAACCTCCTCTGGATCACCGAATTCCCCATGTTCGAGTGGAACGCTGATGAAAACCGTCACGAAGCCCTCCACCACCCGTTCACCGCACCCCATCCAGACGACGCAGGCGACCTTACCACCGCCCGCGCGGTAGCCTATGACATTGTGTACAACGGCTACGAAATCGGCGGCGGCTCGCTGCGCATTTACCAACCTGACGTGCAAGCCAAAGTGTTTGAAACGATTGGCCTTTCTGAAGCAGAAGCGAACGATAAGTTTGGCTTTTTGCTAGAGGCGTTTGAGTATGGCACGCCGCCGCACGGGGGAATTGCTTACGGCCTAGACCGTTTGGTGATGCTGCTAGCCGGTGAGCAGTCGATTCGAGAGGCGATCGCCTTTCCCAAAACACAGCAGGCCCGCGACCTGCTCACCAACGCACCTTCTAGCGTGGACGATATCCAGCTCAAGGATCTGCACGTGAAGTCTACATTTAAGCCCAAAAAGGAAGCGAAAGAGAGCCCTTAAAGCGACACTCAAAGAAGGTCTAAAGAGCTAGGATCAGCACTAGCACCTAGCCTTACGTTTCCATGCTTATTGCGCTGACTATCTTCATTGGCCTGATTCCCGCCGCCCTTTCTCTCATCGTTGGTTTCTACTCACGCAGGCAGTTTCAGCAAAGCCTGCAACTTGCCGCTGACTACGCCCAGCAAGAGCGGTACCGGCAGCGATATCGCCGCCCGCGTGATCCTGATGAGCACTATGTGGATGGGATGGGGCTGGTAATTGGGGATATTACCTGTCAGCTAAATGCTAGGTCGCCCTACTTACGCTGCACGGCTAATCCCTTTGGCCCCTGTGAAGGGTGCCGGGAATATGAAGGGAAAGAATATAAGTAATGGGCTATGTCTTCTTAAGAAGTAGCTATGACACTACTACTAAACAGACCTATTGATTGGACGGAGGATGCCACCTGAAACCAATCCAGAGCGATCGCGCTTCTACAAGCTGATCGTTGTTCAAACGCAGCGCGATCACACTTGCTCTACCTGTCGCTGTTTTACCAATAATATGAGTGCCGCCATTGGCCCAGTCAAACTCATCGCTCCACACCTGCGTCCGAGGGTTGAAAAGCGTGACAAGCTGATTTGTTTTTGGATCTCTAGCATGAGTCTTCGCACTCTTAAATTCGTTGCATCGATAGCAGGCCGCTGCTAGGTTAAGCATTTCGTCGCTACCACCTAGCGACTTTGGCAGGATGTGATCCATCACGAGAGGCGTACCCGTTAGGCGTGAGGAAGTCTTGCAGTATTCACAGCGATAATCTGCCGCTGCGATTACCTGCTGGCGTATGTTTCCTGAAATGCTCATTGTGGAATAGGTAGATCTTCCAACGATGGAACTCTCTGTCCCCGCCAGCGCAGCATTGACCAAGCATAGGCCTTTCGTAGCATCAGGAGATCTGCCGCCTGCCTCAACGCCAGTAGCTCCTGACGCTCTACCTCAGTAATCTGGCCTTCTGCATTTCGCTCTAATAGCTCAACTTGACGCTGCTGATCAGTAGGTAATGGTTCAGACTGAGCGATGCTCAATAGCGCTTCAGTTTCTAACGTTTGCATTCTTAGCAGCTCTCCACGCAGCTCAGGTGAGGCATCTTCAGCAGACGGCGGCAAGTTGCTAATCACACTTTGAGCAGCAAGGGTGGCAATTGGCTGCGCTGTTTCCGCTGCAATTTGCGCTAGCTGCCGATACACTGATTCTGGTAGCTCTATCTCCACGCGCTGCATAACCATTGGTGCGACTCAGCCGATTAGTACTGCTCCAGTTTACCTGCATTGTTTGTCAGATGAGTGCCAGATCGCCCTACTTACGCTGCACGGCCAATCCCTTTTGCCCCTGTGAAGGGTGCCGGGAATATGAGGGAGAGGATTATGAGTAGGATGGGGCAGCATCGGCTACGCTTTCTCGAAAAGTAGCCGTAATATTGATAGAGATCCCAATAGTGCATACAGCCAATAAATATTCATCATCAATAGCAGCACGTCTCTATTGGAGTACTCTCGTTAATCTTCTATAAAAGTTTGTCAATGATTGTTGATAGTTTTTCTGAACTACGTCAGTTCATTCGTCGGTATAACTCAGTCTCTGTCTTAGATATCGGAGCTAGGGAATGTTGGGGGGAATGGAGCAAAAAACGAACAAACCCAATAGACTGGAATAGAGGAAATACCAAGCGCAATTACGCCGTCAGGTTGATGCTGTTAGCTAGTACTGGAAACTCCTATCGGAGAGGGGAGATCGTTCCGCAGAAATTCGATGAGTTGATAAACGCGTATTACGGTTACGATGGCCACACTATTTCTAATGGACAGCTTCTCGAAGACGAAGCTTCCATCATCTCAGCCTCTCTCGTAGCATGGGAAGAGACGAGTAAAAATGAAACATATGTGCGCAACTGCTCCTCCAAACTAAGCGACATTTTAAATTTACAGCTAATTCGGTCTTACGCTGCCGTTCTCTTTCTACAGCGAGGTACAGCTTTTCAGAATGCAGGTTTTGGTAAGCCATCTGCCCGTATAACCCGAACGATAAAATTTATTGAACTGCTCGACAATTTATCGAGCAATGAATTTTCAAAGGCATTCTTAGAAAAAGTTGGATTGCAGCCAGTTAGCTATTGCAAGCATTTCATGCCATGCTTGAGCATCTTCATGCTTCAGAAAGAAAAACAGGGGTTCTACAACACTTCTCAGCTTTCTAACTTACACAAAAGCGTTCAAGATATGGGTCTAAGCGCTGATAGTCTAAAAAAATTTATTAGGCAGAATAGTAGGTCTTTTTCTACTAATTCTCCTGATTCATTTCGCAGTAGAGTTATTAACTCTCTCGAAGGTGTCAGTGATTTTTACCAACCGTTCTTCCGAAACTGCTTTTTAGATCGTCCCATTATTAAGCTTAAGTCTGAAAATTTCTGCTTACCTGATCCTTTTTCATTCACGGAATCTTGTTGGAATCAGGTTAGTGAACTTGGCTACGCAGGAAAGGGAAAAGGAAATTTGATAAGTGGTGCGTTTGAGGACTATCTAGAAAAGGTGTTGTTTCCTCAAGCTTGCTCCGGCCTCTTTAAAAAGATTCCACCAGTCAATAATGGTAAACGCGCTGACTTTCTCATTAGAACTCCAAGTGCTTACATTGTTGTAGAGTGTAAAAATAGTATTATGAGTGCTGAGACAAGCGCCTACTTTCAAGCTAGCAAAATCGCTGATCTTTGGTATCGAATACATTTAGCTTCTGATCAGATTGGAAAGACGGTAAAAGCTCTTAATCTCACTGATAAACCCGTAGTTCCTCTCATCTTAACTTTGTATGAAGGCATAGCGGCTGCTGAAATGTTTAGGGAGCTAACAAAACAGACAGATTATTGCTCTCGAATGGGTTTAGAGATGCCACCAGTTGTTTCCTCTCTACACGAGTTTGAGCACTGGACTCATGATAGAAGCATTAGTAATTGGGCAGAACTTGAGTTGAAGAAGGGAAAGGGAAGAGGTACTTCTGTTCCTGCCGATGGTGGAGGGCACAGATACGCACATTTAAAGGATATCTCCATAGTGTAATTTCTCACTATAATCGACACGTGGCATTGAATATCGTCCGGTATTGATCGCAGAATGCAGTTACAGACAAAGGCTTTTAACCGTATTTCTTCCCTTTCGTCTTAAGATTATGTGTAATAGATCACAAAGAAGCCTAATTACTTAGAAAAGGCTATCAATATTACCCCAAACACATGAAATCAATTGCCTTTTCAACGATTGCGATCGCAACCCTCCTAATCACCGCAGCCCCCATTTCTGCTCAAGAAAATGTCTCTCCCAACGGCGTCAGAACCCTCTCCCCTGAAGGCGGCATTATTCCTACAGCGACTTGGAGCCTAGGCACAAGAGCAGGAGACTACATTTTCGTAGCGGGAATGCGCGGCATTGACCCCGAAGCCAACGCCCTGGTAGCCGATGAAGCAGACCGGGTGCGGCAGGCATTTCTGAACATGCAGATGATTGCCGAATCAGAAGGCGCGACCCTGCAAGACGCCGTGCGACTAGTTGTGTATGTCACCGACATGTACCGCTACCGGCCCATTGTCAACCAAATTCAAGAAGAACTGTGGGGCGATGGCCCATACCCACCGCGCACCATTGTCGAGGTAGATCGCCTCAACCAAGACGACATTGTTGAAGTAGAAGGCACCTTTTATGCGCCGGTTAGCGAATAAACAGCGAGTTAACCATACAACAGATCGCTGATTGATTAAGCCGCTGTCAGCCAAGCTAACTAAAATCTGTTGTCTCACCTGGAATCTTACCTGGAATATAGAGCCATGCAAGATCTTGCTTGTATGGCTCTTTTTAATAGCGGCATTCAATCTCTCAATCGTCGGCACGTTATGGCTTTTGCTGCCTCGGGAACTGTATTGATTATCACTGCCAATATGGAGCCAGCGATTGTTTTCTATACCAGGATTCGCTCAAAAGTCGTCGTCCGCGCCGCGCCAGTCAAAGGCAGGATGGGCCAGCCTTCTTTTAGGCGGAACGGCTGTCTTTGTCTGTACGGCTAGCTACTGGAGCTACCAGCGAGTACGTAACCTAACGCTGGTAGACCTGCAAAATACAGCCTTTTTAGAGGTGCAGCAGGGCGCTAACGAAATTGATCGGTGGATTGGAGATAAAAAATCCACCTTGGGCGCGATCGCAAACAATCCCACCTTCCGAACCATGGACTGGCAGGTGATAGAGCCCTACTTACAGCTAGAAGAAAAACGGCTGCCCGACTTCTTTTACTTAGGAATGACCGATGCCGATATGATGCTGTACACCACCGACACTCCTGAGAGGAATGGCACTATCGATCTAAGCGATCGCCAGCATATCAAAGGCGCTATGGCCGGGGTCAGTAGCCTATCCGATCCCCTTCTGTCACGCAGTTCAAACGCTCTCAGCATCGTAGTGTTTGCGCTCCCCACCTTTTCCGGCGAAGCCACCTCAGATAGTCCGCTAGGTGAGCCAATTGGAGCGGTAAACGCAGTGGTCGGCACTGAGGAAATGAAAGCGGTAGTGAATAATCTTAGCTATGGGCAAAAGAGTTACGCATTTGCCCTGAACTCTAAAGGCGAAGCGATTGTTCACCCCAACGCCAAGCTGATGTCTACAGTTGAAGTACCCGCGCCCAGCCTTCTAGACTATGACGATCCGGGGCTAGCTGAGGTTGCCCAGCGCCTGAAGAACCGAGAATCGGGGCTCCGCCTGTTTGAAATTGACGGCCAAGCACAATACGTTGCCTATGTACCGCTACAGGAGGCTGATTGGTCGGTTGCCCTGGTGATTCCGCGCAACAATATCAATGGAAAGCTGCGTCCGTTCGACTGGATGGCGGTCGTGGTCGTGGGGCTAACCGGGACGATGCTAGCCGTACTGTGGCAGGTGCAAGCTTTTGAACAGCAGCAGCTTAAACGCTCCAAGGCGGCGGCCGATCAGGCCAATCAGGCCAAAAGCGATTTTCTGGCCAACATGAGCCACGAGCTGCGAACGCCACTCAATGGCATTCTAGGCTACGCCCAAATTTTAGGCCGCACGCTAGACGGCAAAGAGAGAGAAGGTATCAACGTCATCCATCAGTGCGGCTCCCACCTGCTCACCCTCATTAACGACGTTTTGGATCTCTCAAAAATAGAGGCTCGTAAACTTGACCTAGCCCCCACAGCCGTTCATCTGCCCTCACTGCTACAAAGTGTGGTTGAAATGTGCCGAATTAAGGCCGAGCAAAAAGACATTACGTTCATCTATAAGCTGACGCCTCAGCTACCTAAAGGCATCGTGGTCGATGAAAAGCGACTGCGCCAGGTACTGATTAATTTGCTGGGCAATGCGATCAAATTTACCGAAGCGGGCACCGTTACCCTCCAGGTTGAAGCGCAATCTCTCTCTGAGGTTGAAGTTTCTCTACGCTTTCAAATCATCGACACCGGTATTGGCATTGATAAGGCTGATTTGGCCAAACTGTTTGAAGCTTTTGAACAGGTAGGCGATCAGAAAAAGCAGTCTGAAGGCACCGGCTTAGGTCTGGCAATTAGTCAGCGAATCGTTCAGCTCATGGGAGCTACCATTGCTGTTGACAGTCAGCTCGGGGCAGGCAGCGAATTTACCTTCACAATTAATTGCCCGCTGACCGAAACGTGGGTAGAGCAGCAGTCTGTTGATGGCATTAATCGGATTGCGGGCTATGACAGTAAACAAAACGGCCAAAAGGAGGACAAAAAGCGCTACAGCATTTTGGTGATAGACGACCGGTGGGAAAACCGCGCCGTTTTATCCGGTTTACTAACGCCTTTAGGATTTACGGTTTTAGAGGCCGAAAACGGTCAAGTAGGTTTAGACATGCTGCATACTCACGCTCCTGATTTAGTCATTATGGATTTAGCCATGCCAGTGATGGATGGCACTGAATGTCTGCGCCGCATTCGACAAATAGACGAGCTAAAGCAAACTATCATACTGGTGTCTTCTGCGTCGGTTTCACAGGCTGATCAGCAGCTAGCAATGAAGGAAGGGGGCAATGATTTTTTACCGAAACCTGTAGGGTCGGCAGAACTCTTTCAGTTGATTGCTAAACACTTACCGCTACGCTGGATATCTCAAAGTACACAAAAGACATCAAATTCCCCTGTACCGCCATCAACAGAAATGGCTGTGCCGCCGCGCGAAACATTAGAAGAACTCCTGCTATTAGCTAAGCGAAATCGAGTTCGACAGTTGCGATCGCAGCTCGAAGCCCTCAAAGACAGTGACAGCACCTACGGTTCTTTCGCCGACGCCCTTTCAACACTCGCTCGTCAATTCCGCTCGGAAGAAATTGAAAAGCGACTACAGCAACATCTGATGAGAGAAGCAGCCGATGTCAAATAGACAAATAGAAATCAACAATCTAAAGGATATTGAGATTTTAGTTGTAGATGATACGGTGGCTAACTTGAACGTGCTAGATGAGATTTTGTCTTCAGCCCAATACTACGTTTCTGCGGTTACTAGCGGTAAACGAGCCTTAAAGCAGCTCCAAGAACAAACGCCCGCTTTGATCTTACTAGATATTCAAATGCCCGAAATGGATGGGTTTGAAACCTGTCAACAGATTAAAGCGAACCCTGACACCGCGAACATTCCCGTTATTTTTATCACGGCCCTATCAGATGCCGAAAGTATCGTCAAAGGCTTCTCTCTAGGTGCTGTTGACTACATCACCAAACCCTTTCGTGAAACAGAACTATTAGCACGAGTGCGCACCCAGCTTAATCTTTATCTTTTAACTGAAAAGTTAGAAGAGCAGGTCGTTAGTCGTACCGTAGAGCTAGAAACCGCGCTTGAGAAATTAGAACAGTTTCAGCTACAAACGATTCAAAGTGAAAAAATGGCGGCTCTTGGCAATCTGGTTGCCGGGGTTGCTCACGAAATCAACAACCCGATTGGCTTCCTCAATGGCAGTATCCTCAATGCTCAAAACTATTTTCAAGACTTGCAGGATCAGTTAGAGCTATATCAGCAGTACTATCCTGACGCAGTGGCTCCTGTGCAAGAGAATGCGGAGGACATCGATTTAGCGTTTGTATGCGAAGACTTACCCAAACTGTTGACCTCTATGCAAGGAGCCACTGACCGCATCAAGGCGATTAGCACGAGCCTGCGCACTTTCTCGCGTGCCGATACCGAACATAAAGTGAGCGCCCTGCTTCAAGAAGGGCTCGACAGCACGCTACTCATCTTAAAATATCGGCTCGATGCCAACGAAAACCGTCCGGCGATTAAGGTGGTAAAAGACTACGAAGATCTGCCTGCTTTGGAGTGTTTTCCTGGCCAGCTCAATCAGGTGTTTATGAATATATTGGCCAATGCAATTGATGTTTTTGACGAAACCGCTGAGCAAGCCTCCTTTGCTGAGCTAAAAGATAAGCCTCAGACGATCACCGTTAAAACGACTGCGCGCCCGGAATCAAAGGCGATCGAAATTAGCATTCGTGATGATGGCAAGGGCATGTCAGACGCTGTTAAAGAAAGGATATTTGATCACTTATTTACAACCAAAGACGTTGGGAAAGGCACTGGGCTGGGGTTGGCGATCGCACATCAAATTGTAACCGAAAAGCACGGTGGCCAATTAAGAGTAGAATCCGCTCCAGGTCAGGGCACCACCTTTATCATTCATCTGCCGCTATAGCCATTGCTCCACTCGCGCAATCAGGGCATCTACCTCAGATGCCAGCGAAAGATAGTGTACGCAGGCCCGCACGCAGTTAGGCGACAGCAGCGTCCGCAGATAAATCTTCTCAGCCGCCAGCGCTTCGACCAATGCACTGTGCATACTCGGGCTCGGCTTGCCATCCGCTATAAGCTGAAAAGATACCAGCCCTGACGGTGGCGGCGCGTCAGTGAGCAGACAAGCCACCTGCGGAATCTCTCTCAAACCCTGCCATAATCGTTCACTTAGCTCGCAAATTCGCGCATATCGTTCGGCACTACTGCCCCAGCTTTCCTGAAGCGCGATCGCCTCTGTCAGTCCGCTCCACAAAGGATAGTCAGACGTCGCTACTTCATACCGCCGCCCGTCCGGCTTCCATCCCGTAGGATGGCCACCCGCATCCATCTCGATTCCTCGCCAGCCAATAAACGTAGGCGCAGTCTCTTCTAGTACCTCAGGCCGCACGTACAGTGCTCCAATACCCGCCGGGCCGCACCACCACTTATGCCCGGTAAAAGCGTAATAGTCCACCTCAGTCTCTGGCAAAAGCCAATCAGGCTGATCCAGCGGCAGCGAGCCGGCTGACTGCGCCGCATCCACCAGCACTCGGGTGTGAGGCGCATTGTCATGACAGGCCGCAACAATTTCTTTGAGCGGTAAAACCTGCCCCGTATTCCACAAAATATGACTGATGATCACCAGCCGCGTCTTTGGCTGCAATCCTTGCTTAATCACCGCCACCGGATCGCCACCGTTCATGGTTGCAGTCAGCGCACAGGTGTCTACATGCACACCATACCTGTGGCTAATTTCAGCGACCGCAGCTATCACACCTGGATGCTCGCAGTCACCAATGAGGATGCGATCGCCCTTTTCCCAAGCCAGTCCCCACAGCGGAATATTGCAGCCCACCGTCACATTTTCGGTCAGCGTAATGGTTTCAGGTGTGGTACCTAAAGCCCGTGCGATCGCCCCTCTCACCGCCATCCCTTCACCACTTAGCCACGCATACGCCGCCCCCGAAAACGGCCCCTCTGCCTGAATCTTTTGCTGAGAATGATGCAGCGCCGCCAATGCGCTATCTGCCATCGGCCCCTGACCGCCATAGTTAAAATACTGCTTGTCAGATAGCAGCGAAAACTGCTGACGATGCTCACTCAAATTAGCCGCCAATACAAAATCCTCTCAAATCAACAAAATAATTGCTATCAACTACTGTATATAACGAAACAGATAATCCTATGGGCCAATAAAAAAACCGATGACAAAACTCAAAAGCGCCAGCCGTCACAAAGTAGGTACTCGAAAGGTGGTGCAAACCCTTGCTAGCGCCTTTTTGCTCAGCGCGATCGCTAGCTGTGGCAGCACCGTCTCCCAGTGCAAACAATTTGCCGATATCACCCAGCAAAACCAGGCGCTTAGAGAAGGCTTTGAAGCCGATTTAGCCAGCTCACAAATTGAGATATCAGGCGCACAAAACCTCAAAGACGTACAGGCCGCCGCCGCCGATTACACTGCTGCTATCAACAACGTCACCCAGCAAATCGACACTATGCTACAAGACATCAGCGAGTTAAATATTACCGATGAGCAGCTTGCCGAATACCAAGAAAGCTACGTGATGACACTCACTGGCTATAAAACGGCGACAACCTCAGCTAGCGAAGCGATGCAGCTCGTTCGCGATGCCAAAACAGAAGAAGCGCTACGGAACGTTTTTACAACTTACCAGACAGAGCAAAACCGAGCATACGACGATATTTTATCGCTAGACACTAAAGAAACTGGCGTCATCGAACAGGTCAATGCTTATTGCAGTGAGGTACCGTAACAAGCCTCTGCTTTATCTACCGACAATATATTGCAATGTATATAGCTCGTTTTTTCGCTGCTGCCCTGCTCGCGGGTTTCTTTGCAGCATGTGCTCAGAGCCCCCAAAACGCTCAGTCTGAAGAGACACCATCCGATACAGCAGTTAACCATCCAGCCCAACCAGCCGCAGGCACAGAAGACAGCGATTCGTCTAGGCTGCTAGAGAATCAGTTGCCAAGCAGCGTTCTTGGGACATTTGACCAGACTCAGGAAGCCTGTTCATCAGGCACGTTTACGGCGCTGACTGTCTTAGATAGTGAGCTTCAGTTTTACTACGGGTATGCCGAGATAAACTCAGTGACGCGCCGGGATGAGGGCTACGATATCGACGCGACTTTCTTCCAGCAAGAAGGTGCTATGGAAGTGCGCCCTGAGGCCGCTACCTATCGAATTGAGCCAAACGATCAAAATAACAGCATTCTGTTTGAAAATGGGCCAACGGGTCAGCCACCATCGCGATTTGTACGCTGCGACAAGCCGTGAGCTGAAGCACCATCGAAAATAGCTTCATTTGCACGCAATCGCCCAGACGGTAAAATCTGAACTCAACTTATCCAACCGTTTCTGGCGTTTAACGCCTCCCTTTTTGGCTATGACCTTCTTGCAGCTAATCGATCAGGCTCCTCACAAAACCTTAGAAATCGACGGCAGCAAAAGCGGCCCGCTTACCGGAGAAATCACGGTGCCAGGTGATAAATCCATCTCGCATCGATCGCTGATGTTAGGCGCACTAGCTCAGGGCACCACCCGCATCAAAGGCCTCCTCCTTGGTGAAGACCCCCGCAGCACCGCCGCCTGCTTCACCGCTATGGGTGCCAAAATCTCCAATCTAGAAGATGAGTGGATCACCGTAGAAGGCACTGGCGGCCAGCTTCAAGAACCTGACGACGTGCTAGACACCGGCAACTCAGGCACCACCTTCCGGCTTATGCTCGGCCTGCTCGCCTCTCAACCCGACAAATTCTTTGCCGTTACCGGCGACGATTCCATCCGCGCTCGCCCTATGAAGCGCGTGATCGCCCCGCTCACCCAAATGGGCGCAACCATTGCCGGAAAAGCCAACAACACCCTCGCCCCTCTCGGCATTAAAGGCCAGCAGCTACGCCCCTTCCACTACCACTCTCCTATCGCCTCAGCCCAGGTAAAATCCTGCCTCCTGCTCGCGGGTCTTTCCGTAAACGGCGACACCACTGTCACCGAGCCGAGCCTCTCCCGCGACCACAGCGAGCGAATGCTCAAAGCCTTTGGTGCCAATCTCTCCATTGACTCAGCCACCAACAGCGTGACGCTTCACGGCCCCGCAAAGCTCACCGGCCAAACCGTCATCGTCCCTGGTGACATTAGCTCTGCCGCCTTTTGGCTCGTCGCCGCCGCCATCACGCCCGGATCTAATCTGCTGGTCAAAAACGTGGGCATCAACCCAACGCGCACGGGCGTACTAGATGCTTTGCAGGCAATGGAAGCCGATATTACCCTTGAAAACGAGCGTGACGTTACTGGTGAGCCTGTCGCCGATTTGCGCGTGCGGCACAGCCAGCTCAAGAGCACAACCATTGGTGGCGACTTAATTCCTCGGATGATTGACGAGGTGCCTATTTTGGCGGTAGCGGCCCTGTTTGCAGAAGGAACGACCTATATAAAAGATGCGGCTGAGCTGCGGGTGAAGGAAAGCGATCGCCTAGCCGTAATGGCCGAAGCGATCGCAAAACTGGGCGGTAGCGTCACCGAACACCCTGAAGGCATGGATATTGTAGGGAAGGGAGCCAGTGCTCAGCTAACAAGCGCCACTCTTGATAGCTACACCGATCACCGGATTGCGATGAGTTTAGCGATCGCGGCCACCCGCACCCCCGCAAAATCAAAAATTCATCGAGCCGAAGCCGCCGCTGTTTCCTATCCCAGATTTTTTGATACCCTCGCAGAAGTTAGCCATCCGCTGAGCTAGCTTTTAGGCAGATCCAAACAGCTCATGATCTCACCTTGCTAAGCACGGGAATCCTAACACCAGCTAACGATTCTATGATCTGCGCTCTAAGCTTCACGGCTTTCGCCACCTGTTATCTTTGGTCATTTCGATATCTCCCTTACTTCACCTACGCCTTTTAATCGCTTAAAAGATGCGAGGGCTAAAAACCGTCCATGCAAAAAGTTTTAGTCATTGAAAGCCCTAGCAAGAGACGTAGCGATCTGGTCAGCTATCTAGAATCCGAAGACTTCTTGGTCAACACTGCTGACGACGGCCACTCAGGGATTAAGGCGGGCCGGCAGCATCGGCCCGATGTCATTCTGTGTAGCTATTTCTTTGACCATGAGCCAGACAGCAATGGCCGCAGCCAAGGCTTGAACGGCCATCAGGTGCTCGCAGCGATGCGTCGTGATAGTGAGTTGCAGCTCACGCCTTTTGTTTTGCTTACAGATGTCGCAGAGCGATCGCACACCCGCAGAGCGATGGAGCTAGGTGCAGACGACTGCCTGGTACGCCCCGTCGCCTATTCTGAAATCACCAACACCATCACGGCTCGCATCCAACGGCTGACGGCCACCAGCGAACTCTACGTCACCACGCTGCGCAACACCGCCGAAAAAATTAATCGCCTCGCCCACTACGACAGCCTCACCGATTTACCCAACTATCAGCTCCTGCACCAGCGGCTCAGTCAGGCGATCGCGACCGCCCACCGCAGTCAGCAAACCCTCGCCTTCATGTCAGTCAGCCTGGATCGCCTGCGTCTCGTCAACACCGTCATGGGCTACCCTGCCGGAGACGAGCTGCTCAAAGCCTCGGCCAAACGGATGCAGGCCTCGCTGCCACCTGGGGCAACCTTAGCCAGACTCACCGCCAACCAGTTTGCCGTTATCCTACCGAACTTGGAGCGATCGCAGCAGGCCAGAGAAACCGCCGAAAACCTCATGGACGCGCTGAGCCGCCCCTTTTCACTACCGGGCCAAGAGATCTTTGTCACCACCAGTATCGGCATCGCCTTTTTGCTCCACCAAAGCGAAGACATCTACTCGCTGCTGCGTCAGTCCGACGCAGCGCTAGAAGCGGCTAAAAAGCAAAAAAGCAACTGCTACCAGTTCTACCGCTCAGATATGCCCGTGGCTTTTAGCGATCAAATCACGATGGAAACGTGGCTGCGCTACGCTTTAGAGCGCAGCGAATTTGAGGTGTACTACCAGCCACAGCTCAACCTTAGTAGCGGCAAAGTAAAAGGCTGTGAAGCACTCATTCGCTGGTGTCACCCGGAGCATGGCTACATTTCGCCTGCCAAGTTTGTGCCGCTTGCTGAAGAAACCGGTCTAATTGTAGAAATTGGTCAGTGGGTGCTGGAGACAGCCTGCGCTCAGGCTAAACGCTGGCAGTCAATGGAGATAGGAGTGGAGTACATTTCTATCAATCTCTCTAGCGTTCAGTTCAATCAGCCCAACCTGATCGAGTCGATCAAAAACACGCTGAACGCAACAGGGCTTGCGCCTCACCAGCTAGAGCTAGAGGTGACAGAAACAGCGCTGATGCAAGATGCCGCTTCTGCGATCGCCATTCTGACCGAACTAAAGGCTCTCGGCATTCGCACCGCCATTGACGACTTTGGCACCGGCTACTCATCCTTAAGCTATCTCAAAGAGCTGCCAGTCGATACGCTTAAAATCGATAGCTGCTTTGTACGCGGCGCGAGCCAAGACTTGAAGAACCAGGCCATTTTGCAATCCACTATTGAGCTAGCGCACCGCCTATCGCTAAAGGTTGTGGCTGAAGGCGTTGAGAACCTGGAAGAACAAACGCTACTTACCCAGTACCAGTGCGACTACCTACAGGGGTTCTGGGTTGGTCGGCCCATGTCTGCAACTGCCTTGGAGCAAAGATTGATCGAAGCAAAAGTAGACACGCCACTGCTCGCATAAGCCTGCATGGACTCACTCGCATAGATTCACGTAAGGAAGTATGTCTACGCAGGTAGTTTTGCCGATATTTTCCAAATTCGCTGAAGCTGTCCGTAGGAAGGGAATACGGCTGACTGCACATAGTCAAAAATCTAAATTCAGTATGTAAAGTCTGAAAAGATACCGTAATTACCGTAAGTTAGCTGGGAATATTAATCACACGATGCTCTAATAGGTTCCGCTGAACCGATAAACACAATGACAATGCAGCTCACAATTGACCCAATCGCTCATGATTCAATCGCCCAGCTTGGTCTTATAGAAACAGGTCTTACAGAAACAGGCTTTGCAGAAGCACTGGGCACCCATCGCCTCAGCAACTTTATTAGTAGCGTCAATGCCTACGCTGATATGAGCCCAGACTTATCAGTTCGCAAAGACGTCAATACTTGGATGGTCAGACGCGATCGCCAGACCCTAGACCTTACGACCTGGAGCCAGCTATTTGGTCATCCGTCTCATCCGGTGCTCGCCTTCATCTACAAATCTTTTGGCGATTACTCTGGCCTAGACTTCAGCCGCACTCGTCCTAACGACAGCTTGAATACTCATCTCAAGTTTCCGCTCGTATGCTGGTTTGACTGGACGATTACGTTCTGTGAGAACTTCTTCCAGGCCTTTGATCTGGACTTGAGCGATCGCTTTGACGAAGCCGACTTTCACACCATTGGCGAACTCATTAACTTTTTGGTCACGCAGGTAGACGCAGCCCAGGCTTAAGCAGCAGTCTCGCGGCATCTAGAGCGTCAGTAAACAAAAAATCAGCGCCCGAGATGGCAGATCGCTATGATCTATCGTCTCGGGCGTTTCTTATTTTCTGATTGCTTAAAAATCATTACGTTTGCGCGATCGCCCCTAGCTCAATTTGATACCCTAAGGTCAAGAATATTAGGCCACTCGCCCTCAGGCGAAACTTCTCAAACGAACTCCAGAGATTTCCCCAGGACTTCCATGCCAAGAACTCAGAAGAACGACAACTTCATCGATAAGTCTTTTACGGTCATGGCCGACATGATTTTGACGATGCTACCGGCAAAGAAGCAGGCGAAAGAAGCCTTTGCCTACTATCGAGACGGCATGTCAGCTCAAGCAGATGGTGAGTATGCTGAAGCCATGGACAACTACAGAGAGGCGCTAACCCTCGAAGAAGATCCCTACGATAAAGGCTATATCCTTTACAACATGGGCCTTATTCATGCCAGTAACGGTGAGCATGACGAAGCCCTAGCGCTATATCAAGAAGCGCTCGATCTCAACCCTCGGATGATTCAGGCACTGAATAATACGGCTGTGATTTATCACTACCGAGGCGAGCAGGCTGAGGCCTCTGGCGACAAAAGCGAGTCTGACAAGCTGTATGACGAAGCAGCGCGCTACTGGCTAGAGGCCGTTCGAATGGCCCCCAATAACTACATCGAAGCTCAGAACTGGCTCAAGGTGACAGGTCGAATGAAGCTCGATATGATTTAGGCTAGTTCATTGAGTCCTCGTTCAACCTAACTCACTCATGATTGATATCGATCAGGTTCGCAAAGTCGCTAGCCTTGCGCGTCTACAGCTCAGCGAGGCCGAAGAACAGCAGTTCACCGGTCAGCTCAACAGCATTTTGGACTACGTGCAGCAGCTAGACGAGCTAGATACCCAAGACGTGCCGCCCACCACTCGGGCTATTGAAGTGAGTAACATTACTCGTCCCGATACGCTAGAGACGTTTGCTGAGCGAGAAGATATCTTAAACAACGCGCCTGAGCGTGAGGCTGACTTTTTTAAAGTGCCAAAAATTATGAGCGGTGAGTAATCACAACCCAACCGATACACAAAAACGCCCTGGAAGAAAATAATCTCTTCCAGGGCGTTTTTAATGGATAGCGTTAGAGCAGTAGAACCAATTTAGCGATAGAGACCGGTATTCTCTCGCTGAGGAACGCAATAGGTGGAAGGTTGCATTGTGGGCTCATGAACCACGGGGCCACGAATCCGAACAACGCGTCGAACAGCGTCGGGCACCATGCTGATGATCAGGTCTTTGACGAACTGCTGTAGCCGGCGTTCGAGCTGCTGGTTTTGAGCGTGGGTAATTTGGGCCTGCTTAATTTGGGCCTGCTGGTGCGATCGCTCAAAGTTAGCCATCCACGCCACTACCTGTCCCTCTGTTGCCAGCTTTGCCTTAACCACACGCAGCTCAGCTTCCATATCAGCCAGCCGCAGTGCCATTTCCCGCAAGCTGTCTGTACCGTTGTTGATAGCAACCACTTTTTCACGGTCGAGTCCAGCCATAGGTTCGAGCGAAGGTCTATCTTCGGGGCTGCGGTTGGCGATCGCTTGAGTACTTAGTGAGTTTTGCATGAGTGGGGCCTCCTTTTTAGTCCAGTCGGACTGAGAGTGAGTTGCGCTATTCAGACGGTGAGGAATGAGTGAGCTGTACGGGGAACCAGGAAACAAAAAATAGAACCGTATAAGTGAGATATCTCCCAGTAATAACTTATGATCAAACTAATTAAGTGTGACACAAATATTACTACCACTTAGATAACTCACATTTTTTATCTCACGTTTATCTCACGTTTTAACGTAGCGATATTTTTTGAGTTTTGCAATCTGATCGCTCATTAGGTGGATTTTCTGAGCTGTGAAGAGAACCATTTTTTCTGTGTACGCCAATACAACAAAGGCTTCTCACTATAAGGTTTAGTTTCTTGAAGCGTTTCCGGTGGCGGCTCTCACAAGTGCGAATACTGGGGTAGGCTATGTGAGTTTCAGTAGACCCTTGAGTACACCTCGATAGTCCTATGGCACTTCGCAGAATCCCCGAAGAATTTCTTAACCGGATTGCTAGAGATCGGCGAGTATCTGACGGAGAGCTGGCGGCGCTGAAGCTGGCACTCACCCAGCGAAAAAGCAAAGACATTGCTAAGCAGCTTGAGATTTCTGAGACGGCTGCACGCAAGCGGCTGGGCGAGGTCTATAGAAAATTTGGGATTAAAGGTCGTGGCCCTGGCAAGCTGGCTTCCTTAGAAAAAACGCTAGAAGCGGGTTACAAACAGTCTTGTCATGAGCAGGTGCACGACCTCTATCGTCCGGCCGCAGAGACAAATAGATGGAACGACACAGGAGCCGGAACGACCTATTACTGGAATAACGCGCCTACGCTCAGCGCCTTTGAGGGTAGGTCTCAGCCTTTGGCAGCGCTGAAAGAATGGATGAATCTGCCGGCAAAAGGCATCAAGCTGCTGGCCGTGTGTGGCATTGGTGGCATTGGCAAAACGCACCTGGTTCGCAAGCTGGCAGAAGATGTGGGCAGCGATTTTGAGGTCGTTGTGTGGCTGAAGCTGGATAAGGCCGAGCCGCCTGAGGATCTGTTGCGATCGCTCCAAAAAATGCTTCAAGCAGCCCAGTCTACAGGCCAGTCCACAGCCCTTGCGTCGCCAGCACATGAACCGATTGGTCAAGTCATTGAACAAATTGTTGACCTGATGAGCCAGAGGCGATCATTTGTCGTGCTAGATAAATTTGACGCGGCTTTTAAAAGCTATCTTACTGACAAAAAGAGACCTTCAGACGAAACGCTGACGGTTCAGGTCAGTCGTCAGCAGCAGGCCAGTCTGTACGCGGCAGAGTTTAAGGTATATGGCAAACTGTTAGCGGCTATTAAACAAAGCGACGGTCGCAGCGAATTGAGCCCAAAGAGCTGTCTCATCCTTACAAGCAGAGAGAAGCCGAAAGAATTACTCTCTTTTTCAGCAACAGATGCTGGTGGCAAGCTTTATACCTTGGCAGGGCTCGGTTCTCTTGAAGCGACAAAAATGTTGAACAGCTTTCAGCTCGTGGGAAATGACCAGGCCTATTGGGATTTAGCCGATCATTATCACGGCCACCCTATGGCATTGAGGCTCGCAGCCAACACAATAAAAGATGTTTTTGACGGCAGTATTCAAGACTTTTTAGATCAAAATATTTTTGTATTTGATGACCTAAGAGGCATTCTTAAAGCACAGTTCAACAAACTACCGCCCGCTGAACAAGAAGCGATGTACTGGCTAGCCATTAACAGTTGGCCCTGTTCGCTAGACAGCCTTCGAGCCGATATTGTTTCGCAAGATCACAAGCAAAATCTTTTGTATACGCTTCGTTCGCTAGAGCGTCGTTCTCTCGTACAAATCGATAAATCGCAGCCCTCGGCGAGCGTATCTTTTTATCTGCACCCGATTGTGGCGGAATATGTTTTAGATAGGTTTATTCGAGCCGTTTTTCAAGACCTTGTGCGAGGAGATTTGGCGTTGTTTAATGCTTACGCGCTGATGAAGGCAGATGCCGAAGAAGACTTGCGATCGCATCAAATAAAAACCATTGTTCAGCCGATATTAGTGCGTCTCAAAAACCACTACAAAAGTCTTAATGCGGTAGACAAGCATCTCAGTGAAAAGCTGGGTAGCTTTCGTCATGACTATCCGGGGCGGCTAGGCTACGCGGGCGGTAATTTTTTAAATTTGCTGGTGCAGCTTTCTCAAGGCACGCTTCGCAACAAAGACTTTTCTAAGCTGACCATCTGGCAGGCCTATTTGCAAGGAACTCAGATGAGAGCGGTGAACTTTAGTCAGTGTGCGCTGAATCGATCTGTGTTTACAGAGACGCTTAGCGATGTGCTGTCAGTAGCGCTGAGGCCGCAGGGGATAATGCGATCGCTCTGTGCAGGAGACACTAACGGGTTTGTTCATCTTTGGGATATGCGATCGCGCGAGCAGGAAGGTGCGCGTGAAGGCGGCGAAAAACAAACAGACTGGCTAGCGCATCAGAGCTGGGTAAGAGCTGTGGCATTTGTGCCCAAACAGCGGCGGCTCGTCACAGGTGGTGATGACTGCCTGCTCAAGCTATGGCGACTGCCTGCCGTTCATAGTACGGGCCATCACAGTGACCATCACAGCAAGCAAAGCACCGGAAAAATAGAACAGGTATGGCAACAATCTTCAAAGGATCGCATCTATGCGGTGGCCGTTAGCAGTGATGGCAAGATTATCGCCAGCGGCGGTGACGACAAAATCGCGCTGTACCACACACGCACCGGAAACCCGATCAACTGCACGCTCAAGCAGTCTACCAATCGGGTACTGTGTCCTGTCGGTGATGAATCTCAAAATCAGCATCAGTCTACTCAGAACAATCGCGTGCGATCGCTGTCGTTTAGTGCAGATGGGCGATGGCTTGCTAGCTGTGGAGATGACGGCGCTATTCGGCTATGGGCTGTTAAAGATATTTCGCGGGCCGCTTCACAGACAGGGCAGGCAGGGCAAACAATTACGCCTATAGATGAACTGACGGGGCATCAAGGGCTGGTGTGCACGGTTCGCTTTAGCCCAGACGGTACACGCTTAATTAGCGGTGGCATAGACGAGCGGATAGTTGTTTTTGAAATAGCTGACGTGTCTGGAGATGCCCCTGTTTTTAAGCACCTACGAACGTTGCGAAATGCAGGTGGCAATGTTCGGACACTGGCGATTAGTCCTGACGGCGATTATTTTGCGAGCGGCGGTGATGGCGCGCAGGTGCGGCTGTGGGATATGGACACGCTAACGTGCATCAAAACGCTTTCCACCCAAACTAGCCGCATTTGGTCTTTGGATTTTCAGCAGCTAGGCGATCGCCTCTTACTCAGCGCAGGCGGTGACAAGCAGCAGCTCATGCTGTGGCAAATTTTTAGGCCTAAAGACAAGCCTGAACCTAAAACTGAGCACACTGTCGCTAGCCGATTGTTGAGAACGTATCGGGGCTATACGAATAGTTTGAGGTCGGTAGCTTATTTGAGCGATCGCACTATTGTTGGCGGCGGCGACAGCGGCAGCTTGGGTCTGTGGGATACGCAAACGGGCGATCGCACCGCAACCCTCTCTCGCCACCACGGTCGCATTTGGTCAGTGGCCGTCGATGCCAAAAACGCCCGGATGGCCAGCGCCAGCGACGACAGTACCATTCGACTTTGGGACGCAGCTACAGGCCAGGAGCTGAATATGCTCACCGGTCATCGTAGCTGGGTGCGGGCGATCGCCTTCAGCCGCCACGGCAGATTTTTAGCCAGCGCAGGCGATGACGGCACGCTCAGAATTTGGAATCCGCTCTCCGGCGGCTGCTTAAAAATAATCAAAGGATCGGGCCACTGGATCCACGCGGTTAGCTTCAGCCCCACCAACAGCCGCTACGTGGTGACGGGCGGTGACGAGCAGGTGGTGCGCCACTGGGATAGAAAAGATGAAACCGTCCAAATTTGCGCCCGCCACCAGCAGCGCGTATGTTCAGTTGACTACAGCCCGAACGGTAAGCTAATTGCCAGCGGCAGCGATGATGCCACAGTCGTGGTGTGGGACATCACCAAACATAAGGCAGTGCACTGCTTCAATCAGCCCATGCTAGGGATCAAAGCCGTTGCCTTTAGCCCAAATGGCAAGTACCTAGCCGCAGGTGGCGAAGATCAGGTGGTGTACGTATGGGACTTGGAGGCAGCCAATCCTAAAGAGCGCTGCCTGGAGCTATGGCCGCAGGAATACACAGGCTTAGCGGGTGGTATCCGCTCAGTCACCTTTAGTCCGAACAGCCGGTATGTGATCAGCGGCGGTTTGGATGAAATGATCCGCCAGGGCGATTTGCAGCAAATGGACGAGCTAGGTGCATTAGGAGATTTGGATGCAGGTGTATTGACGCCGTTAATTCAGCGCGATCGCCCCTACGAAAACATTGAGATTAAAGGCATCAAAGGCCTTAACAATCTACAGATGGCAAATCTCGTCACGCTAGGCGCAGTCAGCCATTCAAAGTCATTGCTTTTATAGCCTTGCTACTTTTTACATCAGCCGCTACATAGACGCACAGCATCAACAACAAATAGACACTCACGTGCAGTATCCTCAAACCGAGATGATTGCATCTTACGGAAAACCACTACTAGAGTGGCTAGAACATTACGTTTATTCTATCGAGCTAAAGTTTCGAGCATAGGTTTTATTCTCAAACCTATGCTAGCGAGGTGGTCGAGCTATTTTTAGATCAGCGACTACGGAATGGCACCACCACAGCGTTAGTATTTGCACCAGAGAATTGCTGCCCCAACGTGCCTTCAGATATAGACATCGTTGACTAGGCAGTGTAAATTTTGCTCAATCCTAGCTTGGCTAGACCCTTCCGATAAATGATAGAGGTTTGATCGGCCTGAATATGAGATTCTGCACTTAGATCAAGGGGCAGATCTTCTGGATACTGAGCTTCAACCACTTCCTGGTCTTCACTAAAGACCTGATAGTTAAATTCATAGACAGGCTCTAAAGGCTGGTCTTTATCAAAGTTTCGACACAGCGGGCTGAACAGCCGAGTTTTTCGGGCTGAGACCGGAGAAGCTGCGTTGAGAATGCACAAACGACCCTCGTTGGGGAAGTGAACTCTCAAAATTGCGATGAAAGGTAAAAAGACGGTGAAGGCTCTGAGCCACTCAAAGCCAGCGGGCGCAAGGTGTTGAAAGCTTTTAGGGAAATTACTAACGGTGCTGATATATTCGGCGTGTAAGCCGCGATCAGTGAGAGAAACAGCGTACTTTGGCACGACGGGATTATCTGGATCGCCAAAGGAATCAGCGTGAACCCATGAGAAATGCGCGACGTCTAAAAAACCTTCCATCTGCCTGCCTGCTGCGGCTTCTATAGAAATTGCGTCGGGTATTATGGTTTGGTAGTCAGGATCTGTCCACTCGGGAAGAACGGGTAGCGCGTCAGGATTGTCTGCGGTGCCTGCAAGCGTTGTCCACACAAGGCCAAGAGCTTCTTTGACTGGGTAGGTTTTAAGGCGTAGCTTTTTAGAAATGTTGGCCTGCGGACTGGCCGGAATAAGGGTGCACTGACCGGCGCTATCGTAGTGAAAGCCGTGATACTTGCAGATGAGCTGGTCGCCGTTGAGGCTGCCCATGCTGAGCGGAACGCCTCGATGCAGACAAATATCGTTGGCGACCGAAATCCCTTCAGCCGTGCGCCAGATCACGAGCCGCTGATCTAGCAGGGTGGCGGCAATAGGCGCGTCTTTGACCTCATGGCTGTAGGCAACGGGATACCAAAAAGGGGCGATCGCATCCCAATCCGAGTTAGAAAACGTACAGCCTCTGGGATAAACAGGATTTGTTTTGTTTCGAGCGATTGCTGCGGTCATAGGAGTCGTCTCGCTTTTATACGTTCTTTTCACACACACGTTCTTTTCACACATTAGAGATATAGACGCTGAGTCAGTAGCCCCTATTTAAAATGACGAAAAGGGAGCGAATCATTTGTTACCTGCGTTACTTTCTACGCTTTAGTCGTAAGGCGGATATTTCCAATATCTGTCGGCTCGCGAGCGCAAAGCCAGCGTCTACAGGCTAAAATAGTATCGAAGTATACAGTTTTAATTTTCAGCTAGATCGTGCAAAATAAATTCCATTCTCACCCTGCTAATGCTCAAACAACAAAAGTGCGATCGCTAGGACAGTCTTTACAGCATCTCTACAAAGCTGTTTCAGCCTTTATGGTGCACTGTCCTCAGGCATCTGCACCATCATCTGTCGTTTCATCCAAACAGCGTTACAGCCACAAAGCAAGACTTTATCCTTATCTACCTGCCAGTGAAGAACAGCGCGACTGGCTTGATCGGCTCTACTAAACTCAACCCTGTAGCCCTTCGTTACAGAGCTAAAAAAGCGTAGCAGTGAATGTGTAATATATGAGACAAACTAGGGAGAAGACTCTCGGTAAAGTCATGGAATCTTAGCAGCGTTAAAGCTATGCGCTAGATAACACTGCTCTTTTCGGAGAATTGTCATGCGTCAAACCAGCGCAAAGCTCAAGCAGCAACCTTTAGATCCGCCACCGCCGCCACAGTACTCAGGATGGCAGGCCAAAGTTGCCAAATACTTTGATTTCGATTATCACCGCACCGACTTCCGCACCGAAATCTTGGCCGGATTAACCACCTTTATGACCATGGCCTACATCTTGGTCGTGCATCCGCTGATCATGTCAGACGCGGTATTTTTACAAGAGTCGGGCGACTTATTTCGAGAATTAGTGGTGGTCACAGGCGTCACGGCTGCGATTGGCTCCTTAATTATGGGGCTTTACGCTAAGTACCCGTTTGTGCTCGCCCCAGGGATGGGAACAAACGCCTTTTTTGCTTATTCTGTTGTATTGGGACTAGGCATTGAATGGCGCGTAGCCTTGGCGGCTGTGCTGATTGAAGGTCTGATCTTTATCGCCTTAACCGTCACCGATATTCGTCGCCATTTGATTGCGGCCGTGCCTGCCTGCATCAAGTCTTCTACCACGGTCGGCATCGGCATGTTCTTGGCATACATTGGCTTAAGCGGAGATCCAGCGACTGGCGGGGCGGGGCTCATTGTGGCGAGTGAGGCTACTAAGACAACATTTGGCAGCTTTACAGAGCCCGCTACTTTGCTGGCGACTTTCGGCATTTTTCTCTCAGCATTTTTTATCATTAGAAGAATCAAAGGAGCCTTGCTTTGGGGCATTGGCGGCACGGCTATTTTGGGTTGGATATTTGGCGTTGCACAAGCACCTGCTGGTATCGTGGCTATTCCCACGTTTCCCTCTAATCTATTTGGACAAGCCTTTGTCGGGCTCGGCGGCATCAATGGCAGTAACATTATTGATTTTCTGGCGATTCTGCTGGTCTTTTTGTTTGTAGATATGTTTGATACCATTGGTACGCTGATGGGGGTTGGGACACAGGCAGGCTATATCGATGACCGGGGAGAGCTGCCTCGGGCTAACCAGGCACTTTCGGCAGATGCGATCGCCACGACCGCAGGCGCAATCATAGGTACCTCTACCGTGACGACATTTGCAGAATCTGCGGCTGGCGTTTCTGAAGGCGGACGCACTGGGCTAACCGCTGTAGTCGCTGCGGGAATGTTTGTTGTTGCGCTACTGTTTGTGCCTGTTTTTGAAGCTGTTCCTGCCTTTGCTACAGCTCCGGCGCTATTAATTGTTGGTGTATTGATGATGTCGGCTGTCTCCAGCATTCGCTGGGGTGACCTAACAGAAGCCATTCCTGCTTTTGTCACAATGTTCTTCATTCCATTAGGTTTTTCGATTGCGGCTGGGCTATCAGCGGGCATGATTCTCTATCCCTTTACCAAGCTAGCGGCTGGTCGTGCTCGTGAAATACCTGTTATCACCTGGATTTTAGCCGCTGTCTTCATTTTTAGATTCGCATTTGAGGCCGTACGATTTGGTTGATCAAATACCTGCACTCACAGCTATTCGCGGATCTTTTTTAGACTTTATAGAAGATCCTTTTTACCAGCCTGAAGCGGAAAGTGTTCGCTATATCCCAGATGGGCTGCTAGTACTTGAAAACGGCAACATCAAAGCCTTTGGGCAATACAAAGAGCTGCAAAGTGAATATGGGAATGTCCCCACCACAGTTTATACCGAGCGGCTAATCATGCCAGGGTTTATCGATACTCACGTTCACTATCCCCAAACTGAAATGATTGCGGCCTATGGGGAGCAGCTTTTAGAGTGGCTAGATCGATATGTTTTCCCCACCGAGGGCAAATTTCGAGACGCAGCCTATGCTGCGAAAGTAGCCGATGTTTTTTTAGATCAGCTACTGAGCAATGGTACTACTACAGCGCTAGTCTTTACCGCCGTATTTCCCCAATCAGTCGAAGCCTTTTTTGCCGCCGCCGAACGCCGCAATCTCTGCATGATTGCAGGCAAGGTGATGATGGATCGTAACGCCCCTGACTATCTATGCGACACCGCCGAATCTGCCTACCAGGAAACCAAAGACCTGATTCACAAATGGCATAAAAAAGGACGATTGCGCTACGCAGTCACGCCACGATTTGCCATTACCTCTACGCTTGAGCAGTTGCAGAAAGCGGGCGAACTGCTAAAGGAATTTCCAGATGTGTATATGCACACGCATATCTCTGAGAATGTTAAAGAGGTTGAGTGGGTAAAAGAGCTTTTCCCAGATAGTAGAGGTTACTTAGACGCTTATGATCAGGCAGGACTGGTTAAGGATCGCTGCGTATTCGCCCATGGCGTTCATTTAACCGATGGCGAATTTCAGCGGCTGTCAGAAGCGGGAAGTGCGATCGCCTTTTGCCCCACTTCCAATCTTTTTCTAGGCAGCGGCCTGTTCAAACTAGAACAGGCAAAATCAGCAGAGCACCCGGTGAAATTAGGATTGGGAACAGATATCGGCGGCGGCACCAGTTTCTCTATTTTACAGACGGCGAGCGAAGCTTATAAGGTTGCGCAGCTCCGTCAGCAAAAGCTATCGCCTTTCAAGGCTTTATTCTTAGCGACGCTGGGCGGTGCAAGAGCGCTATGCCTAGAAGACACGCTCGGCAACTTTGACGTGGGCAAAGAGGCGGACTTTATCGTCCTCGACCTGCGAGCCACGCCGCTAATGGCTTTTCGCAACAGTCCAACCATTCCTACGTCCTTAGAAGAACTAGCCGATGGCGTTTTTTCACTAATAATAATGGGAGACGACCGCACTGTTCAAGCAACCTACATTCTAGGAAAAATAGCCTATCAACGTGCTTAAAATAGCGAGCACACAACTCGCAGGAAATTCTCGGCCCACTCAACAGTTGAGAACAAAGATCTTCAGCGTTAGTACTCCAGCAGGCACTGCTATATAGCCACGGCAGTGTCTTCTCTGCAGTGTCTTCTCTTAGGTGTTTTCGTAACTGCTCAAGCTCTATATCTAGCCTTTAACAACTCTAAAAACGCTGCCTGCTAGTAATCGGTAAATTTTTGAAGGAATAAAAAGCTGCAAATTCTTAATAGAGTCAGATTAATTTAGATTGTTGAGAATGAAATTTTCGGCATATTTGCTGGAACGCTTACAAGGTAGACTTCAACAGTCTTTGAGTGTGGTCTGAGTAGTTGCATTTTCTGTGAAGAACTAGAAACCTGAAAAAGAAGGAAGCGTGATGACCGCTTTACAAACAAAAAAAGTTTCAAACATAAAAAATAGGCTCCAGATACTTGAGCATACCTGGAGCCTATTTCTTTTATTTATTAGCTCCAGTAGAAGCTAATAAACCAATCTTAGCGACGAGGCTCACGAGGCTTGGCCTTGTTTACACGCAGGTCGCGGCCCATCCATTCAGCGCCGTCAAGTGCATCAATGGCGGCTTGCTCTTCAGCATCGCTACCAAGATCTACAAAGGCAAAGCCACGTACGCGGCCTGTCTCACGGTCAGTAGGTAGCGTGAGGCGCTTTACAGTGCCATATTCGCCAAAAACGCCGTTGAGGTCAGCTTCGGTTACGTCGTAGGAAAGATTTCCAACATAAACGCCCATATCAATAGTCTCCAAAAGTTAAACGAAAGAGTGAAAGTTGTTGGCCATTGTTGGCCAGTTGTAGTGCCAAAAACAAAAGTTGGAAGCGGGTTATCTAGGCTCGCGAGGCTTAGCTTTGTTTACACGCAGGTCGCGGCCCATCCACTCTGCACCGTCAAGTGCATCAATGGCGGCTTGCTCTTCAGCATCGCTGCCAAGATCTACAAAGGCAAAGCCACGTACGCGGCCTGTTTCACGGTCGGTGGGTAGCGTAACGCGCTTAACGGTACCATATTCGGCGAAAACGCCGTTGAGGTCGTCTTGGGTTACGTCATAGGAAAGATTTCCTACATAAACGCCCATATCAAATAGTCTCCAAAAAATCGAATGAAAGGGGGATAGCTGGTGCTAACGCTAGCCCAATTAATACGTTGGTTAACTCATTGAGATTCAATAAATTTACCAACGCAACTAGCCCTAGACTCTCTTGAGAATCCAAGGCGGGTTGGGCTATGTAGGTTAGTCAGCCGTTGCTGAACAGAAAAAACTTATCAAGGAAGGGATCAATCGCTTAGCGACGAGGCTCACGAGGCTTAGCTTTATTGACGCGCAAATCGCGGCCCATCCATTCAGCGCCGTCTAGCGCTTCAATGGCAGCATCCTCTTCAGTATCAGAACTTAGGTCTACAAACGCAAAGCCGCGAACGCGACCCGTTTCACGATCAGTAGGTAGGGTTACGCGCTTGACGCTGCCGTACTCGGCGAAGACGCTGTTCAAGTCAGCTTCTGTTACGTCATAGGAAAGGTTTCCTACATAAACGCCCATGCAAATAGTCTCCAGAAATTAAAACAGGGTATTGAGAATGATCGTCGGACGGAAGCCTGTAAAAATCAAGGGAAACCCTTTGAAATGAAAACAGAAAAGCAAACCTGTAACCGATATCGAGTTCTTCTCTTTCATCTTATAGCGAATTTGGAAATCAGATCACGATTGATTGAGAAAATATCGTCACAATTCATGAACGATAACTTAATGCAATGACATGATCACGACGCCTGTAAGCATAATTGACGCGCCTAGCAGCCGTTTTTCCATTTCCTTTTCTTCAAAGAAAAAATGGCCAAACAACACGGAAAGCAAGGCGCTCATTCGCTTGACTGCGATCACCTGTGCGACTGGAGCGAGGGGAAGGGCCAGCATTTGACAGGAAATAGCGATCGCATTAAACCCTCCCGTTATTCCTATCAATCGCCATTGTTTTATCAATGGTTGAATGCCTGCAACCAGGCCATGGCGAAAAACAAAAGGTACCATGCCGCACGCAATGGTGGTAAAAAGTGCGATCGCCCAGAACAACGGCGAAGAATTGACCACGCCAATTTTGTCAAAGTTGGACGTAATACTCCAGATAAAAGCCACCCAAAGCATCAGCCGACTGCCGGGATTGCTTGCCATTGCCGCCAGCGGAGCCCAAACATTAGAGTTGCGAAGCCTGCTGTCAGCTTTTCGCCCTGAAAACTGTCCTGGATTCAGGTTCAGCACGTAAGAGCCTATTACCAGCAATACAACGCCTACGCCGTCGGCCCAGGTAGGCCATTCCTGCACAATAATGGGGGACGTGGCCAGCAAAAACAGCGGCGTCAACGTCACTAACGGCACCGTGAGCGAGAGGTCTGCGAGCTTCAGCGCCCGTACATATAGCGTAAAGGCCAAAATATTGAGCCCGCCACCGATGAGCAGCGCCCACCAAAAGTTAGGTAAAAGGGTCGGTATTCCGCCTGTGAGCCACAGCACTGGCAACAAAATAACAATGCCAACGGTCATAAAGCCGAACAGCACTGAATATTCATCTAGCGTTTTTAAGCTTTGCTTTCCAGTGGCATCTTTGCAGGCCTCAAAAAGAGCGGTGAGTGAGGCAAATAAAAGCCACATCTACAAATCCACCACCACAGCCAGCACCATACCGACAAGCAAAATGAAGCCAATCGTGACGTTTTGCCGAAAAATTTTACCGAATACTTTTGGTGACTTCGGACCTTTCGCAAGCTGGCGATACTGTCGGTACCAGAAGTAGGCAGATAGGGCTAAAGCCAGCCAGTAAAAAACACCCAGCAGTAGATTGACGCCGAGCCATGCCAGCATCAGCGTCGTGCCGATAAAGAATAGGCCTACGGCCTGCGGGGCGCGCGATCCAAAAAAGAGCGCACTGGAGTTGATGCCTAGCTTGCGATCAAACGCCCTGTCTGGAATGGCATATACCGTATCAAAGCCCATCGTCCATAGCACCGTTGCAGCCCACAATAGCCAGGTTGGCAGCACAAGTTCGCTGGTAACTGCACTCCAGCTAATGAGCACGGCAAAGCCCCAGGCAATTGATAGCACTAGCTGTGGGACAGGGAATACCCGCTTTGCCAGCGGATAGAGGACTATCACCGGGACTGCCGCGACACACAGCCAAAAGCTGAGCGAGTTGAGATAAAAAGACAGGCCCCAAGCGCAGAAGAATGACACCAGTGCAACGCCAAGGCCAACTTTTACCGAGAGTGCTTTTGCCGCCAGCGGACGATTGCGCGTGCGCTCTACTTGGGTGTCGATGTCCCGATCCCACAGGTCATTGACAACGCAGCCGCCTGCGCTGGTGGCCAGAGTGCCCAGGACGATAACGCCGATCAGAGGGAGTTCGGGTAGGCGCTCTGAGAGGGGCGATCGCGCCGGAAATCCGCTAGCTGCCAGCACCACCGCCCACAGTGCTGGAATCATCAAAATCAATCTTCCGGCGGGCTTATCCCAGCGCAGCAGTCGCACGACTCTCATCCAAGTGGACTCAGGCGAATGACCTTGGAGATCTGGGGGCTGGCCGTCTAGAGCGGGTTTCATAAAAATTTAGCGCTTGAAATGTTGAAGCGATGACACCAGGAAAAGCAAACGCTTAATCGGCTTTCCTTAGCTATCTTTTACAATACTTCATATTTTTGGTTTAACCGATGTGAGCAAAGGGTCGAAAGAAAGGAGTTTTTGGTTTTATCTACCAAATAAAAAGTCAGCCTTATTTCAATCATTATTTAGAAAAACGAACTTTCAGAACCGGTGTATTGCAAAGGAATTGTTGAAGAATAGTGACGATTATTGCCTAGTTATGGTTAAAATGACCATAACTTGTTGAAGGTTAGCGTTCTATCGTATGCCCATCCTGTAGCCCCATCACACAACAAGATGCACAGCCCATCACACAGCAAGATACACAGCAATGTACAAGACCAAGGCAGCCACAATCAGCGTTGAAAATGCTAGCGCTCAGGGCAGTGCTTTATCTGTTGAGGAAGGTGAGTATGGCCTGCTGACGGATCTGTATCAGCTCACGATGTCAGCCTGCTACGTCGGTGAGAAGCTGCATAACAGACCTGCAAGCTTTGAGCTATTTACACGAAGGCTGCCTGCGGGCTACGGGTATTTGGTGGCGATGGGGTTAGAGCAGGGACTGGACTACTTAGAACGATTGAGCTTCAGCCCAGCGCAGATTTTGCAGCTACAGCAGACGGGCATTTTTGAGCACGCGCCTGCTAGCTTTTGGAGATTGCTGGAAGATTTTCGCTTTGAAGGGGAGGTATGGGCGGTGCTGGAGGGAACGCCGATTTTTGCTGATGAGCCGATGTTGCGGGTAGAGGCTCCGCTGTGGCAGGCACAGATTGCGGAGACTTATTTGCTCAATACGCTGAACTATCAGACGTTAATTGCGACGCGGGCAGCAAGGTTGCGGCAGGCGGCAGGGCCAAAAGCGAAGCTGTACGAGTTTGGAACTAGGCGGGCGTTTAGTCCTCAGGGGGCGCTTTGGGCGGCACGAGCCGCGATCGCAGGGGGTCTTGATGCGACATCTAATGTGCTAGCAGCGCTCAAGCTAGGGCGAAAGCCGGTCGGCACTATGGCACACGCGCTGGTGATGGCGATTTCGGCACTGGAAGGCAGTGAGGACAAAAGCTTTGAGGCATTTCATCGCCATTTTCCTGGCGCGCCTCTATTAATAGATACCTATGACACGGCGGCGGCGCAGCGACTGGCTGAAAGGGTGGCAGAAGGAATGCCGTTGGCGGGCGTGCGGATAGATTCGGGGGACTTGGGTGAGATTGCGCGGCGAACGACCCAAGCAGTGAGCGCACTGCCAGAACCAGTCAGTAGACTGCACTCAGCAGAGCCGTTATCAGTTCAGATTTCTCACGGGCTCAGCGACCTTCTAAGCTCGACCCGGCAGTGTTGATAAGCTTTACGACTTTTGTTAACGACCTTACTCGTTTCTATGACTCCTACGGCATTTTGGACAAAACCGATGCAAGTAGCGCTCTTTGGCACTAGCGCCGATCCGCCACATATAGGGCACCAGAGCATTCTGACCTGGCTGGCGCGTGAGTTTGATCAAGTAGCGGTGTGGGCCGCTGTTAATCCGTATAAGCCAAAGCAGTCTCCACTGGATGATCGCGCTCAAATGCTGCGGCTGTTAATTGATACGTTGGGTGAAGGGGATCGGGTGAGGGTGTATCAAAGTTTGAGCGATCGCTATAGCATTCATTCCATCGCCCGCGCCCGTCAAATTTGGCCAGCCGCCAGGTTTAGTCTGGTCGTTGGGGCTGATTTGGTTGAGCAGCTCCCGAAGTGGTATCAGGCCAAGGAAATATTCAAGCAGGTTGAGATTCTGGTGTTCCCCCGCCCCGGCTATCAAATTGACGGGCCAGTGCTACGGACACTCAAGCAGCAGGCAACCGTTCACATCGCGCACCCTTCAAATCAGTACAACATTGCTTCTAGCAGCTACCGTACTGCCAACTGTAGCCAAGTGCCTGATGATTTACCGCCTGTTATCCGCGACTATATTAGCGAGCACCATCTGTATCCATGTCTGCAAAAACCGCAAAAAACCCAGACCCAAATCTCGACCAGCCGGTAGCTGGTTCATCGGTAGCGAGTCCAGCGGTGCGATCGCCTGTCGCTGCGCTTGCCGACTTTAAGGTGGGCGTCGATACCGTCATCTTTTCAGTCGATACCGAGCAAAACCGGCTGCTAGTACTGCTGGTGATGCGTCACGAAGATCCTTACAGCGGCTACTGGAGCTTGCCAGGAACACTGGTGCAGGTTGGAGAATCGCTAGAGGCCGCAGCAGATAGAGCATTGACTGAAAAGATTCGGGTGAACAATCTCTACTTAGAGCAGCTTTTTACTTTTGGCGGGCCAAATCGAGATCCCAGAGAAGCCCAAGACGCCTACAACGTTCGCTATCTGTCGGTCAGCTATTTTGCCTTAGTCCGCTACGAAGATACCGCGCTGATTGCAGACGGGTTGAGCGGCATCGCCTGGTATCCGCTCAGCCGCGTGCCAAAGTTAGCGTTCGATCACAATCAAATTCTTACTTACGGCTATCAGCGGCTGCGCAACAAAATTGAATATAGTCCGGTTGCCTTTGACGTCCTGCCCGACACCTTCACGCTCAGCGACGTATATCAGCTATACGCAACCGTACTCGGAGAAGACTTTTCAGACTACTCAAACTTTCGCACGCGGCTTTTAAAGCTCGGCATTTTAAAAGATACCAAGGTGAAAACATCGCGCGGGGCCGGACGTCCTGCCAGCCTATACCGATTTGACGCTGATGCCTTTGAGCCCCTAAAAGACAAACCCATGGTGTTTCTATGAAGATTGCGATCGCACAGCTAAATCCAACGGTTGGGGACATCAAAGGCAACGCCGAAAGAATTCTCGTCGCTGCCAAAGAGGCTGATCGCTTAGGAGCCAGCCTACTGCTCACGCCCGAACTTTCACTCTGCGGCTATCCACCCCGCGATTTGCTCATGCGGCCTAGCTTTATTGAACAAATGAAGCAACAGGTTATACAGCTTGCCGCAGAATTACCACAGAATTTGACGGCACTAGTCGGCATTGCAGACATTAATAACAAAGCTAAAAAAAAAGGAGAGAAACCTCTTTTTAACAGCATGGCACTGTTGCAGGCGGGTGAAGTAAAAGAGATTTTCCATAAGCGGCTATTGCCGACCTACGACGTATTTGATGAAGATCGTTATTTTGAATCGGGAACTGAGGCTAACAGCTTTATTTGTGAAAGCGAAGGTGAGTCTGCTCATGTGGGCGTCACCATTTGCGAAGATCTGTGGAACAACGAATCTTTTTGGGGCGGACGGGCCTATCCCATAGATCCCACTGAAGAATTGGTGGCCCAAGGCGTTGATATTGTCGTTAATTTGTCAGCGTCACCCTTTGTCAGCGGTAAGCAGTCGCTAAGAGAGCGAATGATTGCTCACGCGGCCAAGCAAAATAACTGCCCAATTGTGTATGTCAACCAGGTAGGCGGGAATGACGACCTTATATTTGACGGTCGCAGCGTAGCGATAGATCGTGCGGGCAAACTAGTGAGTCGGGCGGCTGGATTTGACACTGACTTACAGATTTTGACATATGATGCGGGCTCAAAGACGCTACAAGCTGGCGAGATAAAACCATTGCAGACGGCGGACGCTGAAATTTGGGAAGCGCTGGTGCTAGGCGTTAAAGACTATGCCAAAAAGTGTGGTTTTACAAAGGCGGTGATTGGGCTCAGTGGTGGGGTTGATTCTGCGATAGTGAGTGCGATCACCACCACCGCCCTCGGCCCACAAAACGTCCTCGGCATTCTCATGCCCTCACCCTACAGCTCCGATCACTCCATCAGTGACGCCAAGCAGCTTGCCAAAAACTTAGGGATTGCCACCCAAACCATTCCCATTGGCAAGCTCATGGAAGGCTACGACAGCACGCTAGACGAGTTGTTCTCAGGCACAAAAAGCGGCGTCACAGAAGAGAACCTACAGTCTCGTATACGCGGTAATTTACTCATGGCCGTGAGCAACAAATTTGGACATTTGCTGCTCACCACTGGCAACAAATCAGAAATGGCGGTGGGCTACTGCACGCTATATGGCGATATGAATGGCGGGCTAGCGGTGATTGCCGACGTGCCCAAAACCCGCGTTTATTCTATTTGCCAATGGCTAAATCGCGACTGTGAAGTCATTCCGAGCAACATCATTACCAAGCCGCCTAGCGCGGAGCTAAAGCCAGGGCAGGTCGATCAGGACTCGCTGCCTGACTACGACATTTTAGACGACATTTTGGAGCGGCTGATGCAAAAACAACAGTCGGCAGATGAGATTGTTGCAGCGGGCCATTTGGCAGGAGTAGTAGAAAAAGTCATTCGATTAGTGACGCGAGCAGAGTTCAAACGCAGGCAGTCGGCACCGGTGCTAAAGGTAACCGATCGGGCTTTTGGCATTGGCTGGAGAATGCCGATTGCCAGCCGGTGGGCGTTAGAAGTTTCTAACACCGCTCGCTAAACAATAAAGTTGTTAAGGGAGGGCAATGCAGTGGATACCAGCAGCAAAAACAGCACCAAAAGGTTAAGGATTGGCCAAGTCTCTAAGCAGACGGGCGTTGCCGTGGGCGCGCTACGTTATTACGAAGAGCTAGGTTTGCTCACCGCTATGCGAGGAAAAAACGGCTACCGCTACTATCCACCTTCAGCCGTTCAGCAGGTCAATTTTATTAAAAAAGCGCAGTCACTAGGCTTTTCACTTGAAGACATTCACCAAATACTCACCGTTCACCAGAAAGGAAACGTGCCGTGCGACTTAGTGCAATCACTTTTACAGGAGAAAATTGAGCAGCTTGAGTCTCAAATTCAAGAGATGCTTTCCTTCAAACACCACTTAATGCAGTATCAAGATAGCTGGGCTTCCACTCAACCGCGTCCCAAGCCAGGAGACATCTGCCCACTGATTGAAACAGTTCCTATCGAACGTTCCGTACAAGCAAAATCAATCAGTTAATCGCTACAGATATTTTAAGCGACAATAAGCCATTGACATTTTATAGTGAGGAAAAAAGATGACTGTAAGCCTATCAGGTGAATTGCCGAGCGGATGGCAGCGGCTGCAAAATGGCTCGGATATTCGAGGGGTGGCGCTAGCGGGCGTGCCGGATGAGGCGGTAAACCTAACGCCAGAGATTGCTTATAAGCTGGGACAAGGGTTTGTGAGCTGGCTGGCTGACTTACTGGGGAAAGGGGCGAGTGAGCTGGTGGTGGCCGTTGGGCGTGATAGTCGGATTTCGGGGCCTGCGCTGATGGCAGGGCTAGCTGACGGGATGATGGATATGGGCACGACGGTGTATGACTGCGCGATCGCCTCGACTCCAGCGATGTTTATGAGCACCGTCACCGACGGCTACCGCTGCGATGGCGGCATTATGCTCACCGCCAGCCATCTCCCTTTTAACCGCAACGGCCTCAAGTTTTTCACCGCAAAAGGTGGCCTCAACAAACCCGATATCACCGCCATTCTGTCACTAGCGAGTAAAAACAACTTTCTAATAGCGGCCACCAAAGGAGAGATAATAGAGAAAGACTTTATTTCTGTTTATTCAGAGGGGTTGGTGAAAATGGTGCGGGTGGCCGTAAACCATCCTGAACACTACGAACAGCCTTTGCAAGGGCTGCATATTGTTGTAGATGCAGGCAATGGTGCAGGTGGCTTTTATGCTAGCAAGGTACTGGAGCCTTTGGGGGCCAATACCAGCGGCAGTCAGTTTTTGGAGCCAGATGGTGCGTTTCCCAATCACGTTCCTAATCCAGAGAATGATGAAGCGATGGCGGCAATCTGTCAGGCCGTACTTGCGAACAAGGCAGACTTTGGGATTATTTTTGATACAGACGTAGACCGCTCGGCAGCCGTCGATCCGCAGGGAAACGAGCTGAATCGAAACAAGCTGATCGCGCTAATTTCGGCGGTGGTGCTCAAGGAACATCCCGGCTCTACCGTTGTGACTGATTCCATTACCTCTGATGGCCTAGCTGACTTTATTACCCGCTTGGGTGGCGTGCACCACCGCTTTAAGCGAGGATATAAGAATGTGATTAATGAGTCCGTGCGACTGAATGAGGCCGGTAAAGAATCGTGGCTGGCAATTGAAACCTCTGGTCATGGCGCGATGAAGGAGAATTACTTTTTGGACGATGGGGCTTACCTGGTAAGTAAGCTGCTGGTAGAGCTAGCGAGAGCGAAGCAGTCAGGCAAAGTGCTCACAGATTTGATTGCGCAGCTCAAAGAGCCCGCAGAAAGTGAGGAGTATCGACTGAAGATTTTAGCTGAAGATTTTCAGACTCACGGCAACAAAGTAATTGGGGCTTTGGAAAACTTTGTTGCGGCGCAGCAGGACTGGCAAATAGTGCCTAACAACTATGAAGGAATTCGCGTAGCGTGTGGTCAGTCGGATGAAAACGGCTGGTTTTTGCTGCGGCTATCACTACACGATCCGGTGCTGCCTTTAAACGTTGAGTCTAATGTTGTAGGGGGCGTGGAGGCAATAAAGCAGCGGCTATCTAAGTTTTTTGAGGGCGCGAGTGATTTGGATGTTTCGGCGCTCAATGGTTAAAAGGAGAAGCAAAGAATATGAAACTAGCATTCAAGATTCTGGCGGTCATTACGCTGTTTGCGCTGCTAGGATGGTTCAATTTTGCACTGAAGACACTCCCAAGAGCAATCGCTGAAGCTGACATTAATCCAATGGATATGAACCCAACTAAACAAGAGCAAGGTGAGGCGCGATCGCAAACGGTCACTGACTTTATGAATGTGGCAGATGAGCGCGATCGCTGGCGCAGTGTAGATGATAACGTCATGGGCGGCATCTCACAGGGAGCGTTCGCCGTAACCGAGCAAGGAACCGGTATTTTCAAAGGCAGCCTTTCATTAGAAAACAACGGCGGCTTTAGCTCAGCCCGCAGAGCTTCAGGAGACTATGATTTTTCAGCAGCGTCTGGTCTAAGCTTGCGAGTAAAAGGCGATGGCAGACGCTATCAGCTCAGAGTACACACGACGGATGCTGACAATATTACTTACCGCGCCGAATTTGAAACAACAGTGGGAACATGGCAAACACTTCAGTTTCCGTTCGCAGCCTTTGAACCCGTTTTTCGCGGGCGTATTGTTGCAGATGCACCCACGCTCAATCCGACTGCAATCGGGCAGGTTGGTTTTTTAATTGCCGATAAAACAAGCGGTGAGTTCAGGCTAGAGATCGACTGGATCCACACTGATTCGTGAGTGTACATACAGCTTATGCACAAGAGACTTTCATCACCGTGTCACTGAAGTCCATATCGCCAGTTGCCATCTCGGTAGTATAGGGAGTAATTGTGCCATTGATAGCCGTGAGGAGATTTACGAGTAGGCCCAGCCCAATCAGACTCCGCCAGATTGATTCATTAAATCTGCGTCATTCCTACCGGCGGTGTACTAAAAACGTACTGATCCTTTCCTTTAGATAGATAGTAGTTTCTGATCTTTATTTTATATTTTTTTCCACATAACAAATTCCTCAGGCAAGTATGCCTCAGTAAAAAGTCTCTTTAACAAAAAAATAGCAGGGAAAACAGGTGCGCTCTGACAGGAGCTGTTGCCAAACGGATGTAGGAATATCAAGATAATCCATGAAAATCGCGATTGTTGGACTGCTTCACCATCCAATTGCAGAGCCGTTTGCGGGTGGGATGGAATCTCATACGTGGTGGCTTGCAAAAAAGCTTATTGAAAGAGGTCACGACGTCACGCTGTTTGCTAGTGGAGACTCCGACCCTACTTTAGGACTCTCACCTTGTATCAACAGTGCCTTTGCAACCCATCCTAAAGCACAGACTATTCTAGGCCGTCAGGCCTGTAATATGACAGCCTATGCCAGCGTAATTCATCAAATATGTCAGGAAGACTTTGACATTATCCACAACAACGCGCTACATCCTTTTCTATTGCTGAGTGCTGCCGATCTGCCGGTACCCATGCTGACAGTGCTGCATACGCCGCCATACAAGGAGCTAGCGGCTGCCGTGAAGTACGCAGCCGCCCGAAACAATTTAGGGAGGCTGATGGCAGCAGCCGTTTCACAGAGCCTTGCCGCCCAATGGGCTCCATTTATCTCAGCAAATGTTGTACATAACGGAATTGATGTTGATAGCTGGCCATTTATTTCGCAGGTGCTGCCCAATCGGGCGCTGTGGTATGGCCGTATTGTGCCAGAAAAAGCACCTCACCTGGCCATTCAAGCGGCGCTGAAAGCAGGTTATTCGATTCAATTTGCAGGGCCAATCGGCAACACAAATTATTTTGAAGAGACTGTTGTACCTTTAATGCAGAGCGATCGCGTTACATATTTAGGCCATCTCTCGCATCTTGAAATTAAGCAGGCGCTGGCTCAGGCGAGTGTTTTTGTAAACACGCCGCTTTGGGCAGAGCCTTATGGGCTGGTCTATGCCGAAGCGCTGGCTTCAGGTACACCAGTGGCAACGTTTGACAGCGGGGCCTCTACAGAGATTTTAGATGGGCGCTCGGGTGTTGCCGTACAAGAGGAGACGGTAGAGGCTTTAGCAGAGGCGATCGCAACAGCAGCCCAACTCTCTCGTCAAGACTGTCGCCACCGAGCCGAGTCTTTTTGTCATATTGACACCATGATCAGTGGCTATGAACAAATGTACCGGCAGTTAGTTAGAAGGCAGCAGCTAAAGAATTCGCCTCACCAGCACCTCACCAGCAAAACGCGCGGCCAGTCATCAGAGCGAACCAGCACTATTTTGCAGGACTCTTTAGAAGTGATGGGCATTGCCACTTAACTCGGCTATGAAAATCGCGTTTTATCTAAATCTTCAGGGCGCAGGGCACTGTCGGCGATTTGAAGCGATCGCCCCTCATCTTCCCCAAGCCTGTGAGCTAGCCGTCGTTGGCATGGACGGCCCTCCCAAAATCACTAACCTCAATCGCCCTGTAAAATGCATCAGCGTTCCTAGCTACGGCCCGCCCCCCACCAATCCATTTCTTCAACAACAAACGGCTCACGACTACCACGACTTTCTAGTCAATCAAGGTGGAAATGCCGCCTTTACAATGGCAATGGTGTCTTTTTTGAGCCAATGGCAACCAGATCTTCTGGTGTCGGACGTAGGGCTTGAGGCTTCCATTCTAGGGCGAATGTGCGGCATTCCGGTGATATATGCTCGGCAGCACGGAAGAAGGTGGGACAAAGGACATCAGCTTGCCTACGAGTGGGCATGTTCTTTGTGGGCGCCATTTTCATCAGAAATGGAGCAGGCAGACTGTCTTAAATGGATTCGAGAAAAGACTTTTTATAGCGGCGGATTTTGTCGGTTTTCAGAGCGATTTTCGTCCCAAGCGGCTTCGCCAACGCCAGCCGCTGAGTGGCCTGCTAGCTATGCTTCAGACAAGCCTAATATTCTCGTGATGACGGGCTTCGGTGGCACGGCCATTACACCTCAAAAGCTATCTGCCGCTGCTGCTACGATGCCGCAGTGGCAGTGGCATTTGCTGGGCAAAAACGTTGCAGTTGAAGGCGTCTCTTGCGATGGCGTGGTTGAAGATGTGTGGCCCTATCTATACCATGCCGATTTAGTGATTGCGAATGCGGGTCATAATTCAGTAATGGAGATTGCAGCAGCAGGTGCGCCCGCTGTTTTCATTCCGGCTAAGCGGCCTTTTGAGGAACAGATTTGTAAGGTGGAAGTGCTGCAAAATTTAGGCTTGGGAGTGATTTCACGGCGGTGGCCTGAGCCGGGTGAATGGGACGGGCTTTGGCAGCGATCGCACGAACAAGACCGCTCTCAATGGAAACGGTTTCAGCAGACAGATGCCCCACGTAAAGCGGCTGAGCATATTGCCGCGATCGCCCACAAATGTCTATGACATTAGGATCTAGAAGCGGGCACTCGAATAATTTCAAGGCGATCGCCGCTCACCTCCCAGTCCAAATACCCTTCCTCAGCAAACACGCTCAGCCAGTTCTCCATCGGCCAGTGCCCCCAGCGCCTGCGAAAAACTTTGGCATTATAAACAATGCTATGAAAGTTGTTCCAAGGTGGCGTTTCGCTCTGGTGATATTGGTGAAAAGAGAGCGCATCTGGCACCCAAAGCAATGGAATGGCTCGCGACCTGGCTTTCCAGGCAAAATCCGTATCCTCTGCACCATAGCTAGGGTAGCACTCGCTAAATCGGCCAAGCTGTTCAAAAGTATTTTGGTGCAGGCAAAAGGAAAGCGACCAAAACAAGCTGTAGTCCGGTTCTGCAATCAGCGAGGCTACCCGTGAAATATTTCTTTGGGGATGCGGCTTACTTTGCGACAGCAAGCTTGGCTCTGTCCAGCGATCGCCTAGCGTCTGCTGCAAATATCGAACGCTGCCCATCAAGATCGCATTTGGAGCCGCTTCAGCAGCCTGTTCATAAGCTTCTATCATTACCTCACAAGGCACGCAGTCCACATCTAAAAATAGCAACACATCGCCCGATGCCTGCTGAGCCGCAAAATTTCGAGCCTGCGCTAGCGGCAAATTTGAAACCTCGCTGCGGTAGCTATGGTGATAACAAGGAAAAGGCAGCCGCTCAGCCAAATCACTCAGTGGCTCAGCAGTCTCGTTCATGTGGACAACAATGCACTCATCAGGCATCAGGCTAGAGCGAACTAACCCCTTAAGCAAATTACGAAGGTGGTGAGTGCGATTGTGCGTCAGTGTCAGAACAGACATTTTGCTCATGGGCCTAGCTCAGTAGTTAGCTTCAGGTCACAGTATCGCGACTTCTTAAAGCTTGCAGCTACCTAAAGATAGACGATATACAGGCATCTTCTCGTTAGCATTACAGGTATTTGCACCTCTACATTTAGGCCCGTCTTTTGCAACTTGACCTGCTCGCAGCGACCGACACTAGCGCCCCGGATATGACCGATCCTCAGCAAAAGGTTCTGGCGATTCAGGATCTGCTGTGTATAGAATATGGCTGTCCTATTGGATATTTTCATAACCTCGATCCGCTGAGCGAACTGATCTCTTCCTCGCTCTCTCATCGAACTAAGAATAAAGACTCAGGCCAAGCATTTAAACAGCTTCGGGCGACGTTTCCGACTTGGGAAGCGGTCAGAGATGCAGATACCGAGGCAGTTCAAGCAGCGATCGCACCCTGTACTTGGCCCGAGCAAAAGGCCCCTCGCATTCAACAAATTTTAAAGCAAATTACTCAAGAACAAGACAAGCTATGCGTTAATTTTTTGGAGAACATGCCGGTAAAAGAGGCCAGAAAGTGGCTGGAAACGCTACCCGGCGTTGGCCCCAAAACGAGCGCTGCCGTGCTCTCTTTCAGCAAGCTGCGAAAAAGGGCTCTACCGGTCGATAGCCACCACCATCGAGTCGCAGTGCGCACGGGCCTTATTTCTGCAAAAGTTTCTGTTGGCCCTGCTCACAAAATATTAGAAGCGCAGCTACCGCAAGACTGGTCAGCGCAGCAGGTGTATGACAATCATGAGGTGCTAATGCTGCATGGGCAAAAGTGCTGTTATTACCGGAAACCTGCGTGCGATCGCTGTGTTATTTTACATCTATGCCTCTTTGGCCAATCAGCTTGCTAGGCTGCATCGCTATAGTAAAACAAGCCGTTAGGAATCATAATTTGCTTGTTTGTCGTCATCAACTTAAAGCACGGGTTCGCATTCTAAGCTGATTGCACACCTAACAACGCAGACGTTTCGCTAGCTCACAGTAATGCTCTACTTTATGGTCGTTTGGACGGGCCTTTTAGGCGTATGCCTGGTAACGGGCTGCGGCTGGTTACACAGATTAGACACCGGCCAGCTAATCCGACAGCCCGCAGAACGTTTTATTTTGTCGGCTTGGCTCGGTCTTAGCACGCTAGCCATACTGACGCTCACCGCTGCGTTGTTTGGGCCGCTCTCTCCTTTAACAGGCATCGGACTGGCGCTATTGGCTATGGCTCCAGCACTGATGTCTCAATCGGCGCTTAGGGAACTCGCAAACTGGTGGGGCCAAAGCTTCTCTGGGTGGCGTTTAATTGGATATGGATTGTGTGGTGGCGCGATCGCTGCTTTTATGAGCAAAACGATTGACTGGATAGACACCGGTGCATATCACTACGGCCTAATCCAATGGTTTTCTCAATACGGGGTAACGCCGGGACTTGTGCTACTCAACCGACAGTTTGGTTTTGTCTCCGCATGGTTTGCACTAGCTGCGCCCTTTAATCCGGCTAGCATAGAAGGCCGAGCGGGCACGGTGATGAACGGGTTTGTATTATTGCTAGCTGCTTTACAGATGGCGATCGCGCTCAAATGGATCTTGTCCAAATCTGCTGATCCTAAGCCTAGCCAGCTTAACCACTGGTTTTTACTCACATTCTCTCTAGTCGTCTGTGGGTTTCTCACACAGACGCCATTCCTTTCTAAAATCACGGTTTCGGCCTCTCCTGATGCTGCGATCGCCTTGTTTTCCATCGCCATGCCCTGGTCAATGCTTGTAGTCAACGACGCTAGACAACAGCACAGTCTCTCTACAGCACATTTACCCAAACAAACTGCGCTCAATATCGACTTCATTCCAGTCATTTTGGCGGCAGCAGCGGTTTCAATTAAGCTAACGGCACTGCCTTTGCTCGCGATCGCCCTCGGCTTCTATCTCTTCAGGCTTTTGACCCTAGCGCACTGGACAAAAGGCATACTGCTCACCCTGATACTGGTGCTGCCGTTCTTAATCACTCAAACCATTATTTCAGGCTATCCGCTCTATCCTTCTACCTTTTTGCACTTTGACTTTCCCTGGACGCGGGCGATCGCCGATGTTCAAGACTTAGCCGCCGATACCCATGGCTGGATTCGCTGGTTTGGCGAGCCGCCCGCAGAGGCCAATCAGTTTATCTGGCTCACCCAAAAGTGGCTAGGCAGCACCCAAACTAGCAAGCTCATGGGCGGCCTCATTGTGCTTTCTACGCTCTCAGCAATTCACGTACTGTCTTCTCACCAATCTCGCAAAAACTACGCATTTATATGGTTGATACTGCTTTCCGCCGTCGGCATTACCTTTACCATGCTAAAAGCACCGCTGTTTCGTTTCGGAATGGGCTATACGTTTGTGCTACCGATACTATCAGCATCCAGATTTTGCGATACAGCCCTTGAACATCTCAACAACAAGTATTTACAAGCAGTCTCACGCGCTACAAAACCATTCAAAAAGCCTTCTCAAAAGATAAACAGACTGCTAGCGATCGTCGTACTTTCTATCGCGACGGTACTGATCGTGCAGCTATACGGTTCGATGGCTGAGCAGCTCATATTAGCCTCACCACTGCCAACTGTAACGCTACGACAGCAGCAGACAAACGACATTACCTATACCGTTACTCAGGACAAAGCAAGGCAGTGCTGGTGGGCTCGGCTTCCCTGTGTTGCAAGTCTCCCGACACAAGTTAAGCTCCGCAATCCCGATATTGGAGTACAAGGCGGCTTTGTTCTAGATAAAGTTTCCAGAGATTAGAAGCCCTATACTAAGCCTCTACAACGTAGTTTAAAACTAGCTCATCTCCAGGCACGCCACGAATACCCCAGTTGTGTTTCGGCAATTCAAATATAGCAATTTCAATATCTGCGGCCTCAATCTCTAATTGCTGGCCAACTCGCTCAAACAACAGTTTTATTAGCTTTTTTTTAGCCAGAATAGATCGGCCTTCAAACATCACAATTTCAATGATGGTGTACTGTACCGTTCTGTCTGCCGGGTAGTAAAAGTCTTCTGTTGACATAGGAAAAAATCGTTGAAATCGCTTATTTTCAGGAGTCCCAATAGTCTCTTGCAAACAGCTATGAACAATATCAGAAAGCTTGGTTTTAATCGGGTTTAGGTGCTCTGCGCAGCCCGTAATTTTGACCTGTACCATCGCAGTTCAACCTATGCGTAATCATGAAAGACGAGTTTATCATGAACCACAAAACAGTACAGGCACTAGCGATCGCAGCGTTCTCAAGCAGTTAATAATCCTGACGCCTCAGGCAGTCCTAGCATAATGTTCAAGTTCTGCACAGCCGCGCCCGAGGCCCCTTTGCCCAAATTATCCAGGCGAGCCACCAACAGAGCTTCTTGCGTCTCGTCGTTGGCAAATACAAATAGCTGAACTTCGTTGGTATTGTTTGCGTTTTTAGCCTCCAAGAAGTTGCCGTCGCGGAGCTGGCTACTGTCTTGATAGGGCATCACCTGCACAAACGGCTCAGTTTCATAGTGCGACTTCAGCGCGTCGTATAGCTGCTGTCCGCTCGGCGGTGAGTGCAGGTTCCACAGCGGTAGCGGCACCTGTACCACCATTCCCTGCTCAAAGTCACCCACAGATGGAACAAATAGCGGCGCATGGCTGATGCCCGCATAGGTCTGCATTTCTTTGACATGCTTATGGCCAAACTTAAGGCCATATGGGCTGTAAGGTGCGGTCGATTCGGCAGTTGGACTGTTTTCCCGAAAGTCTTCGTACTGGGCAATCATTTTTTTGCCGCCACCTGAGTAGCCGGAAATCGCATTGACGGTGAAGGGAAAGTCAGCGGGCAGTAATTTTGCCTGTACCAAAGGCGCTGCCGCTGCCAAAAAGCCGGTGGGATAGCAGCCTGGATTGCTGACACGAGTAGCCCTAGCAATGCGATCGCGCTGCCCTGCTTTCAGCTCAGGAAATCCATAGGCCCAGTCATCCGCCGTCCGGTACGCAGTACTCGCATCTAAAATTCTAGACTTTGGGTTGGTTACCCAGCTCACCGCTTCGCGAGCCGCATCGTCAGGCAAACACAAAATCGAAACATCAGCAGCATCAAGCAACTTGGCACGTTCTTTAGCATCTTTGCGCTTATCTGGATCGATGCTAATAATGTCTAAATCCTTGCGCTCGGCCAGACGCTGGTAAATCTGTAGCCCAGTCGTGCCTGCTTCGCCATCAATAAAGACTGTCGGGATGCCCATCAGCCAACCTCCGTTGTTAAGAGGCGATCATATCTGATTTTTGGACGGCAAAAGGCAAAGGTTGTTACTGTCCAAAGGCTGTAGAGCGGCTTTGAGAATGCCGAAACGTTGGGGCCGCCCTGCAAATATTGGCCGTTTGAATATGGCTGGCTGGCTTATGGATGGCTGGCTTACTGACAGCAAGTTTATTAGTGGGTGGACTGGGTGCCGCCGTCCAGTTCTGCGAGGTTGTAGCAGGGATTTTCGTAGAGGCCGCAGCGTGCGCATTGATTTGGGTGTTTTCGCCGCCCGAATCTTCGCTATCTAAGTCGCTAGTCATTGTGCCGGGTAAGGCTATTTTGCCATTGTTACCAGGGTAAAGAATTTGGCATTCTCCAAAGATAAGATTGGCAACCGGTGCGTATTTCGCCTTGCGGTTAAGCCGCAGTAAAATAGCTCGCAGCCGGTTTTGCAGGCCCAGGAGCGTGTCTATCTGCTGATGTAGCAACATAATCAGAGAGATGGTTTTGAGCGAAGTGACGCGATCGCTATCATTTTCCCAACTGTCGTAGCACAGGCAGTACAGCATTTTTTTCATGCGAACCGGGTCAAAGGTTTGGTCAAGCTGATCAGAAATATCTCGGTACAAAACGTCAGTCGGATGCGCTAGTAACGGCACGCCGGCATGTGTACCGCTCGGCCCCATATAAAAGGTTTCAAGCTGTTCAAGAATGATGTCAGCTACCTGGGTGTACTCTTCTCTTCGGTTCAGCGTGCCAACAATTTGATACAGGCTGTTGCGGCACTCACTAATAGAGGCGTTGCGATCGGTCAGCGACTCTAAGAGCACCTTTAAAGAAAAGCCGTCTAGCACGCCCGGATCGTTCTCCCAAACAGACTGATGCGTACCGTAGAGTAGCTTTTTAATGCGGCGACTGTTGGGATGCTCTAGCAGCGCTTTGGTGGCTGCATTAATCGGTGTAATCGTCAGCGGCGCGATCGCTTCTGTGGTTTCTGCTGTAGCCTCTTGAGGACGCATTCCCAAAGGCCACACATGGTAGGCCGCGATCGCCTCTTCAATATTCTTCAGATCCAGCTCACCGATATAGCTCGCATCTAGCTCCAGCCGAGACTTCACCACGTCATAAACCACCTGAGACATACAGATCCCACCGGGCTTGGCCTCTGCCTCTAGCCGCGCGGCCACATTTACGCCCGTGCCCATCATGTCCTGCTGATTAAAAAAGATGTCACCCAAATGCACCCCCACCCGATGCGTAAAGTGATCGCCTTCCGTACCACTTTTAACAAAACCAGCAAATGTTTTTTGAATTTCGACCGCGCAGGCCGCCGCTTGAACCGCACTCACAAAGTACATCAGCACCCCATCGCCCACCGTCTTCAGAATTTTGCCCTCAAAAAACTCACACAGCTCTGAAATCAGAGCGAGGTCTCGGTTAATAATCGTTAGCGACCTGTCTTCATCCCGCGACATGTGCTTGCTAAAACCCACCGCATCCGTCACCACAATGGCGGCCAGCGTTCTCTGAATTTGTGGATACACGGGAGTGTTCATGGTGTTGGGCACTAGGCTGACAACTCTAATTTTCCCGGATAGGTAGACAGAGTGTGCACGTATCTGTACGACTAAAAAACAGGGTCATGAACGCTGTCAATACACTGCTGATCTATCCATTTTCTGCCGCTCTCTTCACACTCCTGGCGGTTTTTCTTAAAAGGGACAACCGTTGGATAAAACGCTTCACCCTGAGAAAAAACCGGATCGGGTTGCTGTAAAAGAGCACTACTCTTGAGCGCAACCAGGCCAACAATGGAGGCCGCACCAATGACAACACTGGTGAACACAGCGGGCATCACAAAAGGATTGCCGTTTTGCAGGTTGCGGTAGTGCGATCGCTTATTTGGCCCCGCCGACAGCACAAAGTAAGCCCCACGCCCTAAAAAAGGCAGCGACAGCCGCAGGTCAACCACATGCCCGCGCGGAATCAGTGCGTGCTCCATCGCTTTAATCTGCATGGCTGAAAAGGTAGTGCTTACAGATCTTGGCATTCGCTGCAGCATCCGGTAAGCGTTCGGACTTCCCTGAAGCGACTGACTCATGCCAATCACATCTGCGAGTACACCCGGTAGGTTACGAGGATCTTGAGACTGTAGCTGGCTTTCACGCTGGGGCGATCGCCGATTGGGGCCAGCAGACAGCACGAGATAGGCCCCTTTTCCAAGTAGTGGCGGCAGCAGCCAGCGCACGTCCACAGCATGAGTACGTGGTGCTAGGGCATCTTCAATCGCCTGAATTTGACTCGGTGAAAACGTCCCTCTTACCAGATCAGGCATTCTAAACAATAGACGCTGAGCATTGGGCGTTTTACGGAGTGATGGGCTCATAATAGCTACCGGCTGCACTGAGTATTGAGAGAAAGCACAGCCCCAGAATGCCCATTTTCAGAGTTTGAGTATAAAAAATTACGTTGATATATCCGTACCTGCTAAAAGTCGTTACACTGTCACTTTCTTTACGGGGGCTGTAAAAGACGGCCCGATTCAGGCCATGATCGATTTGCGAAGTGATACCGTTACGCAGCCCACGTACGATATGCGAATGGCGATGGCACAGGCTCCAGTCGGCGATGACGTAATGGGCGATGACCCCAGCGTGAACGAGCTAGAAGCGTTTGTAGCCGACCTGTTAGGGAAAGAAGCGGCGGTGTATATGCCCTCTGGAACAATGACAAATCAGGTGGCACTGCGGCTTCATACACAGCCCGGTGATGAGATTTTTTTGGAGTCAGAGGCCCATATTTATTACTACGAAGGCGGTGGCCCGGCGGCGCTTTCAGGCGTAAGCTGTCGGCTCCTACCGGGCGACCATGGCGTTTTTTCAGCCGAGCAGCTCAAGCAGTCTATAAGGCCTTCAGATCCACACTTTCCGAGCGCGCGGATGGTCTGCGTGGAAAATACACACAATCGCAGCGGCGGCAGAATTTTTCCGTTAGAGGCCATTCAAGAAATCGCCGAGGTATGCCAGCAGCAAGATCTCAGCCTGCATATGGATGGAGCCCGGTTTTGGAATGCCTGCATGGCTACTGGGATAGATGAAGCGACGTACGCAGCGCCTTTTGATACGGTGAGCGTTTGTTTTTCTAAGGGATTGGGTGCGCCAGTGGGATCGGCGCTGGTGGGCACGTACGCGCAAATGGCCCGCGCTCGCCGGTTTCGGAAGATGTTTGGCGGGGGCATGCGTCAGGCTGGCATGATCGCAGCGGGGGCGCTATATGCGTTGCAGCACCATCGCGATCGCCTCAGCGAAGACCATGAAAATGCCCAGCGGTTAGCGAAAGGATTGCAGGGGGTTGACGAGATCGCCATTAGTCCTGACGCTGCTGTGCAAACGAACATTGTCAACTTCGATGTACCCAACATCACCGCCGATGAAGTCGCTAAAAATCTGGCTCAAGCCGGCGTCGCCGTTTTAGCCACTGGCCCTCACCGAATTAGAGCGGTAACAAACTTGATGGTGAGCAAAGACCAGATAGATCAGGTGATTGAAGCGGTGAAAAAGTGTTGCTTATAGTGCTGCTTATAAAGTCTTAAGCATTCTCAAAAAACACTTAAGAATAGCGAGTGGTGACGAATGTTGCTATAGACACTCGCTCTTTGCGTCTACCATTCTGGAGGTCTGTGATGGGTGACCTGACTATGGCTCGTGCAATTAAAATCAATCGGTTAAGTCTGCACAATCTCAAAGGTGATTTTTTTGGGGGCCTCACGGCGGCGATTGTAGCGCTGCCGCTGGCACTGGCTTTTGGTGTGTCTTCAGGAGCCGGGGCAGTAGCGGGGTTGTATGGCGCGATCGCGACCGGTTTTTTTGCGGCGCTATTCGGCGGCACCTCGTCTCAAATCTCTGGGCCTACTGGCCCGATGACAGTCGTAATCGCCACGGTATTTACGGCCCTGATTGCCAAGTATCCAGAAGGTGGTCTTGCCCTGTCTTTTACAGTTGTCATGCTGGGCGGGCTTTTTCAAATTATCTTCGGGCTACTGCGTTTGGGTGAATACATCACGCTGATGCCCTACACCGTGATTTCTGGCTTTATGTCGGGCATTGGGGTAATTATTTTTGTGCTGCAGCTTGCGCCCTTTTGCGGCGTTGAGGGATCTGCCAGCGTTACCGAGTCAATTTCTCAGCTACCTAGCGCGATCGCCCAGGCCAATGTATCTGCCGTCGGCCTGGGCGTGCTCACGCTAATTATTGTGTTTGGGATGCCTCGCCGGCTCAATCGGATTTTGCCAGCACCTCTAGTGGCGCTCGTCGTTGGGACGCTGGTGTCTTTACTGCTCGCCAACGATGCGGTGCCTCGAATTGGTGAAATTCCGCGAGGCTTACCAGCGCTTTATCTCCCTCAGTTTAATCCTGGGGCGCTCCAAGACATGCTGGTTTATGGCCTGGTGCTCGCCACGTTAGGAGCCATCGACTCGCTGCTAACGTCTTTGGTCGCCGACAACATTACGCGCACTCAGCACGACTCTAACCGGGAGCTGATTGGCCAGGGGATTGGCAATATGGTGTCGGGATTAATCGGTGGGTTACCAGGAGCAGGCGCAACAATGCGCACGGTTATCAACGTGAAGTCGGGCGGAAAAACGCCGCTGTCTGGCATTTTTCACGCGCTGCTGCTGCTGGCGGTAATGTTGTGGGCGGGGCCTATTACAGGGCAAATCCCCTTAGCGGTGCTCGCTGGCATTTTGATCAAGGTCGGTATCGATATTATTGACTGGAGCTTTTTGAAGCGGGCGCACCGGGTGTCATGGAAGGCTGTTTGGGTGATGTATGGCGTGCTGTTTTTGACGGTGTTTGTCGATTTAATTACGGCGGTCGCGGCTGGGATTTTTGTGTCGAACCTGCTGAGCGTGAAAACCATGACCGATGAGCAAAAGCAGCACATTCACACCATTGTCAGCCCCGACGATGAGATTTTGAGCGAGGAGGAGCGATCGCTGCTCACGGCGATAGAAGGCCGGGTGCTGCTATTTCGGCTCAGCGGGCCCATGAGCTTTGGCGCGGCCAAAACGATTTCGCAGCGGCTGTCAATTGTGCATGAGTTTGAGGTGCTGATTTTGGATTTGGCAGAGGTGCCCCGCTTAGGGATTACGGCTTCACTAGCAATTGAAAACATGATGCGTGATGCGCAATCGCAACAGCGGCTAGTTTTAATAGTGGGCATCAAAGGCCACGCGCAACAGCGACTAACTACGATGGGAATTCTGGAGCTGCTACCGCCTGAAAACCTGCTCTCTAGCCGACTAGAAGCGCTCAAGCGAGCCGACCAGCAACTCAGACCTTCTATTTATCATCGGCCTGTGCTGTCAGCGGATCAGTATGGTGCAGGGTCGAGCAAAGTCGGGTGATATTAGTATCTTTAAAGAGGAAATGCCGCGAGGAAAATACCCATGAAATTAGGCTATGTCATTATCTACGTCGCAGATGTAAAAGAGACCATGGACTTTTACACCAGAGCTTTTGGCTTTGAAACAAAGATGGTGTACGAACAGGAGGGCAAGGTTGACTATGGCGAGATGAAGACAGGAGAAACTGTTTTGGCGTTTGCTTCGCACAGCTTAGGAACAACAAACTTACAAGGGCTGTATCAAAAATCTGCGCTGGAAAAGGAGCCGTTCGGCTTTGAGCTGGCGCTGGTGAGTGAGGATGTAATGGCCGACTACGAAAAGGCGCTGATTGAAGGTGCTTTGCCAGTGTCGCCACCCAAGGAAAAGCCCTGGGGGCAAACGGTGGCCTACGTACGAGCAGCAGAAGGCACGCTGATTGAACTATGCAGTCCGATGTGAAAGTTTTTAGGACTTACTGGCATAAAAACAGTCGCTTCGCTGCCCGCGTAAAGGCGACGTAATAAAGCTGATTTCGCTCAGTCACCTTACGGTTCAGCATCAGGTTCGGCACGTCTACAAACACATCTTGAAACGTAGAGCCTTGGCTCTTGTGCACGGTGAGGCTGTAGGCGTAGCTCAGCTCATGAAAAAGCTGTTTATAATCCCAAAAAGACATCCACTGCTTTTTCTCTGAATAATCAGAAAGGAGCATTTTGAAGCGCTGTTGTTCTTCTTCATGTAGCACTCTCAGCTTTCGTTCCTGATGGTCTTCAGTCACAATTTCTAGCTCCCATACCCGCCAGCCTTCAAAGCGCACCTGGTAGGCCTCCATCACCATGCATTCCTCTGAAGTTTGCAACAGAATGCGGTCTTTACCCATACACACGTTTTTAGCAATTAGGCGCTCACCTGAAACAAACCGAGCCGCCTTGTCGCCATAGATAGCGGCGCGAATTTTGTTGTTGAGATAGTTGACTCTAGCATTGGTGTAGGCCAGCACGCGCACGTGATCGGGGTCTTTTTCGTAGGCTTTGCTCTTAAAGGCCCGCAGCATTAGCTTTTCCCACTGGGCTGGCGGTGCGGTAAAAATGCCTTCGGTGTGCGTCTTGTTGTAGTCATTACTCGGCCTTGGCATGGCCGAGCGCTCTAAGTTTGTGCGAATGTCTTCAGCGAGCAGCCCGATTGCGCCGCCGTAACGAATCACTTCAGTCAGATCGCTGCGGTGAAAAATGCGCTCAAAGCAAGGGGCTTCTTCTTCGCCAACCGGGGGAAGCTGGGCCGAGTCGCCGACGAAAAGGAGCTGCGTGCCGTCAGTGAGCTGAGACACAGAATTGACCAACAGCTCCCACATTTCCTGGTTGATCATCGAGCATTCGTCCACCACCACCAGCTCGTATTCAGTGGTGAGATTTTTGCGATCGCGATCCGGCTCAAACTTCTGACCGCCGGTTTCCTTATCGATCACGGGCCTTAGACCTAGCAGCTTGCAGCAGGTCATGCAGTCTACTTCACAGCCCCACCGATAGGCCATGGCCTGTAGTACCTTAGTCGCTTTGTTGCTCAGCGCGGTCAGTGCTATCGGTCTGCCGTCATACTGCTGCTGCAATCTAGCAATCAGCGCCTGCAGTAAGGTTGTTTTGCCCGTTCCGGCATAGCCTGTGAGCAGATAGATTTTTTCGTCACTATTCACGAAGTCTTCTAGCGCCTGGAGCGATCGCCACTGCTCCTGGCTCAGCTCAATGCCGGGCAGCACCTCAGGAATGGCCGCATCTGTTTCTATATCAGTTGTCTCTATATCAGTAGCAACAGGCATAGACTGGGACATAGGTACTAGGCGGCAAGTGACTTCATTTTAGCAGCGAAATTATCGTCTCCTCATAAAAGCATTGATTAGAGCCGATAAGGTAAATTAGCTCTTTTGAGGTTCAATTTTCACTTATGACCTATTTACCCCTGGCTGCTCGGGTTTGCCTAGCGCTCATTTTCTTAAATGCTGGCTATAACCATCTCACCGGCTTTGAGCAATTTCAGCAGGTAATTGCGACAAAGGGGCTACCCGCTCCGCCTGTGCTCGCCGTGGCCACCATTGCCTTTTTACTGCTGGGCGCAATTTCTCTACTGATAGGATACAAAACCAAAGTCGGAGCGCTGCTGCTGATTTTATTCTTGATTCCAGCGTCCATATTTTTTCATCCACCGATGACCGATCTGGGCGGATTTTTGAAGAATTTGGGCCTGATTGGTGGCCTGCTGATGACAATGGCTCATGGGCCTGGGCTGATCAGCGTAGATGGCGGTAAGTCGTGAGCGAGCAGCCTCATAAGGCGTGCTGCTGTGGTAGTCACAAACCACTGGCGAAGTGCTGCGGGCAATATTTATCTGGTCAGGGTGCAGCGCCTACGGCTGAGGCTTTGATGCGATCGCGCTACACCGCTTTTTGTACGGGCAACCTCGACTATTTGATCGCCACACATCAGGCGGATGAATGGAATTCTAGCGATCGCCAGAGCCTAGCCAACACGCTCAAAACCACGCGCTGGCTAAATTTATTGATTGTGGAGGCGAAAAAAGGAAAGGCCAAAGATAAGCGTGGCACCGTGGAATTTGTAGCAGCCTATCAGGCTATCGGCTCAATATTGAGCGTTCAGCCAGCAGGAGAAATCGCACAAATGCACGAGCGATCGCAATTCATCAAAGTAGAAGGCCGCTGGCGATACACCACTGGCGACATGCTCCCGCCACATCGGCCCAAGCCTGCCGCTCCCTGCTGGTGCGGCAGCGGCAAAGCGTTCAGGCAGTGTCACGGCTAAAGCAACCTTTAACGAGGCACCAAATCTAGATACCCATACCGCTGAGCGTATTGAGTAACTTGCCTAGCGTTGTGGTGACCTTCGGATGCTCAATCTCAAACTGCTCAATCAGCGCTGGCAGAGCCTGCAAGTTAGCCTCCTTATGCTCAGCGCTTTCAGGCTCCTGCATCTGCTTCTCAACGTCGCTGATCAGAGCTAGCAGCTTTTCTCTCATGGCTCCATCCGGTGTATCTAGCCGATCAATTTCGGCATGGAGCGCTTTTATGGACTGATTGACGTCTTCTTTGCTCATTCGTTTTGCTGTTAGATAAAGGATTTATAAGGGGCTGCCTAATTGTAAAACGCTGCGCCGATCTCCTGAGAAATTAAAAGACGGTCAAATTCTATACAAAACGATGTCATGGCGTGTTGATAAGCTCAATAACAACAGCGATTCCGAACAAAATCTTAGATTAAAGCTGTTTTGTAAGAGAATGGCACCTAAATTATTTTGGGAGCTGCTTTAGGTGCATGGATTTAATAAATCGCTGGGATAGTTTTATGCTGGAACTGAAATCTCGTTTGGCTCAACAGTCTATGGCAATTTCTACCCAGTACCCAGTGATGATCATTGGCGGGGCAGAAGATAAGGTCAATGAGTGCACTATCCTCAAAGCCTTTTTTGAAAGCGCAGGTGGCGATAGCGCAACTATTGGCATCATTCCTGCGGCATCGCGTGAGCCTACTATCGTGGGCGATCGCTACTATCAAATATTCAAAAAAATGGGCGCAACCCAAGTCCAAATTATGGACATTCGCCATCGCAAAGAGTGCGATGAATCCCGCTGGCTAGAAGCCTTAGAGGACTGTAGCGCCATTTTTGTCACGGGTGGAGATCAGGTGCGCCTATGCGATTTGCTCAGTGACACCCCTTTAATTCAAGCCCTCAAAAGCAAGCTCAACGACGGCAAGATAGTGCTCGCAGGCACCAGCGCCGGAGCCGCCATGATGGGTGAAAAAATGATTGCAGGTGGCAGCAGCGGCGAAACCCCGAACCGAGCACTCGTAGATCTAGGCACTGGCCTGGGCATCGTCCCTGAATTACTGGTCGATCAACACTTTCACAACCGTAACCGCATGGCCCGCTTGCTCAGTGCAGTCGCCGCTAACCCTGACAAGCTCGGCATCGGCATTGACGAGGACACCTGCTTGGCAATCATCGGTGACGGTCTATTTGAGGTAATTGGGAAAGGCGTTATCACCGTCGTTGATCCTGGCAATATGGACTACACCAACTATCCCAAAGTCAGCGATGCCGTGCCGCTTAGCTTGCACAACCTTAAGGTACATGTACTCACCCAAGGCGACCGATATAATTACAAAAATCGTTCACTTGCCTGACGTTGCACATAGTCTTCAACTTTTCAGCTACCCTTCAGCTTTGGAGCGGGCACCGAGTTATTCACAAACCAGCCCTCCTTTTGTATCCAGATCATTGACGCAGTTAGGTTACTGCCCTTCAGAATCTTATGGAAATTCTCAAGACGCAAACACTTCGTGGCCCCAATTACTGGAGTATCGGATATACCAAGCTCATTGTTGCTCGCCTGGATCTAGAAGATTTGGCCGAAAGACCTTCTAATACCATTCCAGGTTTTTACGACGGTCTACTGATGGCTATGCCTAGCCTGATTGAGCATTTCTGCTCACCAGGGCACAGAGGCGGCTTTTTACATCGGCTGCAAGAAGGCACCATGATGGGCCACATTTTGGAGCACATTGCGTTGGAATTGCAGACGCTAGCGGGCATGGATGTCGGATTTGGACGTACCCGTGAAACCGCAACGCCGGGGGTTTACCAGGTGGTATTTGAGTACGAGAATGAACAGGCCGGACGCTACGCTGCCAGAGCCGCCTTACGCATTTGTGAAAGCATTGTTGAAACAGGTGGCTATCCTCACTCTGAGCTGGAAAAGGACTTAGAAGACCTAAAAGACTTACGTATTGGCGCGGCCCTAGGCCCAAGTACCGAAGCGCTAGTACGCGAAGCCGAAGCGCGTAAAATTCCTTGGCTTGAGCTAGACGTGCGTAACCTACTTCAGTTTGGCTACGGTAAGTATCAAAAGCGCGTGCAGTCCTCTCTAACGGCCTACAGCAATATTCTGGGGGTTGAGCTGGCCTGTGATAAGGAGAGCACTAAGCAGATGCTGGCGGGCGCGGGCATTCCGGTGCCGAAAGGAAGCGTGGTGTATTCGTTGCGTGAAATGGAAGATGCGCTGGACTATTTAGGCGGCTATCCGATTGTCGTAAAGCCTCTTAATGGCAACCACGGACGCGGAATTACGCTAAAGATTGAGAATTGGCAAGATGCAGAAGTTGCCTACGACAAGGCGAAAGAAGTCTCGGATGGCGTGATTGTAGAACACTTTTATCGAGGGCGCGATCATCGCGTTTTGGTGGTTGATCATAAAGTGATCGCCGTAGCCGAACGCGTGCCTGCCCATGTTGTTGGCAACGGTAAAGACAGCATTGAAGCCTTAGTTGAAAAAGTGAATCAAGACCCACGCCGGGGTGAGGGACATGACAATATGCTCACTCAAATTAAGCTGGATAAAACAACAGATAGATTGCTGCGCCAGCAAAATTACACGATTGACACCGTACTCACTGACGGGACTATTTGCTATTTGCGAGAAACTGCAAACCTTAGCACGGGCGGCGCGGCAATTGATCGCACCGATGAGATCCATCCCGAAACCATTTGGATTGCTGAGCGGGCTTCTCGCCTGATTGGCTTAGATGTCGCGGGTATCGATATTGTTACAACAGATATTTCTCAGCCCATGAAGGCGACCAATAGCGTGATTGTAGAGGTGAATGCCGCACCCGGACTGCGAATGCACGTGGCCCCTAGCGAGGGCGTTCCTCGGAACGTCGGCGCGCCCATTATGGACATGCTGCTGCCACCCGGTGAGCCCACTCGCGTACCTATTGTGGCCATCACTGGCACTAATGGCAAAACCACAACCACGCGACTAACGGCTCATATTTTCCGTCAGATATACGACGTTGTAGGTTTTACAACAACAGATGGGATTTATCTGGGCGAGCACTTAGTTGAGAAAGGAGATACCACTGGCCCTCAAAGTGCACGAATGATTTTGCAAGATCCGACAGTGGAGATGGCCGTGTTGGAAACCGCGCGGGGCGGACTGTTGCGTTCGGGACTTGCGTTTGATCGCGCTGATGTGGGTGTCGTGCTTAACGTGGCTGCCGATCACTTAGGTATTGGCGATATTGATACAATTGATCAGCTTGCTAAGCTGAAGGCCGTTGTAGCTGAGGCCGTTGATGTCAATGGCTATGTGGTGCTTAACGCTGACGATGAAAGAGTTGTGGCGATGGCAGAGCGAGTGAAGGCTAAGGTGGCTTATTTCTCGATGGATGCGGGGAATGAACTGGTGCGATCGCACGTCCAAGCAGGTGGCGTGGCCGCCGTTTACGAAGAAGGCTACCTCTCCATTTTGCAGCGCGACTGGCTCTTAAGAATTGAAAAGGCTGAGCACGTGCCGGTCACGATGAGCGGACTGGCCCCCTTTATGATTGCCAATGCGCTAGCGGCTAGTCTGGTTGGCTTTGTTCAGGGTGTGAAAATAGAAGATATTCGAGCGGCGCTGAAAAGCTTTAAGGCCACGTCTGGGCAAATTCCAGGTCGGATGAACCTGTTCAATATGGGCGATTTTCATGTGTTAGTGGACTATGCCCATAACCCAGCGGGCTATGAAGCTGTAGGGAGCTTTGTAAAAAACTGGCCGGGTGAGTCGCTGGGCGTGATTGGCGCACCGGGCGATCGCCGAGACGAAGATTTGATTGAACTAGGGGGTCTATCGAATCGAATTTTCGACAAAGTTGTTATCAAAGAAGATAAAGACAGGCGTGGACGTGAGCCGGGTGCGGTATCTTCTTTAATTGCGCAAGGAATCGTTAACAACATAGGTAAAACAGCAGCCACGTTCAGCGAGCTATACAAAATTTGCTTGGATGAAACGGAGGCAATTGAGTGGGCTTTGGACAACGCGCCAGAGAGTGGTTTAGTGGTGATTTTGCCTGAAAGTGTAGGCTCCGTGATCGAGCTGATTAAAGCGCGCAACCCACTGCCTGACGATGCAACTGATGCGATCGCTTCTCCCAAAGGCATGGCGTTTCCAAACTCTCCTATTACCGATGGGAAAGTGAGCACTGCAGCTCATGGCATACCGGATCTTAACAGCGCAGCCTCTGCAGAATCTGTACATTAACCTGTGAATTAAAAGGCCACCCATTTTTGAATTAATCGCACTCTTATATTTGCTAGCAGTTAAAAGACCGACCGTTATAACACTGTAGGAGACTTTGGAATGGTTATCAGCGCCTCTCGCCCCGACAATCAAGCCGAAAATGAGGCTTCAGCTAAAGGTAAATATGAAGCGCAAACGCAGGCGATCGCCCGTCAGCTTTTAGAAGACAGCAAAGGCAAGCGCTCCATTTTCTCTAAAGTGCGAGATCAGCTCAAATGGGATGGCAAACTCCTCGGCTGGACAATGGACAACCCCGGCCTGCGCGTGCAGATGTTCCGCCTGATCGACTGCCTCCCTGCCCTCACCTCCAAACCTGAAATTGCCAGCCATTTACAAGAATATTTAGGAGACAAAAGCGTTGAAGTGCCCCAAGCGCTCAAAAGCCTGCTCAACTACGCCGACCCCAAGTCCATGCCCGCCAACGTTGCGGCCACCACGCTTTCAGGGGCAGTCGAAACCCTAGCCCGCAAATATGTTTCAGGCGAAAACATCCCGCAGGCACTCAAAAGCATCGAGCGCATCCGCAAACAGTCCATGACCTTCACCATGGACTTACTCGGTGAAGCTGTGTCCACCGAAAAAGAAGCCCAAGCCTATCTCGATCAGTACTTGAACCTGATGGAGCAGCTCACTACAGCTTCTAAAAAGTGGTCGCAGGTACCTCAAGTCGACATTGCCGACGGCGAAACGCTGCCCAAAGTGCAGGTGACCATGAAGCTTACGGCCTTTTACTCGCAGTTCGACCCGCTAGATGTAGAAGGATCTCAGTCCAAAGTCGCTGAGCACGTTCGCACATTGTTGCGTCGTGCCAAGGAACTGGGCGTGGCTGTTCACTTTGATATGGAACAGTATCGCTATAAAGATGCGACATTGGCTGCGCTGAAAAAGCTGCTGATAGAAGACGAGTTTAAGGGACGTAGCGACTTGGGCATCACGCTTCAAGCCTACCTGCGTGATAGCAATCAGGACTTGAAAGAGCTGATTACATGGGCTAAAAAGCGCGGAACGCCGATCACCGTTCGACTGGTGAAAGGGGCCTATTGGGATCAAGAAACCATTACGGCCCGTCAAAATCACTGGCCAACGCCCGTTTACAATCACAAATCTTCAACAGATGCGAACTTTGAGCGGATGACGCAGCTTCTGTTGGAAAATCATGAGGTGCTATATGCAGCAATTGGCAGCCATAATGTGCGATCGCAGGCACATGCACTAGCCATTGTAAAAGCGCTTGGTATTCCCTCACGTCACGTCGAGTTTCAGGTGCTGTACGGCATGGCCAACACCATTGCAACCGCGCTAGTGAAGCAAGGCTATCGCGTGCGCGTTTATTGTCCTTACGGCGAATTAATTCCGGGCATGGCCTACCTAATTCGTAGGCTGCTAGAGAATACCGCCAACAGCTCATTTTTAAAGCAAAGCTTAGAAGATCGTCCGGCAGAAGAACTGCTGAGGATTCCAACTTGGGGGGAGGGCGATCGCGATGAAGATAAAGTGCTGCCAATGCCGATTGCCACGCCTGAAGATCCGGTGACACGGATTGATTTGGCAGCGGATACGGACTATGCCATTGAAGCACTTAGGAAGGATGCAACCGCTAATCTTTCTGAGGTGCAGCAACAGATTGGCCAAACCTACTGGCCGATCATCAACGGAGAACCTGTTAAAACAGAAAATACGATTAATTCGGTGAATCCATGTGACCCGGATGAAGTGGTTGGCACCATCGGTCAGATTAGTATCGACCAGGCTGATCAGGCGGTTGAAGCAGCTAAAGCAGCCTTTAGAGATTGGAAGAAAACGCCTGCCATTAAGCGAGCCAATATTATTCGTAGAGCGGGCGAACTATTAGAAAAGCGTCGTCATGAGCTGAATGCTTGGATGGTGTTAGAAGGCGGCAAGCCTTTACAGCAGGCGGATGCAGAAGTCTCAGAAGCAATTGATTTTTGCCGATATTACGCGGCTGAAATGGAGCGTTTGAATGAGGCAATTGTGTATGACGTGGCGGGGGAGAGCGATCGCTATTTCTATCAGGCAAAAGGTCTTGTGCTGGTTATTTCTCCTTGGAATTTTCCACTCGCGATTCCAACCGGCATGACGGTTGCCGCGCTAGTCACCGGCAACTGCGTCATGCTCAAGCCCGCTGCGGTCACCTCTGTGATCGCCGCCAAGCTCTCAGAAATTCTGTTGGAAGCAGGCATTCCTCAGGGCGTATTCCAGTATCTTCCGGGCAAAGGCTCTACTGTGGGCAACCATTTGGTGAAGCACAAAGACGTCAATATGATTGTGTTCACAGGCTCTCAGGAAGTGGGCTGCCAGATATATGCAGATGCCGCAATTTTGCGGCCGGGGCAAAAGCACCTAAAGCGTGTCGTAGCTGAAATGGGCGGTAAAAACGCTATTATTATCGATGAAAGTGCCGATCTTGATCGGGCCGTTCAAGGCGTTGTGTACTCTGCCTTCGGCTACAGCGGACAGAAGTGTTCTGCTTGCTCGCGCGTTGTTGTTGTAGATTCTATCTACGATACGTTTGTAACACGCCTGATAGAAGCTACAAAGTCTTTGAATGTAGGGGATGCCAAAGATCCCGCAACAAGAGTAGGGCCAGTGATTGATGCCGCTGCACAAAAGAACATTCGTGAGTATATTGCCAAAGGAAAGGAAGAGGCGACTTTGGCGTTAGAGCTGCCTTCTCCTGAAAAGGGGTATTTTGTCGGGCCGGTGATTTTCACAGACGTGAAGCCGGATGGCGTGATTGCCCAAGAGGAGATTTTTGGGCCTGTGCTAGCAGTATTGAGGGCTAAAGATTTTAAGGAGGGGATGGCGATCGCCAACAATACCAACTTCGCCCTAACCGGTGGCCTCTACTCCCGCACCCCTTCCCACATCGACCAGGCCTACGAAAACTTTGAAGTTGGCAACCTGTACATCAACCGCACCTGCACCGGAGCTATTGTCGCGCGCCAGCCCTTTGGCGGCTTCAAGCTCTCCGGCGTCGGCTCCAAAGCCGGTGGCCCGGACTACCTTACTCAGTTCATGGATCCCCGCGTAGTCACTGAAAACGTCCAGCGCCAGGGCTTCGCACCCATTGAGGGGGTGGATTCGTAGGTATTGCTATAGAATAAGCAGGCAGTGATAGCGGTGCAGAAGAGACTAAAATGCCGACGATCATTAGGATTGGCCCGTACCGCTTTTATTTTTACAGCCATGAGCCTAATGAACCGCCCCACGTTCATATTGATCGAGATCGGTCATCTGCCAAGTTTTGGCTAGAATCAGTAGAAATAGCCAGCAATATTGGGTTTAGTGCAAAAGAGCTGCGAAAGTTACAGAAGCTAGTAGCAGAGCATCAGGTAACACTTTTAGAGGCGTGGTATGACTACTTTGGCGATTAAGTTAGATGAAAGAGTCAAGGATGTTTCTTTCTCTGATGACACCGTAAGCGTTGACCTGATGGACGGGCGCACTATTACAGTGCCATTAGTTTGGTATCCTCGACTGCTAAAGGCCACACCAGAACAAAGGGAACAGTGGGAGCCCTGTGGTGGTGGTTATGGCATTCACTGGGAAGATATTGATGAGGACTTGAGTACGGAAGGAATGCTAAGGGGTGCGCCATCGCCAGAGGCAACATCCAGCTTAAGCAGAGAATAGCCTACAGTGCTATCGTAATTTTGATGCCTTTGAGATTTGGATTTGGATTCTGTGCGATATAGTCGTCTATGCAAATTTGACAGGCTTCTATGTAGTTGAAGGCGGCTATTAGCTGCTCCCAATGAGGTGTTTTACTAAATCCTATCCCAGCCTTTTTCGCCGCCTGACGGCAGGCATTGTAATTACCATGACGGCTAATGAGATCAGCTTTTGTTAGCTGTGAGGGCGGCTGTGAAGAGACTGGCGCGATCGCTCTAACTTCTCCCGTCTCTCCCTTAGCCTCATCGGCCTGCTCCAGCACATTCACAGCCCCCTGAGCCACCGTAAATATAGCAGCCGCATTTTGAACATCTTGCTGATGACTACTTTTTAGCTGTGTTAGTAATCGGTCTATCTTCTGTTTTCCCATATGCCTATTGGTAGCTAGTTTTGTAGCATTTAAGTGGCGATTGCGCCTTTATCTATCTAGCAAGGAACGATTAATAGACGCCTGATCGGTATACCGCTCTGGATAATCGCGTTTATCTTGCTCATCAGCGGCACCATCAATAAGCTGCACAGGGCGACCGCTTTCTTCAATCTGAGGATCATCCTGCGTTTTCCACCACTGCATCACAGCTTTTACCGCCTGAAGCAATTTCGTAATGCGGGTCGGAAACATCAGATGACCCCAGTGCGTTTCACCCTCTGAAGTCACATCTCCAACAGAGTCAAACACTTCGGAGAGTGTGTCTAGCTGAGTGCTCATTTCAGTCATTTCACCTGATAGCTGAGCAATAATAGCCTCGTGTTCCTGAACTTGAGTTTGCTTTTGAGCTTGTAGCTGGTTAATCAAGCCTTGAAGCGTATCTATATTTGAGCGCAGCGCCAGCGTTTTACCCTTATGCTCCGCGTTTCTACGAACTAGCTGGGCGCGACTGCGATTGGTAAAAATCAGGCAGTCTCGCATCTCTTCATAGAGCGCGTTTGCTTGCTCGGGTTCAACGGTTTGAATGTTTTTAGGAAAATCAATGACAGAGCGAAATCGGGCGGTGTCTGGTGACAGGGATGTCATGCGGGGTAGCGTCTCAAAGCCTTCTGATACATCCTGGCATAAGCGATTATAAAAGAGGTCAGCAAAATTACAAAATCTATCAAACTTGATGTGTTGTTTGCACAAGCTTTATGTTTCTACAAACGTTTTATAGAAAGCATTTCAGCGATTTTAGATGGCTTTATATGGCGCTTATTTAGCTGTCACATCTTTGTTAATTGTTGTGGAGAAAAGAAAGCTGGATGCACAAATTCATAGCCGGTGCTTTTGATCTTTGTATTGGAGACGCGGACATTTTTGCGGGTGCTGGGCTGGCTTTCGTCCCAGGTGACCGGAGCCAGGTTATGGCGATCGCACACCGCTCTAATCAAGTCTCTCGCCATTGGCACCTCGTCCTGCACCAGGTTATAAAGCCCCGCTAGCTGCCGCTCACAGGCCCAGTCAATCCCGTTCACAATATCGCTAAGGTGCACCCAGTTGGTACCTTCCTCACCTTTACCGGGCCGGGTGGTTCCTGCCGCACGACTGTAGATTCTCTCTAACGTTCTATCAGGGCCATAGATGCCGCCGAGCCTAAGAACACATATTTTCCGTTGCGGACTAATTTCAGAAAGCAAAGTCTCTTCAGTTTGTTCAATAATTTTTCCGTTATCAGTGATAGGCATCGGCGGCATCAGCTCTGTCACCCACGCGCCGTTATGATCTCCATATACCGAGCAACTGCTAGTGTAAATGAGCTGTTCTATGGATGTATGCGGCAAGACTTGAGCGATAGTTTTCGCCGTTTTGAGGTAGGTGTCGGCGTAGCTCGCACCGCGTTTGGAGGCGACGCAAAGAAGGACGACTTGACGGTCTGAGAGAATGGTTTGGAGGCGATCGCGCTCAGTTCCCGTCACCACCTCTACTCGATTGGCGATCGCACTCAATGCCTCAACTCTCTCCTCACGCGTCGTCGTCACCAGTACGTCTAACCCTTTCTCCTGCCAGCGCTGAGCCACAGCCGTGCCCACATACCCACAGCCAATAATCGCAGCTTTCATCCTTACCCTTCCTCAATACCCAAGACCTTAGCGTCACTAGCCCAGCTTACAAATCGACTCACCACCTGATTCTATCCAGCCATGAATTAGACCAGAGGTAGATTGGGCCGCTGCACATCGGCCTTCACCATCAATCACAATCACGCCGCCTTCGCCATTCACTTTTGCAACCAGGTATTCAATGCCCGCTTTAGCCGCATCTGTTGCACTCATCCCTTTAAAGTGAACGTAGTCAGAGACTGTTTTAGAAAGAACAGTTCGTAAAAACTGTTCGCCATAGCCCGTTGCAGAAACGCCACAGGTTTCATTGTCAGCAAACACACCTGCGCCCACAACTGGCGTGTCACCCACCCGTCCCCAGCGCTTGTTCACTAAGCCACCCGTAGAGGTGGCAGCCGCCAAATTGCCGTGAATATCTTGAGCCACCGCGCCGACAGTTCCTAGCTTTTGAGCAGGCTTAATACGTTCGTGATCTAGCGTCATGCGGCCAGCGGCTTTGACTTCTTCAAGCTGCTTAACGCGGGCATCAGTGATGAAATAGTCATCGTCGCAGAGCGGTACCCTACAAAATTTGGCAAACTCTCGGGCACCGTCTGCGGCCAGCATGACATGATCACCCTGCTCTAGCACCTGACGCGCCAGCGAGATCGGGTTTTTAACGTTTTTAACACAGGTGACTGCGCCCGCTTTAAGGTCACTGCCGTTCATCAGGGCCGCGTCCATTTCAACCTCACCATTCTCGTTAAGAACAGATCCTTTCCCGGCGTTGTAGAGAGGATTGTCTTCTAGAAGGTTGACGCAGAATTCAACAACATTTAGCGCCGAGTCTCCTCGCTGTAGTCGCTGACGACCGGCTTCGAGAATTTCAAGAATGCTTGCTTTAAATTCTGATTCACCTGCTTCGTATTTGAGATCTTCGAGCGCACCTGCGCCGCCGTGGATAATAAGAGAGTAGCTGTTGTTCATGGACATTAATTAAAAATTGTTGGAAGGATTTAGCTCATCCAGGATGGTAAATCGGATGTGGTTGATGGCAAGATTGCTTAAAGAGAACTTTTCAGGTCTGTTGTCGGCCTTGAGCCTACCAAACGGAACACCTTTGCCCAGCTCCGTATGATACCAGGCTAGGCCCATGAAAAAGCGGTTGGGGTAGGGGCCGCGATCTCTTACGTCGTCTACGTTCGACTCCATCGGCAGCCAGCCAATATCAGGAATATAGAACTCAATCCAGACGTGGTTAAAGTCGGGCTCTAGGGGAAGGTTGCGAAGTTCGGGCGTTTGAGGGCACTTGTAGCGGCCAATGGTGCGACAGGCAATGCCGTTGAGGCGGAAAAGAGCCAGGATAACGCCCACATATTCGCCGCAGGAGCCAACGCCACGTCTGAGTGCGACATCGGGGGTATCAATTTTGGGCTGAATGCCGTAGGAAAGCTGATCGTACACGTAATTGCGGATGCGAAGCGCTTTTCGCAGCAGGTTGGTTTCGGTGCCTGCAGCTTCTTTGGCAGCACTGCGAATAATCTCTGAATCCATCGCTAGCTCGTCGTCATCAACTAAATAGCGCTGCTGAAATTCGGCTGAGAGCGGAGAAACTGCGGTAACGTCCTGCGGCGTGAGGTTGTATTTGATGCTGTACATTTCGACCGTGGCTTTCCAGCCCACAAGACCTGCTTGAGCGGGCTTTAGCTCGTCAAACTTATAGACGGCTACGCGCTGACCATCTTGAATTTCCTCTGCAAAAGGGTGGCCAACGGCTTCTACGCTGCGGACTTTTTGGCGAGGGGTGTCAGAAGGTAAGGCAATGCGCCATTCCACATTACTCAGAGCGGGGACGTCATCTAGCGGCAGAATTTCTTCGACGTAGGATATTTCGGTGAGATAGCCGTTGGAGAGCGTGTAGCTTTCTGACTTGTTGTGATGAGTGTAGAGCGGGTGAATGAAGGTGCGATCGCGAAAAGTTAGCTGGTAGGGATTAGCCGCATTGGGATCATCGCGAATATAGGCCTGTTCGTCAGAATAGGCCACGTAGCAAATAGCTTCTTCACTATCGGGCGGCGTATACAGGGTAATGCCGGTCGGGGACGAAAACGGGGTAATGGCGCTGAATTTGACCATGCCCGTCTCTCGCTCTAGGCAAAAGACGGATTGCTCAGTGCGATCGCACACCCACAGCGAATCTTCCGTGGCGCTAATGCCCTCAATGCCAACCCCTGGCTGCGAAATTTTACGAACACATTCTCGCGTCTCCTTATCAAAAATATGAATATATCCCGACTTCTGACAGGTGATATAGACGTCATTTTCCCAAACAGCCACACCGTCGGCTGGATAAGTTAGCTTTGCAAATAAGGTAGGCGTCAGGGGCGCTAGCGTGTCGCTACTCATATCGCCCTTTAAAGTAGCCCAAAAAACAGATTGCCCTTGCGTAAACCAAACCGTATTTTCCCAAATCGATAGACCGGTTGCACCAATCCAATCAGCAACCTGATTCGTATTTAAGATGGTTGTATTGTTCGTTTGGGGATCAATTTCCACCAAATACCCGCGCAGCGTATCTACCCCTAGCAGGCGTTGGCGAAGCTTCTCAGGAGGAGCAGCATCCTTTTCACTATCGCCAGCTTCACTGCTAATAATGGCCAGCCCAGAGAGCACATACACACCAATGGGTCGAACGGTTGGAGGTTTCACTGCACCCTCAAAACTAGACATAGCTGTTAATTAAGTCCAATGACGTGTGTAAGCATAAGCGAGTCTAATCTTTTGACCCCGCTTTTAAACATACAACGCTATTCAGTGGTTTCTTAACTGTCTTACAAGACACATTCACCACGTATTAACAAGGTGACGGCGGCGGCTTTTATTTATTTCTCAGAAGTAGGATAAAGTCACTTTTATGGTTTCCAATCGTCCTATGATTAAGCTGCACCCGCATCTTATAGGTGCAGCTTTAAAAGAACGCTGTAATACACAATCATGAAAGTACTCTACGACCCAGACAAAGATATTTTACAGATTTCATTTAATAAAGCCGTAATTGAAGAAACTGCACAGCTTACGCCTGGGCTCATACTTGACTATGACGAAGACGGGAAAATCATTGGCATAGAGCTAAGAAGAGCTTCTCAAAGACTAGATAACACTAAAGAAATTACCTACGTTATTGACAGTGCCAACTTAAATAAGCCGCCCCTTAAAGGCGACTTATATAGCTAAATCTGATTAGCACGCATCCTAATTGCGATCTAGAAACGCTGATTTCAGGAGTACTTGGCTAGGTAGACTCTAGCTTAGTCACTCGCCCAAGACTCTTGACCAATCAGGTCATAAACGTAGTCTCTTAGCAGGTAGTCGTTTGTTTCTAGCACCTGCTCTACCATGGGCCATTCTCTATCGTCAAAGTAGCGGGATAGTGAATAGATCTGGTGCTGCTTACCAATAGAACCCTTTGTTACCAGAGCACGCACCTCATCTTGAATGGTGCTGATGGAATACTGACGTGCTGCTTTAAGCATGATAATGTCCTTAAAAGAGTGGATGAGTGCAGAGACAAGCCAGACAAGCGTGTTTAGATCTGAAAGCTTGTTAAAAATGGAAAAGAGGCTGTGAAAGAATGCTGTGAGAAAAACGTCTCAACGGTAGATAGGGTCTAGGAGCGCATAAGATATAAAGCCCTTTTTTTCTGTCAAAGAGTATACATTTTCAATCTATCTATACCTAAGGATAGAGGGTTATCAAATCCAATTCAATATCAAATGCTAATCGCTTTGATAGGAAAGTCTTATAGTAGAGCGGAGGGCGATCGCGGCAACTAGGGAAGTCAGCGAGAAATCGGTTCCTTTCAATACAGTTGAAAAAGTGCGCTTATGCTAGGACTTTTTGAATATCTGTGAATATCTGTTGTTTACGTTCTGAGCTGATGTGCCTTGTTTTTACCCGCAACGGTATTCTACAGCACTCTTTTTAGTCACCATCACTCTTTTAATGATAGTTTCATGACAAACAGTGCGGGCAATCTTTCCGTAATGTTACACGGCTACAGCGGCTAGGATCTTTTCACAGTCAGGATAGAACAGGACTGCAAAGCGTTTTGTTGGGAGACAGATGCTACAGAATATTTCTGTTGTGTTGCAAAAAATGTTTTTTTTGGTAGGAAGATCGTCTATTAGCGATTTAGCGCGAGCTGACAAATATTCTCGAATTTATCGATAGTTGCCAAGACTTGTTTTCAGAGCACGTTTTCTAAGCGCATATTTATATAAGCTTTTAAGTCCTGTGATTATTTTTCAAAATCACTTCTCACTCTGCTGCAAAGAGGATTATCTATGACCGATGCAATGCGAATTTTGATGTGTCCCCCCCACCATTACGACGTGGACTACGTGATTAACCCATGGATGGAAGGGAACATTCACCGATCTTCACGGGAGCGGGCTGAATCGCAGTGGAACAAGCTTTATGAGGTGCTAAAGCGGCACGCAACCGTTGAGCTGGTAACGCCTGAAAAGGGCTGGCCTGATATGGTGTTTGCGGCCAATGCCGGACTGGTGCTAGGCGATCGCGTTGTCCTCAGCCGTTTTTTACACCCTGAGCGTCAGGGCGAAGAGCCCTACTTTGAAAAGTGGTTTGAAGACAATGGCTTGACCGTGCACAAGCTGCCTGAGAGCCTGCCGTTTGAAGGGGCAGGCGATGCGCTGATTGACCGTGCCGGGGGCTGGCTATGGGCAGGGTACGGCTTTCGCTCTGAGCTAGATTCTCATCCTTATTTGGCTGACTGGCTAGACGTTGAAGTGCTTTCTTTACGGCTGGTCGATAATCGGTTCTATCACTTAGATACGTGCTTTTGCCCTTTAGAAGGTGGGTATTTGATGTACTATCCGCCCGCGTTTGACGCGTACTCTAACCGCTTGATTGAAATGCGGGTACCTGCAGATAAGCGCATTGTAGTGGGCGAAGTAGACGCGATTAACTTTGCCTGTAATACGGTGAACATCGATCAGGTCGTGGTAATGAATCAGGCCAGCGACGCGTTGAAAAAGACGCTAGGCGATCGCGGCTTTACTGTCGAAGAAACGCCCTTAACTGAATTTCTTAAAGCAGGCGGCGCGGCCAAATGTCTCACCCTAAAAGTGATTGAGCCCCGCAAAGACGTGCCCAACACTTCAACGATTCAAAGCCGAGTGATCCATCTCGAAGGGCATCTGCTCGACACAGGTATTGTCAACCGCGCCCTCGACACAATCACCGTTAACGGCGGTAGCTTCAAGGTTTTGAACTTTGAGCTAGGCAATCAGCGTAACGATACGTCTGTTGCAGATGTGAAGGTGAGCGCGCCGGATATTACGGTGATGGACGATATTATGGGTCAGCTCATTGACTTAGGCGCAGTCAGCTTGCCAAAAGAAGCAACGCCTGCGGAATTAGAAGCAGTTGTTCAAGACGGGGTGGCACCAGATGACTTTTATGTGACCACGATTTACCCTTCTGAAGTGCTGATTGGAGATCACTGGTATCAGGTGCAAGGGCAGCGCATGGACGGCGCGATCGCTATCACCCACCCTGCCGATCAGCCAGTGGCGACCTGCAAGCTACTGCGTGATTTAAAAGTGGGCGAAGAAGTTGTTGTCGGCAGCAAAGGCATTCACACCATTCGAACGGCCCCTTCGCTGAAGACAAAAGCAGATGACTTTAGCTTTATGGGCGCGGGCGTTTCGAGTGAGCGCAGAGTAGAGCTAGTGGTGGAGCAGATTGCCTGGGATTTGCGGAGAATACGCGATCGCGGCGGCAAAGTTGTGGTCACCGCAGGCCCGGTGGTGATTCATACCGGCGGCAGCGAACATTTGAAAAAGCTGATTCAGGGCGGCTACGTCCATGCTTTGTTAGGCGGAAACGCGATCGCCGTTCACGATATTGAACAGTCAATGATGGGCACCTCGCTCGGCATGGACATGAAGCGCGGCGTTTCGGTTCAAGGCGGCCACCGTCATCACCTCAAGGCAATTAATACCATTCGTCGCCACGGCAGCATTGCCAACGCCGTTGAAAAAGGCGCGCTCACTAGCGGCGTGATGTACGAGTGCGTCAAAAATAACGTGCCCTTCTCACTGGCCGGTTCCATTCGCGATGACGGCCCGCTGCCCGATACCAAAATGAACCTGATTGAAGCACAAACTGACTACGCCCGTTTGATTGAAGGTGCGGATTTGATTCTAATGCTTTCGACGATGCTGCACTCGATTGGCGTCGGGAATATGACCCCTTCAGGCGTGAAAATGGTGTGCGTGGATATTAACCCGGCGGTGGTGACAAAGCTGAGCGATCGCGGTTCAGTAGAATCGACAGGCGTCGTTACCGATGTCGGCCTATTCCTTAGCCTGTTGGTGCAACAGCTCGGCAAGCTCACCGGGGAATACGCAACCGTGTAGCCAAGATTGAAAGAGCAAACGGTTGCACTAGCAGTTTTAGAACAGCCTTTTAGCTAATCAAAAATCTCAGTTGGTTTTCCATCAATACTCATCTGATTCTTTTCTTTCCAGTAGGCCTCGATACCCTCGGGGCCTTTCTTCACAGCCCACTTGTTCAACATCTCTCGATCTGCTTGATACTCATAAAGCGGCACCCCCATCCCACAAGACGTTTGCACAATATCTACTGATAAATCAAACAGTTGCCGCGTCCCTGGCATCTCAGGAAACTTGCCAATTAACGATGTCCATACCTCATCACGAGGATAAATGACCTGAGCTTCTCCATACAGCCGCATAATTATCGGCGCGCCTTCAAAAGAACAGAACATTACTGTCATCCGACCATTCTCAAGCACATGCGCGGCGCTCTCATTTCCACTACCCGTCACGCTCAGCCAAACAACACGATTTGGCCCCAGTACACGCAAGCTATCCATTCCTTTTGGCGAAATGTTGACCCGACCTTCCGCGCCAGCCGTGCCCACAAAAAATATCTTTTGTTGTGCAATAAACGCCTGATGCGCATCATCAATATACTCAAACTGCTTAGCCATAACGCCTCAAATAGCTAGAACTTATCAGGAACAAAGTTTTGCATTTCCATCGGCGGGCGCTCGTAGTCAATATTTTTTTGTCTTTTCGGCAGCTTCAGCGGCGGTGGCGTTAAGTCTTCATACTCTATTTGGCTGAGCAAATGACTGATGCAGTTAAGGCGAGCCCGCTTTTTATCATCTGCTTCAACCACATTCCAGGGCGATTGCGCGGTATCTGTTGCGGCAAACATATCGTCCTTTGCCTTTGAGTATTCCACCCAGCGAGCCCGCGCCTCTAAGTCCATATGGCTCAGCTTCCAACGCTTGGTCGGATCTTCTAACCGAGCTTGAAAGCGCTTTTCCTGTTCATCATCGCTCACTGAAAACCAGTATTTAACGAGCACGATGCCCGCACGCTGCAACATGTTTTCAAACTCAGGACAGGAGCGCAAAAACTCGACATATTCCTGATGCGTACAAAATCCCATCACGCGCTCTACACCCGCACGGTTGTACCAGCTACGGTCAAACAGAGCGATTTCTCCTGCAGCAGGGAGCTGAGCAACATAGCGCTGAAAGTACCACTGCCCCTTTTCTTTATCAGTCGGAGTGCCAAGTGCAACCACTTTACAAATCCGAGGATTCAGGCATCCAGAAATACGTTTAATGGCACCGCCTTTACCAGCAGCATCTCTGCCTTCAAAAAGAACAACAACTTTCAATCCCTTGTCTTTTACCCAGTACTGAAGCTTAACAAGCTCTCTTTGCAAACGCTCTAGCTCTTTTTTGTATACCTTCTTCTTAAGCTTTTTTGGTTTTTTATTACTCTTTTCTTTAGACGTTTTTTTGCCGTCGGATGTTGCCTTTGACTTCGTTTCTTTTTTATCCTGACTATCTTTGTTCTTTTCGGTTAATGCTTTTTCCTCTTCGGGCGTAGAGCCGTTGAGTTTTTGCGCTGCGGTCGTACTCGATTTCTTTTTCTTTTTGGGCATACATCTACTGCTATGTTTGTTACGTGCTGAAGTTGACTAAACGCGAGTATTAAATCGAACGGCCATATAGTTTATACGGTATCGGGATACTTATAAAAACGACTCAAATATTAAGAGCTTTTAATGATCATTTATGATGAGCAGGTGGTTTTTGTAGCATCGGGCGGCGCTGGCATGAAAGTGGGAATTTTGGGGACGGGGCTAATGGGCCAGCCAATGGCTTTGCAGCTACATCAGGCCGGATTTGAAGTGACGGCCTGGAATCGGTCGGCAGATAAGCTAGGGCCTTTGCAGCAGGCCGGGATTCAGGTGGCGGCTACGGCAGGAGAGGCGATCGCCTCATCCCAAGTCACTATTACCATGCTCAGCGATGCTGCCGCCATTGAGTCGGCCCTTTTCACCGAGCCCGAGGGTTTAAGCGATCGCACCATCCTACAAATGGGCACCATTGCGCCCGATGAAAGCCGCGAGCTAGCAGAGAAGGTCAAAGCGGCAGGTGGTGACTATTTGGAATCTCCGGTGCTGGGCAGCATTCCGCAGGTGAAGGATGGCTCACTCATTTTGATGGTGGGCGCAACGCCTGAGCAGTACGAACAATGGCTGCTGGTGCTCAAGTGCTTTGGGCCAAAGCCTCAACTGATGGGGCCAGTGGGGACAGCGGCGGCAACTAAGCTGGCCATGAACCAACTGATCGGGACGCTGACGGCGGCGTTTTCGATGAGCTTGGGGCTAGCACAGCGAGAGGGGTTAGATATTGAGAAGTTTATGGCAATTGTGCGCGAAAGTGCACTGTATGCGCCGACGTTTGATAAAAAACTGGAGCGGATGTGCGATCGCAATTTTTCAAATCCCAATTTCCCCACAAAGCACCTACTCAAGGATATGAATCTATTTGTGCAGGCCGCACAGGCACGGGGAATTGATGCGAGGGTCGCTGAAGGGGTGAGTGAGGTGGCGAAGGAGGCGATCGCACAAGGGCTCGAAAACGAAGACTATTCAGCCATCTATAGCGCAGTCGATCCAGATTAAATTCTGTTGCTTGTAACAGAGCTAGGCGGTGAGCGCAGGCTCTTTAATTGCCACGGCATCTTTTGCATTACCAAAACGGCGATCGCGCTTTTGAAAAGTCTGCAAAGCCTGATGAAACTCACCTCTATCAAAATCAGGCCAAAAAGCATTCGTAAAATACATTTCTGTATAAGCAAGCTGCCACAGGAGGAAGTTACTCAACCGCTGCTCGCCACTCGTGCGAATCAACAAATCAGGATCGCAGCCAGCGGTATAAAGATGCTCAGAGATAATGTTTTCACTCACGTCATTAGCAGAAAGCTCGCCTTGCTCTACTTTGAGTGCTACCTGCTGGCACGCATGAACAATCTCATTTCGGCTACCGTAGTTAATCGCCACATTAAAGTCAATTTCTGTGTTGTTAGCCGTTTCTTCCATCGCTCTAGCTATCTCTCTTTGCAGTGCTGGCGATAGCTGAGAAAGGTCACCAATGAAGCGAATGCGGACGCCTTCAGCATGCATTTCTTTAAGCTCTTTGCGCAGCATTTTTTCAAACAACATCATCAGAAAGTCTATTTCAGAAGTGGGCCTGCTCCAGTTTTCGGTTGAAAAAGCGTAGGCAGTCAGCGCACCGATGCCCCAGTCTTTGCAACAGCGCAGCAGATCTTTCAGCACTTTGGCACCTTGTCTGTGCCCAGCGATTCGAGGAAGGCCACGCTGATTCGCCCAGCGACCATTACCATCCATAATCACAGCGACATGCTTGGGGAGGCACTGTGGATTGAGATCGGCGGGAAGAACAGAATATAGGCTCATGAGATTTTTAGGCGTATTTAGGTTGTGCGAGAACGAAGATTTTTTAAACTGGAGACGCTGCGGGATGAGCAAGCCCACCTTTACAAGCCATAATTCCCCTAGGGTTTGGGGAGTTAGCTGGTGGTTTCACTACAATAGTTGATACATTACGCACTCAAGAGAGCGACATCACCATCAGAGTAGAGGGAGGAGGATGGGAAGTCAGTCGGAAAAGGTCGGGAGAAAGGTCGGGAGAAAGGTCGGAGGGCAAAATATGACTGCGTAGGCAAAACTGCGCGGTATCAAGATGAAGACTCAGTAAACTGTCGTAGAAATGGTTCGCTGGGCTCGGAACTTCGGTCGGGTAGCTGGTAGTCTACTTTTGCATTTGTGGTGGGGCGACAAGGCTATATGAGAATAGAGACGGCGATTGAGTATGCTGACCAGCTATTGTACGAACGCACGGGACGGCATTTAAACGATTTGCAAAGCCGTATTATTCAGCAAAGCTGCCAGGGTCAAACCTATGGAGAAGTGGCATTGGCTGCGGGCTATAGTGAGGGCCATATTAAAGACGTGGCCTCTCAGCTTTGGAAGATGCTATCGGAGGCCCTAGGCGAGCGGATTACCAAAGGAAATTTGCGATCGCGCCTCATCAATCGAGTAAAGCGCACCGTCAAAAATGCCGCGCCTCACGCCTACGAATCTATTGCCATTGTTGCCAGACCGGCTTTTCCACAGTATTCCTCTCAATATTCTCCTCAGCTTACAGTGACCGACGCGCTCTTGGCGCGCTCCTCCGCTTTTATCGGTCGAACCCAAGCCCTACAAAAGCTTCAGGCGCTTTCCCAAACGCACAGCATTATCGTGATTCAAGGTGAAGGCGGCATTGGCAAAACGACGCTGGCACAGCGGTTTACCAGTCAATTCTCACTGCTGCTGGAGCTGCCAATGGCCAAGGAAAGCGCCAGCATTACGCCGGCTGAAAGCGTCGTGGAAGAATGGCTACGGCAGCATTTTGATGATGAGCCGGGGGGCGCTTTTGGCGTGACGCTGAGCCGACTGAAGCGGCATTTGGATAAGGGCCAAAATGCAGGCGACAGGCCCAGGCGAGTAGGCGTTTTGATTGATAATTTGGAGCCTGCTTTAGATAAAAACGGGCAGTTTATTCCAGCGCATCGGCACTATGTAGAGCTGCTGCGAGTGCTGGCGGCTGCGCAAGCGAGTGTTGTAATCACGAGTCGCGATCGTCTTTGCGAACCGGGCATAAAGGTTCATCACTACCGCTTGCCCGGTCTGGATGTAGACGCCTGGCAGCAGTTTTTTGCAGCGCATGGGACGAGCCGTCGCACATCGACAGAAATTCTAGCCAAAATGCACAGGGCCTATGGGGGTAATGCCAAGGCGATGGAAATATTGTGTGCAGCCGCAGTGGAAGATTTTGAAGGTGATTTGCACGCCTATTGGACAGAAAATAGTGCTGATTTGCTGGGGGCGACTGACCTGAAAAATTTGGTAGTGAGCCAGGTTAACCGGCTTAAGCAGCTAGATGCTGATGCGTATCGGGTGTTTTGCCGCTTGGGGTGCTATCGCTATCAGGAACAGCCCAGGCTGAAAGCAGAGGCGATCGCAGCGCTGATGTGGGATATTGAGCCCGACCAGCAAAGGCAAACACTGAGTTCTTTACGCGATAGATCGCTGTTGGAATTTCGGCAAGGGGACTATTGGCTGCATCCGGTGAGTCGAGCAGAGGCGATCGCGCGGCTCAGAAAAGAAGGTGACTGGCAGCAGTCTAACCAGGCGGCGGCTCGCTATTGGAGCGCTGGCGTTGACCAAATTGTGTCAGTAGAAGACGGCTTGCAGGCCTTGGAAGCTTACTATCACATGATTGCGGCTGAAGACTATGACGGTGCAACCGCTGTACTGTTGAAAAGTCGGCTTAACCAGTGGCAGCAGTTTTTACCACTGGCCAGCAGCCTGTACCGGATGGGACTGTTGCAGCCGGTAATTAATGTCATGACGCAGGTGCTGCCACAGGTTGAAAAAGGGCGTGGCGAGCTAAATAACATTTTGGGGGATGTGTATTGGATTACGGGGAAAATTCATAGTGCGATCGCCTGTCAGGAACAAACGCTGGCTGACGCCGAGAAGCAACAGAGTGCGGGCAAAGGAAATTTACAACAGATTGAAAAAGACACCTACTACTTTAAGATGCTGATTGTTGATGCTCATTTGAGCATTGGCCTCTATCGCATAGACCTGTGGGAGCTAGAACAAGCGGCTAAGCAGTTTGAAGCAGTGATTGCTTTGGCCGCAGGAACGGCCCATCAGGCTTGGGCGGATAAAGCGACGGTGGGCTTGTCGCTGGTGCGAGCTTATTTGGGCGATCGCAGCGCACTAGAACTTGCCAACAGCCTCTACGAGCAGTTTACCGACGGCCCTACCGATCAGCATGGGCGCGCTGCCTATTTCTTGCAGTTGCTCGGCCAAGCGTTTGATAGCTTAGGTGAATCTGAAAAGGCTCAGATTTTGTACAAGCGGGCGATTGAGTTTGCTGAAGCGGGGCACTACGTGCAGGTGAAGGCGAAGGCACTGACGGGACTAGCTGTTTTGCAGCGGCGGCAGGGAAATTACGAGGCGGCTTTAGCACTGCACGATCAGGCGATTACGCTGTGCGAGACGATTGGAGCCCAGTGTGATTTGGCAGAGGCTTACTTTCAGTGTGCTCAAAGTGTTTCAGAGGCTGTTGAACAGTTAAGGGAAGTAGAACAGCCATCAGATTATTTTGAGCGGGCGATCGCCCTGTTTTCAGACATTCGCGCACCTCAGCAGGTAGCTCGGGTGAAAGCGGTTATTTTGTCTAAATCTGTCTGTCGTGTGATTGAGGATTAGGCTTGATGTGACTGTAGGATTTGTTCTGCGATCGCTCCAAACTCAGGCGATAGTCCCGACTCAATCTTGTCACCCACCCGTAGCCGAGTCACTTCATACTCACCGTCTACCCGCGTACAAACCGTCAGCGTCGGCTGCTTAGGTCGCCCAATATGCCGAACCCCACCTATGCCTGCATAGTCAACTATCCAATATTCAGGAATCCCAATCGCTTCATAAGCCGTTAGCTTTCGCTCGTAGTCGTCCTGCCAGTTTCCAGATACCACTTCGACAATCAATCTGACCGAGCTGCCGTTTTGAATCGTAGAAGCTTTCTCCCACAAAGGTTCTATCTCTAGAGTCGACCTGTCGAGCACGATAGCATCTGGCTCAAGACCCGTATCGTCACTAATTTTTACGATGCATTCACGAGGAATAAAGTATGAATAGCTAGCGCTTCGGATTTGAAATGCCAGTTCATCATGAATAGAACCGGCTATTTCAGAGTGTTTTCCTCTAGGCTTCGGCATCTGAATAATGGCTCCGCGATATAGCTCGTAGCGATACTGAGAGTTTTCGGGATACCAGTCTATAAACTGCTCTAAACTCACGGGTGTGGGCAGTGGTGTGATGGTCTGTGTGTACTTTTTGAGGGCGGCAATCATTGGGGTGACTTCTCCTAAGTTCAGACAACAGCTTTAATAAGATGATCTTAGCAGCGATCGCTTTATGCCCATGCAATCAGCGCATGGTACTTTTGAACTACAAACAAATCACTTAATTCATTGGGAAAACTTGATTTATTCGTAGAGACGTTTGACTTCAAGGAAAGCTGAATGGCGTTGAATTGGACACCGGAGCAGGTATTGGCTTTGTCGCCAGATGCGGGCTCAAACCAGCGAGCAAAAGGAAGTTAAACAAAAGATTAAGGCCCAGAAACAAAAAAATACTGACCCGGCAGCTCAAGCCCAGCGAGTCGAAAAGCGAGCAGCAAAGGTGGATGCTGGGCTAGTGGACTTAAGCCTGTGGCTGGAGGATATTGTGCGTCAGGGGCTGGCAGGTTTGCCGAATCAGCCGTATAGCTTTTGGGATCAGGCGGCGGCGCGGCTAGTGGACGGGCAGGCACCGGGGCTGGCGCGGCGAGTAAAGTCACTGGCAGGCGTTCCGCACTCAGGGCAAGGGTGGCCGGAGCGAATGTTGCAAGGGCTGGGACAGGTTCATTTGCTGGTGTCGGGCTATCGGCGGATAGACGATTTTGAGCCGCAGATGCAGGCTGAGCTGCGATCGCAAGTTGGCTGGCCTCAAAACCAAGACGATCTCAAAATCCGCGCATCACAAGCAGATCCGCTCGTTAGCTGCCTGAGCAATCTTTGGTATGTGCTGGGCAAAACGGTGGCTGAAGAAGACAATCTGAAAGTGCAGCGTACCTGGCTATGGGGCTACCAAAATCAACAGGTAGCGCTGGTGCTGAGCTTTGCCCACGGGCGTCAGCCGTTGGATGTGAGCCTGGTGCCGGGATCTTGCTTTAGCGGGCGGTTAATTTTTTATCCAGGAACGGGCGTGAGGCGATCGCTCGTAGATGCCAGAGAAGGCACGGCCTCGATTATGCCTGATCCTGCGCTGGGATTTGATCGGGTGGAAGCGGCGATCGCCCAATACGCCCAAGCCCTCAGCGAAAATCCCTGGCTCCCACAATGTCCCCTCGTCCTCCGCCAAATGTGGCCCCACCACAGCAGCGACCATCCCGTCTTCAAATGGTGGTTACAGGACGCAGCAGGCGAAGGATTGCCCTTAGCGCCGAGCTTTAATCAGGGCTGGAAAATGCTGGCGCTAAGCGGCGGCCATCCGATCACAGTGTTTGGTGAATGGAATGGGCAAACGCTTTTACCCTTAAGCCTTTGGGACAAAACGCAATTTTTAACGCTGGGGCAGTAAAGCAATGAGTGAGCTAACAAAATGGGTTGGGGCAGCGTTAGTCGGAACGGGGCAGCAGTCGCCAAACGTGCCTGAAGATGACAGCGCGTTGACGGCAGTAATTCAACAGTTGGACTGGGCACAGCCAGAGCAGGCATTGTTGGGAGCGGTGGGTGCAGCTACACTTCACCAACAAATCGGTCAGCGCCCTCACCTTGTTAATTCGCCGCCGCTCCCCGTCTGTGAACCTGATAAACTGCCTTGCTGCGGCACTAGGACAGCTCACTCCCTTAGCATTGCCCTCAACGATCAAACAGATCTTTTGCCAGAGATATTAGCGTTAATAGCGAGTCATGGCCAGCGGGTACCACCGCAGTATTTACCGAAGTTACTAACGATTGGGCAACGGCGGCTTCATCTCCATGCGCCTATTTCCAGGATATTAGGCGAGAGGGGACGATGGCTAGCTACGCAAAACTTGATGTGGGAATATGTTCAAATAACAGAACAGTCACAGGTCAATGAGCCTCAACAGCTAGGGGCGGAGCAATATCAACGCATGACTGAAAGAGCCGATCGCTTTGTTCAACTGAAAGGTAGCGGTTCACGATTAAAGATTGCTGTAACGCTACCAGAAGAATACGAGAAAGACTGGCAGCAAGACGGCATTGATCGTAAGTCAATTAGTGTGATGGGCGATCGCGCTTGGTGGCTACAGCAAATTTTACAGTGTTTACCGCTTAGCTACTGGCAGGCTGACCCCAAACATCTTATCCAAGCCGCCACGAAAACCGACTGGCCAGAACTTCTGATTAGAGGCTGGATAACGGCTACTCAGCTTGAGTGCAATGCTGCTTGGGCTAGTGCTCTATTCAATTACTTTGGGCTGCACAATCCTGAAGAGTATCTATTAACAGATCTTTTTGGCGTGCTTTCACATTCGCAACAGGAGAACTTCTTACGAACGCACTTACCCATCAAAACAAACGATACGGAAGTCACCTACTGGCTATCTTTAGCGGGCTATCCATCTCACTCGTGGAGCATAGAATTTAGTCGGCTGGTGCTCAGTGAAATGCTTGCCCTGCTCATCCGAAGCCATAGATATGGAGTTCTGTTTTCACTCTCTACGAAACTGGCGCTTACGCTAAATCCGCAGATCGCGCCGGAAGCTGTTCAAGCACTAGAAAAGTTTTTAGAAAATGAGCAGAGCAGTACTTGGAATTCGTTCGCTGAGCAGTTCATTCATTTGCTCAATCTGCGGCAGGCTATGCACCAACCTTTTGCAGATAGCAGCTAGGCAATTATACAAAAACACAATCTCAACCTCCAAAAACTTATCCTTTAAACCTATGTCAGCCACCAAAACAACAGCTACTAAAAAGGCTACCAGAAAAACTAAAAGCACGCCTAAAGCAGAGAATACGAGTGCGATTCTGAGACAGCATGCAGAAGATCAGTTTTCTTCAGAACTAACGGCTTTAGCTGAAGCAGATGATCGTCAGCGCCCTCCCAACTGGCAGCTTTCGCCCTGGGCTGTATCAACTTATTTGATGGGTGGCAAACTGAAAGATGGTACGGAGATTTCGGCTAAATATGTCGGGAATCGGCGGCTGATGGAAGTTGCGATCGCGACTCTCGCTACCGACCGCGCTCTGCTCTTATACGGCGTTCCTGGCACCGGCAAATCCTGGGTGTCTGAACACCTCGCGGCCGCTATTTCTGGCACGTCCACCCTTCTCATACAAGGCACCGCAGGCACCAGTGAAGAAGCCATTCGTTAACGGCTGGAACTATGCAGAGCTGCTGGCCAAAGGCCCGTCTATGACCGCGATTGTTGAAATCCCGCTGATGAAAGCGATGTCTACCGGCAGAATTGCTCGCGTTGAAGAACTCACGCGAATGCCCGCCGATGTACAGGACACTTTGATTACAGTGCTTTCTGAAAAGCTGTTGCCGATTGCAGAACTCGGAGAGGAAGTGCAGGCTGAAAAAGGCTTTAATTTGATTGCAACCGCTAACAATCGCGATAAAGGCGTTAATGAGCTTTCGAGCGCGCTCAAACGGCGCTTTAACACCGTGATTTTGCCGGTACCTGGTCGTGCTGATGAGGAAGTCAGCATTGTGCAAAAGCGGGTTGAAAGCCTGGGCCGTGCGTTAGAACTTCCGGCTGAGCCACCAGCTTTAGAAGAGATTCGACGAATTGTGACAAGTTTTCGTGAGCTGCGCAGCGGTGTCACTGAAGATGGAAAAACAAAGCTAAAGTCTCCTAGTGGCACGCTGAGTCCGGCTGAGGCCATTTCGGTAGTGAGTAGCGGCATGGCCCTAGCAGCTCACTTTGGCGATGGCGTGCTGAATGCGGATGATTTGGCGGGTGGAATACAGGGCGCTGTGGTGCAAGATGCGGTAGTTTGGAAGGAATATTTAGAGACGGTGGTGAAAGAGAGAGAGGGCTGGAAAGATATTTACCGAGCCTGTCGGGAGCTGGCGTAATGGCTGAATCTATCACATCTGAAGCTGCTGTGACCATATTTGGGATTCGGCATCATGGGCCAGGATCGGCGCGGAGCTTGGTGCGATCGCTTCAAACCCTCCAGCCCGACATCATCCTTGTCGAAGGCCCACCCGAAGCCAACGACAGCATTCCTTTACTCGCACACATCATGCAACAGCTTCAGAGTGCGGCTGCTGTTGCCAGCGATGTCACTCACCTCATGGCCACACTGCCACCGCTGGCAAATATTCTGCGGTACCGCGACGTTCGCCAAACTGACAGCACCGTTGTCGCCAAAGTTGTGGATGGACTCGTCGCACGAATCTGTATTGGCCTGCCGGGTGCCTACGCTTCACTAGATGACAAAGCAGCGGCCCAGCTACTTGAATCGATTGAAAAAACACATGGTGCTATCAAGCTACTTCAGCAGGAAACGCATGAGAAAGCCTGGTCGGCAGTGTTGTTGCAATTGTGCGATCGCGAAAGCTTACATGGCCTTATCGCCGGACGCTGCTGCCGCCTGTTGTTAGATAGCGGACAGTTGCAAGGACAAGAAGCTGCAACAAAGCTAGGACTAGCGTTGTCTTTAGCAAACGAACCCGCTCAAGCTGCCGCCTGGGTCGATGGTTTTTTACAAGGAAGCGGCCTGTTGCTGCTGCACGACGATGTGATTTGGCAGGTGCTCGACCGCTGGATTACGGGGCTTTCGTCTGATGCGTTTACAGCACTGCTGCCCTTACTGCGGCGAACGTTCTCTAACTTTTCGGCATCTGAGCGAAGACAAATGGGCGATCGCGTTCAAAATCAACAAATCGCTCAAACCATAGAAACAGACACAGCCTTTGATCGAGAAAGAGCAGACACCTGCCTGCCGCTTATTGCTCAGCTACTCGGCCTGCCTTCTTCACGCTAGGGACAATCCATGAATTCAACCACGAATAATTCAGAAAGACTGCGGCGCTGGCGGCTGATTTTAGGCAGTGAAGCCGGTAGCGGTGAGGGCACTGGTGAGGAAGGTGGGTTTAGCTTGGGGGCAGGCGATCGCGCAATGGATAAAGCCCTAGCGGCACTCTATGGAAATAGCAAAGGAGAAAACAGCCGCTCAGAACGAGATCAGGCGGTCTGGGCAGTTCAGCGCCCAACGTCGCCCGCTGGCTAGGTGACATCCGCTGCTACTTTCCTAGTTCTGTTGTTCGCGTCATGCAGCAAGACGCCCTAAAACGACTCAACCTGCATCAAATGCTGCTAGAGCCCGAAATGCTCGAAGCCGTAGAAGCCGACGTACACCTCGTCGCCAACCTGATGTCACTCAACGGCGTCATTCCAGAAACCACCAAAGAAACCGCTCGGCTCGTCGTCCACAAAGTAGTTGACGAACTCATGCACAAGCTCCAAAACCCCATGCAGCAGGCCGTAAAAGGCAGCCTCAACCGCAGCCAGCGCAACAACCGCCCCCGCCACAACGAAATCGATTGGAACCGCACCATCCGCGCCAACCTCCGCCACTACCAGCCCGAATATCGCACCATCATCCCCGAACGCCGCATCGGCTTTGGGCGCAAACGCGCTGCCCTCAAAGACATCATTCTCTGCGTAGACCAAAGCGGCTCTATGGCCACTTCTGTTGTTTACTCCAGCATCTTCGCCGCTGTCCTCGCCTCTATCCCCGCCGTCCGCACTCAGCTTGTTGTTTTTGACACCGCCGTAGTCGATCTCACCGAAAAGCTACAAGATCCCGTAGACGTTCTCTTTGGCACCCAGCTCGGCGGTGGCACCGACATCAATCGCGCCCTCTCCTACTGCCAGGGCGTCATCCGACAACCTCAAGACACTATTTTGGTCATCATCAGCGACCTTTACGAAGGCGGCAACAATCAGGCCATGCTCAAGCGAGTCGCTTCATTAGTCTCCTCCGGCGTTCAGGTGATTGCCCTGCTGGCTCTCAGCGACGACGGTGCACCTTACTTCGACCACAACAACGCCGCTAGCTTTACCAGCTTAGGCGTTCCTTCTTTTGCCTGCACCCCCGATCAATTTCCTGATCTGATGGCCGCTGCTATCAGCCGCACCGATATTAGCCAGTGGGCAGCAAAGCAGGGCATCGTCACAGCATAAAAGAAGGAGATAAACGAGGTTCAATGCTTTCCTTTCTTTCTATCCCAAGCTTCCTCGTACTTTCGTTGGTTTACCTCAACAGACTTTTGCAAGTCTACTACTGGGTTTGGATAGTCCACGCCTAAACGGACATTAAAGCGTTTTTGTTCAACTGGCTGCAATTTCCAGGGGCTATGCACTTTTTTTGCAGGCAAATCTTCTAGTTGCGGTAGCCAGTGCTTTACATAAGAGCCATCAGAATCGTAGTCTTTTGACTGTTTGGGAATGTTGAAGTAGCGAAAGCCGCGAGCGTCATTGCCGACGCCTGCCGTGTAGTTCCAATTGCCCCAGTTGCTGCACACGTCATAGTCAACCAGCAAAGACTCAAACCACTCAGCGCCCATTTGCCAGTCAATACCCAGGTTCTTAGTCAAAAAGCTAGCGACGTTCTGTCGCCCCCGGTTAGACATAAAGCCGGTTGCCGCAATCTCTTTCATATTGGCATCAATCAGCGGATAGCCTGTTTCGCCATCACGCCACTTGTCAAAGCGCTTCCAGTCCTGCTGCCACCCAATCGGCAGGGCGCGAATGCCACCCTTACGAAATGCTTTACGGCCGTATTTTGCACAAATAAATCGAAAGTAGTCTCGCCATACCAACTCAAATATCATCCAGTAGGTGGAGTTGTTCTTTCTGCGCTGACTCTCGTACTTTTGCACCTCTTCATGCACTTTGCGAGGAGAAAGAGAGCCGTTCGCTAGCCAAGCTGAAAACTTAGAGGAGTAGTCAGCACCGAGCATTCCGTTGCGCGTTTCTTTGTACACCTGTAGGCGATCTGCATCCCAAAAGTAATGCTGTAATCGGTTAAAGGCTTCTGTTTCTCCGCCTTTAAACTGAAGTACACCTTTTGGATCTATCGAATTCTCTTTTAAACCCAAATCGGAAAGCGCTGGTATTTTGCCGGGATCAATTTCCGCAGGTAAAGCCGGTAGTTTTTCTGGCGTCGGGAAGGTAGGCGATATTTGGCTTTCTTTTTCTATGGCCTTACGAAACTGTGTGAAAACTTCTGGCAGTCTGTTGGTTTCAAAGGGCAAGTCGTCAGGGTGATATAACGTTGCGCCCCAGTAAACTGCTGAGGCTACTCGAAGCGCTTTGAGGGCTTTTTCAACGTTACGCTCCACGTCGGTTTCTTCAGAGGTGACTTCTTCGTGCCAGTATACGGACTCTATATTGAGCGCTTTTACGAGCTTGGGAACTTCGTCTTCAGGCTTGCCCTGGCGGATGACTAAATCGCTGCCGCGCGATCGCCATCCCTCTCTCAAATCTGCCACCGTCTCAAGCAAAAACTTCGCTCGATACGCACCCGTTTTCTCAAAGCCGAACGACGTTTTTTCAAAATGACGCGGATCGAAGCAGTAGAGCGGAATGACCTCTGCTTTTTTCTCTAGGGCTCTGTGTAGTGGTTCATGATCGTGGAGGCGAAGGTCGTTGCGGAGCCAGAGGAGAATGCGCATGTAAGAAGAAAAAAGGGGCCGACAGGCCATAATAGTAAGCGAAGCATAAGATAGGTTGAGCGGCGATCGCGACTACAAAAAGGATGAAAAGCGACCATGACGGCTAACACGCTCAAGTCAAAATTAAAAACGGCCTGCAACGATTTGTGGTGGAGCAGCGAAAGCGACTATCCCGTAAAAGTAGTCTGGAATCCTGCTGCGCCGGAAGGCACGAGTGCGGACTCGCCGATTGCGGTGTCAGCCGTTCGTGAAATGTTTGGCTGTGCGGATGATATGGACGTGCAGATTGTGGATATAGAAGATTTTTTTGAGCGGGCGATCGCCCCTAAGAGCTGGCACACCAAAGAAGATAGAGAGGAGTGCGATCGCCTCTTGCAGCTCAAGGTTTTATTAACAAACGAGCTTGAGCATCTCCAGGTGTATCGCTGCGGAAAGGTAGAAATTAACGTATATGTTCTGGGCTATACAGACGATAGAAACATTGCGGGTGTCAAGACTATTCTGGTTGAAACGTAAGCCAGGAAGGCTTGACAACGCGTCTGCGCCGCCAGTGAAATGAAGGCGCTATAATTTTGACGAAGTTTGATTTGACAGCCTTTTTTCAAGCTCGCTAGTGTAAAAATCCTGAAGGAGAGTGCCTTGTTCGAGAATTTGCTTCCGCCGCTGAACGATCACAACTTGCCCTATCCCGATACGATTCATCCGATTGTGGTGCATTTCGTGATTGCGATGGTTTTATTTGCCATTGTTTGCGACGGAATCGGGTATTTCACTGGAAAGAAAAGTCTGCACGAGGTGGGCTGGTGGAATATGGTATTTGCGACTATCTCAATCTTTATTGCCATCGTATTTGGCCAGATAGAAGCCGGACTGGCCATGCCTTATGCAGCGGCGACGGGTGATTTGAATTTGCATACCTTGCTGGGCTGGTCGCTATCAGCGATTTTAGCCGCGATTACCGGCTGGCGCTATATTATCAGGCTTAAGTCACCAGGGGTTTTGCCTGCGGCCTACATGGGCATGAACGCGATTTTGACGGTGATAGTGGTCTTTCAAGTTTATTTGGGTAACAAGCTGGTGTGGGTGTACGGCCTGCATACAGAAGCAGTGGTTGAAGCGGCTAGGGCCGGACTTTTGAAGTAATGATGGATCTTTTAACTAATTCTTTAACTGGCTTTTTGGCTGGCTTTTCGAGTATGCCGTTCTTGCTGGGGATGAATGGGTTACCCTATAGCATTCCGATTCATCCTAATTTAGTGCATTTGACGCTGGGGCTGTTTATTGTTGCGATCGCCTTCGATATTGTCGCTGCCCTCTATCCACTCGAAAAACCGATCTTCAAGTTCCTAGCGATCCCCGCCACCAGCTCCGGCCTCTACGACGTTGGCTGGTACAACATGCTCGCTGCTGCCATCGTCACCTTTTTTACCGTCGCCGCTGGCTTCTACGAAATCATCCTGGCCGATCCGCCAAACGATACCATTAGCCCCTGGGGTTTAAACGCCACTAGCACCATGGTGTGGCATGGCATTGGCGGTGTTTTGCTCCTAACGCTCATTGTCGGCATGACCGTGTGGCGAGGCTTTCAGCGCTATCTATGGCGAGAAGACCGAGCGCGTCAGGTGCAGTGGAGCTACTTAGGCGCGGGCCTACTCATCTTTGGCCTTATGTTTGCACAAGGCACGCTAGGCGCACATCTAGGCGGAGACTTTGGCGTGCATGTCACCGCCGTCCGACAAATTCGTGCAGGGCTCAACCCAAATGAGGAAATGTCGAGTGTGCCAGCAGGCAAGGCACTCGTAGAACCCGGTCGAATTGTTGGCCCTCGAGACTTTGGCCCTAAGTCCAAGGCACCATCTGATCAGGAGGACTAGCATGAGCAGCGAAGAAGAACAAATTAAGCAGCAGCAAGTTGAAAGGCAGCAAATTGAAAACAATGCTGAACCCGAACGAACCAGAGACTTAGGCCGAGTCCTCAACTGGCGCAGGATCTTGGGGCTCTCTGCCTTAACCTGTGCAAACTTTGCCATCAGTTTTTGGATGGGGCAGCAGGCTTACGGCTGGATGCCACCTCAGGCCTCTTCTGAAGCAGTGCTGGTAGACAAACTCTTTAGCTTTATGACGGCGGTAGGCACCTTCATTTTTATTGGGGTGACTGGCACGCTGCTGTACTCAACGATTTATCAGCGTGCGGCTAAGTATGATCCGACGGATGGCCCCCCCATTGAAGGCAATACTAAGCTAGAAATTATTTGGACAGCGGTGCCAATTATGCTGATCATTTGGATCGGCACGGTGAGCTTTCAAACCTACGATCAGATGAGCCTGCTCGAAGTATTTGCGCCCGAAGAAATGGAAACAGTAGGAACGGTTCCAGGTGATCCGAAAAAAGAGGTACCCGGCGATCCTGATCCCATGGCCAAAAAGCCACCTATCGAAGTGCACTCTCGTCAGTGGTCTTGGGAGTTTCGCTATCCTGAGCAAAACGTCAGCAGCACCGAGCTTCATATCCCAGTCAATCAAAGGGCCCGGTTCAAACTGACTTCAGACGATGTTTTGCATGGGTTTTACGTCCCAGCTTTTCGAGTGAAGCAAGATATTATTCCAGGCAGAGAAATTGACTTTTCGTTCACGCCGATTCGAGAGGGCCGCTACCGCCTGCGAGACTCCGAATACAGCGGCACCTACTTTGCGGCCAATCAAACCAACGTTGTTGTTGAATCTGAAGAAAACTATCAGCAATGGCTAGCAACGGCTGCGGCTACGACGCCCTATGCTGCGGACAATATTGCAGTCACGGCTGAAGAAGGCTCTATTAATTTAGGCTGGGCCACCGTAAAGCCTGCGCCCGCGCCCATGGTCAACTACACCAGTTCAGAAGAGGATTCTTATGAGTAATGCAACGTTGGAGGTAAAGCCTGATCAGCAGGAGCCTAAACAGAACCTGACGCCTGAACCAGGCGCACCGGATAACTGGCGACGGTTTTTCACCTTTAGTACCGACCATAAAGTGATCGGTATTCAATACATCGTCACGGCATTCATCTTCTTTTTGTTTGGCGGACTGCTAGCGATGGTGATGCGCGGCGAGCTAATTACGCCTGAAGCTGACCTGGTAGATCGTACGGTGTATAACGGTTTGTTCACGATGCACGGCACGATCATGCTGTTCATGTGGACGTTTCCAATGCTGAACGGGCTAGCGAACTATTTGGTGCCGTTACAGATTGGCGCTCGGGATACGGCCTTTCCAAGAATTAATGCGATCGCCTTCTGGCTCGTCCCCGTTTTTGGCGTTATCCTCGTCGCCAGCTTCTTCATTCCCGGTGGGCCCTCCCAGTCCGGCTGGTGGGCCTATCCCCCTGTCAGCCTGCAAAACCCCACGGGCAACCTCATCAACGGGCAGGCCCTTTGGCTCGTTGCCGTGGCGCTCTCGGGCGTCTCTTCTATCATGGGCGCAGTGAACTTAGTCACCACCATTTTTAGAATGCGTGCGCCTGGGATGACCTGGTTCAAAATGCCCGCCTTTTGCTGGACGGTACTTTCAGCCCAGCTCATTCAGCTCATCGGCCTACCCGCCCTCACGGCTGGCGCGGTCATGCTGCTATTAGATCTCACGGTCGGCACCAGCTTTTTTGATCCCTCTCGCGGTGGCGATCCGGTACTATACCAGCACTTTTTCTGGTTCTACTCTCATCCAGCGGTATACGTCATCGTTCTACCAATCTTCGGTGTGTTCTCTGAAGTTTTTCCGGTGTACGCCCGCAAGCCGCTCTTTGGCTACAAAGTTGTCGTTGTTTCGTCGATCCTGATTACCGCATTCAGCTTAGTGGTGTGGGTTCACCACATGTTTGCTAGCGGTACACCGAGCTGGATGCGGATGCTGTTTATGTTCACGACCATGGCCATCTCAATCCCGACGGGTATCAAGGTCTTTGCCTGGGTCGCGACCATATGGGGCGGCAAGCTGCGGCTCACATCCGGGATGCTGTTTGCGTTAGGCGGACTCACTACCTTCTTATTTGCTGGCATCACAGGCGTTATGCTGGCCTCCGCACCGTTTGATATTCACGTCAATAACACTTATTTTGTTGTCGGACACTTTCACTATGTAATTAACGGTGCGGTGGTGATGGGCTTTTACGCCGCTATCTATCACTGGTTTCCCAAAATGACGGGGCGGATGTACTACGAGGGCTTGGGCAAGCTGCACTTTGCGCTCACGTTCATCGGCATTAACATGATCTTTTTGCCCATGCACCCGCTGGGCCTGATGGGGATGCCCCGACGCGTAGCCTCTTACGATCCTGAATTTGCTTTTTATAACGTAATTGCCAGCCTTGGCGGCTTTTTACTGGGCGTTTCAACGCTGCCTTTTATTCTGAACATGCTTAGTTCATGGGTGCGTGGTGAAGACGCAGGTGATAATCCATGGCGCGCGATTGGCTTAGAATGGCTGGTGTCTTCGCCGCCGCCACACGAAAACTTTGAAGAAATTCCAGTGATTGTGTCGCCGCCGTATGGCTATGGTAGCGATGAGCCGCTGGTATCTAACGAGCCTGCGGGGCATCCGGTGGGCAATCCTGAAGGCAGTACGGCAGAGGGGGCACTAGCATGAGTACGACAAACGTAGATTCTTCACTCAACACTAAAGCGGTTCCGGTTGTTGAGCATTTTGAGGAGGCCGAAGAAGACAATCGCATGTTTGGCTTTGTGGTCTTTTTGCTCTCTGAGAGTGTGATATTTTTCAGCTTTTTTGTGGGATATATTGTCTTCAAAACGAGCGCAACGGACTGGCTGCCTGCTGGTTTTGAAGGGCTAGAAGTCAGGGAGCCGTTAATTAATACGGTTGTTTTAGTCTCCAGTAGCTTTGTTATTTACTTTGCCGAGCGCTGCTTACATCGTGAAAACCTTTGGGGCTTTCGGATATTTTGGCTGATGACAATGGCGATGGGAACCTTCTTTCTCTATGGTCAGGCGGTGGAGTGGATGGGCCTACCCTTCGGCTTTACGTCGGGCGTGTTTGGCGGTGTGTTTTATTTGCTCACGGGCTTTCATGGGCTGCATGTGCTCACGGGCGTGTTGTTGCAAGGCATTATGCTAGGCCGCTCTTTTATTCCCAACAACTATGAAAATGGCGAATATGGGGTAGCTGCGACTTCGTTGTTTTGGCACTTTGTAGACGTGATTTGGATTTTGTTGTTTATTTTGATTTATGTGTGGCAGTAGCTCATGATTATTGACGACCAGCATTACGACGTAATCATTGTAGGTACGGGCGCAGGTGGCGGGACGCTGGCGCAAAAGCTGGCGCCCACAGGCAAGCGAATTTTGATTTTGGAGCGCGGTGGGAGAATGGCGCTTGAAGATCAGAACCGGGCTGATGTGGATGTATTTCAAAGAGAGCGTTATCGTGCGCCAGAGCAATGGTACGACGAAACTGGAGAGCCGTTTTCACCGCAGACGAACTATGCGGTGGGTGGGAATACGAAGATTTACAATGCGACGTTGATGCGGATGCGCGATCGCGATTTTGAGTCAGTTACCTACCAAAATGGCGTTACGCCCGAATGGCCAATAAAGTACGCAGAGTGGGAGCCTTACTATACGGAAGCTGAGCAGCTATATAAGGTGCATGGCGATCAGAAAATCGATCCGACTGAGCCGTTCCATAGTTTGGGCTATGCTCATTCGGCAGTAGATCATGCGCCAGTGATGGTGCCGATTGTAGAGGCGATCGCAAACAAAGGCCTTCACCCAACCTCTCTCCCTATCAGCCTGACTCAGCAAGAGGACGACCCGAGTGGAGATGCGGAAGTTTTTGGAATTGACGTTGCGATCGCCCATCCTAACGTCACCCTCAAAACCAACGCTAAAGTCATCAGCCTGCACACCAACGTCACTGGCACTGAAATCAAGGGCGTACAGGCCGAAGTAGGAAGCCAGCCCGTTCTCTTCAAGGCCGACATTGTTGTCCTAGCTTGCGGTGCGGTCAATTCGGCCGCCCTCATGCTGATTTCTGAAAACGATCAGCATCCCCATGGGCTCGCCAACAAATCTGATCAGCTCGGCCGCAACTTAATGAAGCAGCTCATGACGGTCATTGTTCAGCGCGGCGCAGCTAAAAACGACGGCCAGTTTTCTCGCAGCGTCAGCATCAACGACTTTTACTGGGGCGATGAAGACTTCTACAACTTTCCCTACCCTATGGGCCACATTCAAAACAGCGGTGGGCTCTTACAAGACATTATTTTTGCAGAATCTCCTCCCATTCTCTCAGTCCTCGCTAGGCTAGTTCCCGATACTGGCTTAGCGAAGCTCGCCACAAGCTCTATTGGCTGGTGGGCTCAAACCGGCACGCTGCCAAAGTCAGAGAATCGCGTTTATTTAAAAGAGTCTCGCAGGCGCAAAAAGCTGCGCTACGAATTTACACCCAACAACCTCGAAGCCCACGATCGGCTAGTGTATCGCTGGATGGGGATACTCAAAGAGCTTGAAGGCTCTTCGATGGGAATGCGGCAAAGCACCGTATATCCTAGGGGCGAGTCTCCTATCGAGGTGGTGGGCTATCAAAGCGGCACTTGTCGAATGGGCCGCGATCCCGAAAATTCGGTGCTAGACCTAAACTGTCGCACGCATGAGATCGACAACCTTTATGTGGTGGACAGCAGCTTTTTTCCGTCGTGCGCCAGCGTTGGCCCCGCGCTAACTGTTATGGCTAATGCGCTGCGAGTTGGCGATCACTTAAAAGAGCGGCTGCATCCTTAGTGCGCTTTAGTTTTGTAGCAGATTCCTTAAGGATTGCAGAATAGGCAGCAGGCCGGATCAGCCGCTTGAATGCCTTCTGGAAAGCGCTTACTTTGTTGAAACTGACAGTGCTGACAGCGGTGAATGGTCGATAGCGTCAGTAGTGTGGCGGCATTGCAGAGGCGGCAGGGCAAACCGGGCAGTCGTTGAACAACGCTAAACCCCGGATAGCCACATTGAGGACAATGTTGTTCTATTTTCTCTATTAGCGCAGCGGTGGCTTCAGCAATCACCTGCATTCGAGTAGGATTATGCAGGGCTCGCATGTCGGTTTCAATATGTGTTCGTTGTTGAGGGGATGCTTTTAAGGCGGCTTCAACGGCTGCGATCAGATCGAATTCTGTTGTAATGCCTTTAACGCTGTTGGTTTTATCGAACCGCTGATCGGATTCCATCACGACCAGTCCGTGCCCAGGAAATCCTATCTGCTGGGCAAAGTCTAAAGCAGCCTGCACGCTGTGAATCGTTTGGCCTTGGTGGTTGGTTTGAGTGGAAAGGGCTTCTCCAACAATTTCGAGCTGATGCTGAGCATCCCATAGCAATACTAGCTCGCGATCGCACGCCACAAAAGGTATTTGAGGATGTGGGCCGAAGCTCCCTTCACTGGCGATCGCCAGCGTTTCTCCCGTTAGCGCCAGCGCAGCCTGTGCCTTCAGCCGAGCCGTGGCGAGCTGATCGGCAGGGCGCTGAGTCTCTCGGGTAAAGGTGCCCAAGCGATCGGTATCGAAGTTTGCAGGCACCTGCGTTTTGGCGGACAGGGCAGGTTCTATCAGCGGGGCGATCGCCTGCTCTTTGCGGTGCATGGTGGCAATGACAACCGTTCGATCAGCGAAAAAGGGAGACGAAGCAGCCATGTTAAGTTAGGTCTGTAAGCACAAGGCCATTAACAACACAACAGATTATAAAGGCTGCTCCTCTTAAAAAACGATGAAAACAGAATGGCAAAAACTGTTCTGTTAATATTGACTGCCTGACTTTCGGTGTTGAACAGCGGTTACGCCTTGATCTTCCAACACATCGCCCGCATCAACGGCGGCATAAATTAGCTGGTGATCACCGCAGTCTATCCGACCCTGCACCTTACATTCCAAATAGGCCAAAGCGTCTTCTAAAATGTAGCAGCCGTTATCAGCCGTCTCGTGGTCGACATCGGCAAAAGGGTTTTTGTCAGGTTGGGAAGATGCCGGATCGCTGGGCTGAAAGTGCCTGCGGAGGGCGCGGCCTTCTTTCAGCAGATTGAGCACAAATGGGGTGTTGGGCTGAGCTAAGTGTTGAGCGGCCTCGTTTGAAGCGATCGCAATCATAATCCCAGGAGGATTGAAAGTCGCCTGCGAAATCCAGGAGGTGAGCACGCCGCTGTGGCGATCGCCCTGGCAAGTCGTGAGCACGCTAATAGAACCCACTACCCGGCCCACGGCCTGTTCGGTTCGGCCTGCCTGCACTTCAGTAATGGCCTGACGCGGCACCTGTTGCTTTTTCTGTTTTCTAAGCTGTTGCGCAAAGTCAACACCCGCCTGCTGACACTGATCTAAGGTCTCTAGCTCAGGGCTAAAGCAAACCCGAATCGTCTCAAAACCAAAGCGATAGTTGTGATCGCGCAGCTTTTGCTCCAACATGTCAATCGCTTCTCCGCTCCAGCCATAAGAGCCAAAGACGCCCGCCAGCTTCGTCTTAACAGCCGACGCAAGCACCGTCCCGAGCGCGGTTTGAATCTGCACGGGCGCATGTCCAGCCAGCGTGGGCGAGCCGATAATAAACCCGTCGCTCGATTCGATAATGCGCGTCAGCTCGTCGGCCTCCACCGATTCACAGTTCACTAGCTCAACGGCAATGTCAGATTGAATCAGGCCTTGAGCGATCGCATTGGCCAACGTCGCCGTATTGCCATAGGCCGAAGCGTACAGCAAAGCCACCTGCAAACTTTGTTGATCCTGCTGCTGACACCAGTGGCGATAGTCATCTTTTAGGCGGCTCAGGCTGTAGCGAACCACTGAGCCATGTGCGGGAGCAATGCACCTCAGCGCCAGCCCGTCGATATGATCTAAAATGGCCTCTACCTGCTTAGTTTGAGCCGCGTGCAGGCAGTCAAAATAATAGCGTCTGTCGTCTTCGAGCGATCGCCAGTCTTCATCTAGCACATGCTCACTACAGACGTGAGTGCCAAACAGCTTGTCGCTAAAGAGTGTTTGCGTGAGCGGGTCGTAGCTGCACAGTCCATCTGGCCAGCGCGGGGTAGGCACCGTAAGCAGTTGCAGGCAGTGCCCTTGCCCTAAGTCCAAGCCTGATCCGGGTGGACAAATGGGCTGAATGCGATTTTCTTCCCAGCCAGGAAAAGCAAGCTTAAGCGCTTGAGCCGCCGGACGAGAACAGATAATAACGGCCTGTGGTTCGCGCTCCATCAGGGCGGCGAGCGTCACCATACGGTTGGGATTGACGTGGCCGACCACAATATAGTCAAGCGGCGCTTTGGCTAAATGGGGCGCGATCGCTTCTAAAAAAATAGCAGTGAAAGAGGCTCCAGGCGGATCGATTAGCGCGGTAGCATCGCCCTGAATCAAGTAGGCGTTGGCCGTAGTGCCCTGGCGGCGGCTGTACTCCACCTCAAACTTGAGACGTTCCCAGGCGCGCGATCGCAACGTCAGCGTGCCTTCGCCTATCTCTGCAATTTGGACATCACGAGCGCGTGCCGTAAAAGATTGCGGTGAAAATGGCGGCGCAGAAGAGGGTTGTGCAGAGGAGGGTTGTGCAGAAGAGGGTGAGGTAGAAGATTGTGTGGTATCCAGTAGCATGAGAGAGCGCCTGTGGAGCGTTAAAAACAACAGAATGCGAGAGAGAATTGGATTGGAGCGCGTGAGGTAAATACTGGCGCATTAGTAGTGATTACCCGCTTTGCGGTGATGTACGGCGGTGATGCCATCTCTTTTGGCAACGCGTCCAGACTGCACGGTGGCATACACCATCATGTGATCGCTACACTCATAGCGGCTAGTCACCTCACACTCTATGTAGGCCAAAGCCTGTGCCAAAATTGGCGCTCCGTTCGTCGCCGGATATGTTTCAATGTCGCTAAAGCGGTCTGCACCCGGTGGAAATCGCTTCAAAAAGTGCTTCATCAGCGGCTGATAGTGGCCTTCTTCCAAAACGTTCAACACAAAGCGATCGCCACTTTGCAACAATGACTCAATCGCCCGATCTTTAGCGACCGAAATTGCCACACCCAGCGGCTCAAAGCTCGCTTGCATCACCCAGGAAGCAAACATGGCGCTAGAAACATCACCCTTTTGAGCCGTAATAATATACAGCCCATTGCTGATTCGGCCCAACGCTCGATTCAAGCTGGCGTCTAGCTGCTTGCTTTGCCGCACGGTTTTGTCTCTGGTAAGCCAGTGGCCCAAGTCAACGCCCGCTTCATGGCAAAGCTGATCGGTCACTTCGTCTGGCGATCGCTTAATGGCAATCGGCGGAAAGGCTTCTTTGAGGCCAATGACTTGAAACTGATTGCGCAGCGGATGAATTGGTTCATCATGACCGCCCCCCGTTTCAAACAGGCCCACAGATTGTTTCTTGTTCACTGAGGTCAGCAGCGTACTTAAGGCCGGGTGCATGGCCGCGCCCTGCTTTTGCTGAGGCGGCATTCCCACCACAATACCCGCAGCACTACCCGCAAGTGCTCGCACCTCATGAGCATCTGCAACAGACAGCTCAACTAGCTCGACATCAACTCCTGTTTTGGTAATGCCCTCGGCTATAGCTTTAACAATGCGATCGCTATAGCCATAGTCTTCCATATAAAACAACGCTACAAAGGTATCAGCCTTAGTTTGGCTCTCACTCCAGGTGCGGTATTGTTCCACCCAGTCTGCCTGGTGGTGCTTGAGTAAAGGGCCGTGTCCTGTTGCAATAGTATCAATTGGAAACTTAGCAATCCGCTTGAGTGCCATCAGTACCGAGCGAGCATTCGGCCCCATCAGGCAGTCATAGTAATATCGAAAGTCGGCCTTTAGCAGATGAGGAGATTCATCAAAAAGAAAGTCGTCGCAGTAGTGCATGCCAAACACGTCACAGGTGTACAGCACCCGCGTCAGTGCGTCGTAAGTGAAAATCGTATCTGGCCAGTGCAAATTAGGCGCACTTACAAACGACAGCTCATGCCCCGCCCCCAAATCTAGCGTATCGCCGCTTTTAACGATGAGCGTATCAAAAGACTGATGGATCATGCCGGTTAAGAACTTGATGGCAACTTTAGAGCCCACAACAACAAGATGAGGAGCCCAGGCCAAAATGTCTTGGATCAAGCCGCTATGGTCGGGCTCGGTATGATTCACAATCAAATAGGTGAGATCTGAAGGATTGACGTGCCGGATGATGTATTCTACGTACTGATCGCGAAACTTGCCGTGAGAGGTATCAATTAGCGCACTTTTAGGAGCACGAATTAAAAAAGAATTATAGGTTGTGCCGTTTTTAAGTTCAAATTCAATATCAAACCGGTTGCGATCCCAATCTAGGCATCGCAGCGCTGTTGTATCAGGAGCAATTTCAGCGACTTGAAGCGTCAGCCGCTGATGAGATTGGCGTGAACGAGATGTGTCAACCAGTGTAACCATGTGACTTCTCTCCTTATGTAACGAGGTCTTTGTTTACTTATCGATACATTCATATTGACGTAGCTTTTACAGCCTGTAAAATGTCAATTTCAGAATTTATACATAAGCAAGGCTTATCGTTTAGCAACTTACGAATAAGCTTAGAAAATAAAAACAGGTGTGTTCTTCTACATTTTTTCTACTTTCTGTTTGTGTCGTCACCAGCATTAGGACAACAAAACTATGTGATATGTACTAACTGATAGAGGCGACTAGAGACGACTGATATAAACAGTTTATTTCTGTCTTTTGAAATTACTATCATCCAAGACTGTTTGATTCAAAGATTTCAGGCATGATAAGAGAAACCTTTTACGTCAAGAATTTTCATGAAAACGCTAAAGATCAAGCCACCCCCAACGAACGAAGGCTGGTCTATTCATGTCTACGATAGCGATCGCCATTTATGCTGCACTATCGAACCTTCCCACGGCTGGGCACTGGGTATTGGCGTTGGCGCTGGCATCCTCATTTCTGTGCTCTTTTCCAACCTAGCCGCAGCTACAAATCCACAGAAGCCAACGGTCGAACGCCCCTCTAGCACAGCAGCTCCTTCTACAGCAGAATCTATATCTGAGAATTTGATGCCGCCTTGGGTTGACTAGCCCAACGGTTCCTAACGCTACGCTTCCTAGCAGAGTGCGAATTATTGCAAGCTAAAAAGACGAATGCTTTCAATCACAAGAATAGCTGCCCACACTAAGATGCTTAGCCCAGTTGCCGCAGCAGCAATATCTTTAATAATTCGGATTTGTTCATTTCGCTGAGGTTCTACAAAGTCACACAGTACTTCAATAGCGCTATTGAACAGTTCAGAAATGAGCATTAGCCCCATTGCTAGCAAAATCACGTTGGCATCAATCCACCGATTAAACCAAAACGCACCCGCTAAAATAGGCACGGATAAAACGACTTTGTAGGCCACACTGAAATCAGTGATAACAGCAATATAGAGCCCCGAAACAATGACGTTCATTTTCCGAAGAGGATGATAACCAGGCGTGCGAAACTTAGACATCTACTAAATATTCCATCAGTGGGCCAAACTCAAGAAAATATTATATCCAGGCGACGGCTGTTGAACACTAGCGGCGCTCGATTTCGGCCTGAACACTTTGAGGCACGTCTGAAAGCAAATCGTAGCCGGTCGCAATTTCGATGCGATCTACGGTAGTGCGATAGTCTTGCCAGTTTTTGGTGACGCGATCGCTATTCGGCATATCCACCGCAATCACTTCAGTTTCCCGAGTCACCGCATCATCCAAATTATCTAATACCACTATCACCTTCCACACCCGGCCTGGTACCGTGACGCTTCCAACCGTCGCCTTATCGCCATAAATGCCGCCAATAATATAGAGCGATTTACCCTCATCACGCACTAGGTCGCGTCCGTATTGCTCCAGCATTCGCCAGGGGCCGCGATTGTTTTCGCTCGCCTGCGGAAAAATGTTGCTCATTAAGAAGGTGAGGGAATTGCCAGAAGGGCTGTCGGTGCGATCGCCCGAAGGCACCATATGTCCCCGATCATATCCACTGCGCCGATACTCACCCGGTGTCACCTGATACACGCCCTTCGGCAAGCCCCCATCCGGACGAAAATCATCCTGCCGCTCCGCCTGCCCTAGCCAGCGATCGTCCACTCGCCAGCTCGCCCAGTTCAAAACATTGCGCGACTGATTGTACGAAAGCACATACTGCTCCCGCTCAATTAGGTAATTGTCCAAATTGTCTTGGCCCGCATTACTCGGATTGCCAAACTCCAAATGCTCGCTATTTGACAAATATGTCGCCCGATCCAGAATCAAATTCACCTGCGACAGGCTTTCACAGGCCAGCCCATTCCCGTCTCTATCTAAACCATTTTCATCAGCTTCAAAAGCATCGAACACTTTTTGAGCGATGCCTTGACTGGCAAAATCGCTACAGTCACAGTAGCTGTCCACACAAGGCGGCAGTCTCGCAATATCTGGTGCTGCCGCATCGCAGCCGCTGAGTATTGCCATCGTCACCATACAGAGCAACGCCCAGGGGATAGATCCTTGAGCGAACTGAAGCCATTTGAACCCTTGCATACAAATCTACGTGCGCCTTTTGACAGAACTTTACCTGCGCGCATTCTACAGCCTATACCATACTGAATAGCTTCTTAACAGCCTGCTTAATAGTTACGCTACCGAAAAGCCTGAGCGGTATACTGAGTCGGTAACAAGTTTGATTTTTTGTAACTTATGTTTAGCACCGCTATCTCCGCTTTTAAAACTCACTTCCCAGCACCTGCTGTGCAGGCTCACTGCGACGGCCCTTGCGGCGTATATGATCCCTCTTCTGCGCGGGTTGCTGCTGAAGCCGTTGTTTCCATGACTAAAAAGATCTTGGACTTGCAGCACCCTGAAGAAGGTGACACCCAGGCCATGGCGTCTTACCAAAACACCATGTCCCGCTTTATTGCCATTAAAGAAGAGCAGGCTCAAATCACTAAAGATGAGCTGTTGATTCTATGGACTGACTACTTCAAGCCCGTTCACCTAGAGAAGTATCCTGACCTGCACGACACCTTCTGGAAAGCCGCTAAAACCTGCTCTGCTTGTAAAGTAGAAGTCAGCACTCAGCACTGCTCCGAACTCATGGACGCCGTTCAAAAGATTCACAACATTTTCTGGGAAACCAAGGGCCGCGACGTGTCCTGGTATACCGCTAGCGCAGCGTAAGCTAGTTGTAATAACGGTTTTTCAATAGGGGCTTAGCAGTGCTGGGCCCCTATTGTGTGTTTACACCCGCCTATGAAACTAAGCCGCAACTGGACAGAAATTGGCCTTTGGGCGTTGGGTAAACGCTGGCGGTTCAATGTGGCGGGCCACTCTATGCTGCCAACTTTAAAGCCAGGAGAAGATGTTTTGGTGGTGCCTGTCAGCAGCGCTACAAAGCTTTCTCCTAACGATATTGTTGTTTGCTTTCACCCTATCCAGCAAAACCTACGAATAATAAAGCGCATCAGTGAAACCTTTTACGACGGTAGCTGCTACGTTTTGAGTGATAACGCTAACGAAGGCACAGATAGCCGAGCCTTTGGCGTTGTGGCCAGAAACCAAATTATTGGCCGGGTGACCAGTCGTCTGTTTTAATGGTTTATTCAGCATATTTCCAAGCAAATCATTGCAAATCATTATGGCACTGACGCTCCGCTTCGCAAGACCTGAAGATGCTTCTACCATCTACTCGCTCATTCAGTCGTTGAGTGAGTATGAAAAGCTTGCGCATGAAATGGTGGGTACCGAGGCGGACTTACACCAAGGGCTATTTGGTTCACCGTCTTATGCTGAAGTTTTGATTGCGGAAGTGGATGGAAAGGCGGCGGGGATGGCGCTGTACTTTTACAACTTTTCGACTTTTCTGATGAAGCCAGGTATCCATCTAGAAGATCTCTTTGTTTTACCTGATTATCGGCGGCAGGGCATTGCAACCGCGTTACTGCAATATTTAGCGAGCCACGCGCTCAGTCAGGGCTGCGGGCGGTTGGAGTGGAGCGTGCTGGACTGGAACGAAAGTGCGATCGCCTTTTATAAGCGCATTGGTGCGATCCTCATGGACGAATGGACAGGGTGCCGCGTTACAGGCGATTCGTTAGTGAACTTATCGAAGATGGAGATAGTAAATAAGGAATAGGCAAACTGTAACGATACAACAGAATTTTTCTAGTCTTTTATAAAGGGGATGTGACGTGCGATCGCCCACCACATCAGCCGCCTTCCCTGAGCCGATTTTTGCACCACTTCTCCTCGCAAATACTTCAGAAGCAACAGTCTTCCAAAGCCCTTAGTTCGCCCATACGCTCTTCCTTTCAACCAGGCCCAACGATTCGCCCCGCCGTCTACGCAGGCATACATCGGTGCAAACGACAGCTTGCCATACAGCACATCAGCTCTGTGCGCCTTACTCAATCGGTTACGCCCGTGCTCAGGATTGGGCAGGCCGCCATGCTCGCCATAATTACGAAAGGGGACATAGTTGAAAAGTCCCCTATCTCTTAAATAGTATTCAATGCCAGAGTCCCAAGGAGAATAGGCTCTAGGCCCAGGTTCTTTTTCAACTTGCGCCGCCAAATCTATCAGCAATCGCGCGCTTTCAGCCGTAATCACATAGGCAACCATAGAAGTGGAATAGCCTTGTGCAAAGCTGGCACTGCCTTTGTTTATCACGTTATACACCTGGGCCGCGCAGGTATACAGCCACGCAATTCCAACATCTGTATTGGTTGGGTCAAACGGTGGCGGTAGCTCGGCAAAATTGTTTACTGGCACAAAGTCAGCTTCGACAATTAGCGTTGGCTTTTCGGAGCGTAGCGCTAGCTCCCAGGCACTGCGGTGGTTGAGCAAACACAAAAAGCTAGGCGAGTAGGTTTCATAACCTGGCTGATGAACCTGCCTGAGCACGCTGCAGCGGCATCCTGCTTCAGTGAGCGTTTGAGTGAGCTGCTCAGTGGATTCTTTGTAAGCAATGATGAAGGTTTGATCAATGCAGTCTACCAGTCGTGGTTGGCAATTTCCTGAATGTTGCATAGGTGTTTTGCTAACGGTCATGCCTAGCATACAAACTTACAGCGACGCTTTGGAACGTCACCAAATCATCTCCGTACAAATTAAAGGTTTTGTGTATTCAATTACGTATTACAGATAACGGCATTCACTGCGCAATAATAAGGATAAGTTGCTATCAGTAGGTAACTCAAGAATCAGTGCGATCGCGCCTATTTAGCCCTTATTATCCCAGCATCAGCCAACATGTCAGTCAACTTCAACCCTGGCGAAGATTTACGACAGCATAGCTTAAGAGGACTTAATTTAAGTCAGCGCGATTTGAGTAGATGCAACTTAAATGGCGTTGACTTAGAAGGTACTGACTTAACAGGCGCTAACCTTGAAGGGGCCACGCTGATTGGCGCAACGCTGACAGGTGCCAACATACGGCGCGCTAATTTATATCAGGCTGATTTAACGGCAGCGATCGCGCCTAACGCAACTTTCATCGGCGCTAATCTAGAAAAAGCTTGCCTACTTCAAGCTGACTTAAGCAACTGCAAGCTGAGCCAATGTAACCTACGCGCTGCCAACCTAGAAGGTGCAAATCTCCAAGACGCTATTCTAAGGCGCACGGAGATGAATGGAGCCAAGCTGAAAGGAGCCAACCTACACAACGCCGTCCTGCGTCGCGCTAACTTAGAAAACGCTGATTTAACTGAGGTAAATGCCGCTGGGTCTAACTTTGGGGCTGCTCGGCTGATTAAGGCCTGCTTACACAACGCTGATTTGAGATCAGCCACGCTCAAAGGTGTTGACTTTACAGCAGCAGACCTAACTGACGCCAAATGCCAAGAAACAGAGTTTTTAGGATCTCGACTCGTTGAAGCGCGCTTTGATAGCGCTCAGATGCAATATGCCAAGTTGAGAAGAACAAACTTGACTAAAACATCCTTTAAGCTTGCTGACTTGCGCGACGCCAAGCTACTTAACTCGGACGCACCAGACGCTGACTTTAGCGACGCTAACCTAACATCAGCCGATCTCAAAGGCGCAAAGTTTCACTATGCGCGATTTTGTAGAGCAAAGATGCGTTTAGTGCAGCTACAGGGCGCATCTTTAAGGAATGCAGATCTATCTGCCGCCCAATTGCAAAGTGCAGAGCTACATGGTGCAGATCTTAAGGAAGCTATTTTTAGATCGGCCAATTTAACAGATGCAGAACTACAGGGCGCTTACTTGAAAGATGCTGTTTTTGTCGATGCAGACTTGTCGGGAGCCGAGCTGAGTAGAGTTCGGGTAAAGCGAGCAAATTTTACGGGAGCCACCTTAAATGACGCAGATCTCCAGGGTGCTGACTTTAGATTTTCTAGGTTGCTAGGAGCCCATCTCAATAACGTACATGCCGAACGGGCTAATTTCACTTGTGCTGACCTCAGTCATGCACAGATGGCCGGAATCAGACTCAGCCGAGCGACCTTAATCGGCACAATATTTTCGGGTGCAAATTTAAAGAGCGCTAAATTGAACGGCGCAGAGCTAGCGGGCGTAGATATGAATCAGGCTACTTTGACTGACGCTGTTATTTCTGGAGCTAATCTAGCTGCTGTAAACTTTGAGAATGCCAACTTATCAGGTACTAAGCTCATTCGAGTCAGCTTGGGTAACGCTAACTTTACAGGCGCAACCCTAGTGAATACTGAGTTTAGCAACTGCTATCTTAGCGGCGTCAACTTTAGTGACGCTAACTTAAGCGGTGCCAAACTGAGAGGCGCTAGACTTTTACACGCAATCTTTTCAAATGCAGCACTAGATGACGCTGATTTGAGCCAAGCCTACCTTTGCTATGCGCAATTTGACCAAAGCTGTGCAGATGGTGCTGACTTCAGATGGTCTGATATTACTGAAGTTGAGTGGGGAGCGCTTCAACTTAACGGCGCTAAATTCAGCTCTAACCGGGGGCTTTCAGGTGAACTCAAGGCGCAGATAGAAAGCTGGGGAGCTGACTGCCAAAACGATATCAAGTACAACGCACTAACAGGCGCGCCAGGGTTTGAGCTGGTTCGGAGGGAAGATGGAGACGACCGCTTAACAGACTTTGAGGAAGCATTAGAGCGATTTCAAGATGCACAAAATATTCTTAAATCTGTGCAAAGCGGCTATGACAAAAGCCCTTCAGAAGAACGATATCGAAACATTAGAATACTTTCAGAGAAAGCCAAACAGTTTGTAAATAAGCACGATAAGTACGAGAGCAGAATTAATAGACTGAGGAATAAAGTGGATAACCTCCAAGAGAGTGAGGTTAACACCTTTAGAGATATCTTAATTAAGATCAGAAACAGTATTGATACACTCAAGCTTTGCCAAAACGATCTTGAGAGCATCTGTCGAGATCCACTAACATTTTTTGTTAACAAGACAATCATTACATCCGAACATTTAAGCGAGGATTCTACTGGAAACGATAGTTTTGAGGAAGTTGAAACTATCGTCATAGACGAGCTGTTTTTTCCGATAGAAGGATTTGAAAATATTGGGCAGGCGCAAAACGAGGACGATGATGATTTGGGCGATCGCCCTCCTTTTGACGACTCAGAAGAATAGTCTCAAACGAAACCACGGCTCACAGCCTACCTTCCCTCATCAGATGCATTCTCTTCATCCCAGTCGTCCGGCTTTTGTGGAAACAAATCGCGTGTAACGACATAGCAAAGCCCTATCAAGTCAGAGGCTAGTGCACTAAGCAGGGCAAACTGCATTCGCTCAGAAAAGGATTTGATATTAAAAGCTGGTAATGAAATCATGACCATTAGCCAGATGGGCGCTACATACATTGGAATAATGAGTGCAGTCAGCACCTTAGTGCGCGAAGTTAGCTGATGCTTCAGACGCGCACTTTTTCGACCCTTTGTCGTCGTAAAGTCATCACGATTTATATTTTGCGAAGAGAGATATTCACCAACGGTCTGCTGTTCTAGAGAAGCTTGCTGCTTTACAGACGGCCCAGATGTATTTTTGGTCATCGCTCTATGTACCCGTCGAGTGTTTTTGACGATCACACGATGGACTTAGAGGCTACGAACCTGCTTTAAGTTAAAAGTATTTCTTTGACGACCGTATTGCCTTCAATCACCCCAATACCCTGGCCTTCTTGCTTGGCATCTTGAGCGATCCCATACAGCGCTAAGCCAGTGCGTAAAACGTCTGCAAAGGTTTTATCAGAATCTTCTGAAAGGCGCTGTAAAAGGTCGTAAGCAGCAGGTGCTAGCTCTAAGTTCAAACGCTTTTTGTCAGTTGTGCTCTGCTTTTTCTTTTTCGCAGCAACTTGGGTATCAGTTGGCATGTCCTTTTCTTTTCTAGTTGGCATTATCTAAAAATTCCTACTGTAACTGTCGCAATAAATAGCATATATAAACACATACCTTTTTTAGGTAGTGCATCGCTATATATTACACAGAAATATACACATTTTCACGTCAAATTTAGCATGGAAACTGTGTATTTTTCGAATGAAGCAGGACGGTTAAAAAAGAGCCTACGTGTAGCACATGAAGGCTTTATACATGGCTGTGCGTAGGCTCTGACAGAAATCGTTGAGCGTGAGCTATCGAAGAGACTCGATAAAGAAGCTTGCAGCCGTCAAGATCACGGTGGTAGCACCTAGCCTTAGCAGCACAGGGCCAACTGAATGAATCAGCGCATTTCCTAATTGCTGCGCATCGAGAAGCAACAAAAAGAATAACAACAGCGTGAAAATAAACACGCAAATTACAAATGCTTTGATCAAATGACCGACGAGATGAAGCAAAGGACGTTTAGGGCGATGGATCATGATTTTTGTTCCTTGCCGTGGGGGCGGCGGCGATGATTACCGTCTGTTTCGCTACATGGGGTCTTGAGCTGTGCCTATTCAACTCAATATATACATATTATATGTGCATATATTGAGTGTCAACTTTTTTTTCTAAAGGCTGTCTTCCCAACGCTGCACCAGTATAAGGAGCTAGTAAAAGTCTGGTTCACAGTATCAAGGGCATTTGATTTTGCGGCTGATGGCAATAAGTTCCCTTATTCCGAATCAATGTATGCAGTCTTTATATTTCGGCTCAGTGTTTATGCGCTGTGTTTTTTAATACCTGTTTGCTATAGGCATTGCGCACAAACCATGGATTATCTAGTGACGGCGATGCACTCTATCTATCCATTTGCTCAAAATTCTATTGGCTCACAATCCATCAGCTACAGCGCGATTTTTTTGCGGACGATGCTCTTCATTTAGAGCTGACGCGATCGCGATATTCCATATCATTGCTATGACTCGCTATAACAACACAAATTCTGATACATCTTACGAACGACAAGACAACCTGAGCATTGTGCGCAGTGGACTCACCGCTAAGCCACAAAATACGCTGGCTGACTTTCGCTTACGGCCAACGTCCTATGGTCTGGAACTACAGCTTGCTGAAAACCGTATTCGCGATCGCCTCATTTTCAAATCCCCAAAAGACATCCCTAAAACGCCTTCTGGGCTCAGCCTACGCTCGGCGCTAGCCACGGTCACCTTAGTCGGTGGTGCCGTCGCCCTCACCAGTTCAGCCATTTTCGGTGTCGTCATTGCCGGAATGCTGCCCGTTCTATACAAGGTGGCTAAGCCCACTCCAAAAGAGACGATTTCTCAGTCAGCAACGCTACGGTTCGTCAGTACGCCAGATGGACGCACCTTATTGAGTATGACAACGGTAGCTGACGCCCGACATCAGCCCTTAGCCTATGTAGGTCACCAGCCAACGCAGCCTCAGGCAAAACGCGAAGTTCATTTTTCTAACCTTCCGGTACAGCTAATTTCGGCCAGTACTTACATGTTTGGTGGGCAGCTAAGCTTGAGGTTGTATGAGCGCGATCGGAATGGCCGCAACCAGATCCGTATTACCGGCTCCCGACAAGAAATTCGCTGGCTGCACGATAAAATTTCTAATTGGAACAACAAACAGTCTGCATAGATGGATCATTCTGACCGCACCGCTAAAATGCTTGGGCAGCCTATTGGCCCGTCGGGTAGGCCCGCAGACGCTTCCCAGTATGAGCTAGTATCTTTGCTCGGTCAGCAAACCGGGCGAAGAACGTTTTTAGCAACAGATGCCCGCACCCAGAAAAAGGTGGTGGTGAAGCTGCTGCTGTTTGGCCCCGATTTTACCTGGGAAGATCTCAAGCTGTTTGAGCGTGAGGCTGAAACGCTGAGGTCTTTAGACTATGCTGCAATTCCGAAGTATCTAGATTCTTTTGAAGTAGAAACGGCTTTGGGAAAAGGGTTTGTGCTGGTGCAAACGTACATTGAGGCCCAGTCGTTGCAAGAATGGATGACCTCAGGTCGTCGCTTTAGTGAGTCAGATCTTAAAGAGCTGGCTCAATCGATTCTGGTGATTTTGCAGTACTTGCACAGCCGTCATCCAGCGGTCGTACATCGAGATATTAAGCCAAGCAACATTCTATTAGCAGATCGCACGGCTCATTCTATCGGCAAAGTGTATCTGGTTGATTTTGGCTCTGTTCAGGTCGCCCACCACGGCGGCACAATGACCATCGTAGGCACCTACGGCTATATGCCACCTGAGCAGTTTGGCGGTCGGGCAAAACCGACGTCAGACCTGTATAGTTTAGGCGCAACGCTGGTTTATTTGGCAACCGGGCAGCATCCCGCAGACTTTGTTGAAGATAGCCTGGAAAAGGCTGTTTCTACTCAACTCAATGTTTCTAGAGCTTTTGCCCGATGGATTCAGCAGATAACAGTGGCAAACGCAGCTCAGCGCACGGCATCAGCCGCGATCGCCCTTCATGACTTAAGCCGCATTCAACCTAATCAAAGCACCTACTTACACAATTTTGTTGAACACAAACTCACCAATGGTTCTGTACAGAAAGTTACGCCCTCTATTGTTAACTTACAAGAATCTTCAAGCTTTGTGTCTGTAGCAGAAAGTGCGTTTCAGGTTGAACTGACCGCAAAAACGCTCACAGTACGGTTTGATCAAAACCGCATTCAAGAGAATCTTGAGTTTATAGACCCCTACACTAAAACTACAGGAACAAGTAAAGCTAGGTTTTCCTTTTCTGTGGCGCTAAGTATTGTCTTTTTTGTGGCGCTGCTCATTATTTCAGCTTCGGGCGCTACGGCAGGCATTGCTTTATTATTTAGCGTGTTCTTTATCGTTATTGTAACAGTTTGGGCTGTCAGCGCTAGCAGTGACAGCTTTGATGATAAGCGTACGGCCGTAATGACGTTAAATAAATCACAGCATCACATGATTTATTTAACGGTTGAAGTTCTGCAGGTGTTAGCAGGAAATGAGCCATCCCAACGAAAGGTTATGCGATCGCCCACTCAATTCACAAATGTGCCGCTACAGGCCGTGAAAATACTGCCTGATTCGGCTAACTCTTATGCAAGCTTTATTTTTTCAGGAAAACAGAAAATACGGCACCCTAGCATCAAAATTGCAGGAAACCGCCGAAGGTTAACGTCATTACTACGCTATATCAACCAGTGGGACAGTTCTCTTGTTGACCTAACGAGAGAACCTTTGACCAAAAATCTTTTAGACTAGCCAACTATCCTCATTATTCATGTTAGCGATCGCCTTTCGTAGACTATCAGAACAAGAATGGAACAGCTCATTGGGCAAACAATCGACGGTCGGTACCAAATTCAGTCACTGCTAGGCAAGCAGGCCGGTCGCCGTACATTTTTGGCAAAAGATGGCCAGACGCAGCGGCTCGTGGTGGTCAAACTTGTTCTATTCTCGCCCGATTTTGACTGGCAAGATCTCAAACTATTTGAGCGCGAAGCCGAAACGCTTCAGTCTTTAGACCATCCAGCTATCCCAAAGTATTTAGACTCCTTTGAAATTGAAATGGACTGGGGCAGAGGATTTGCGCTGGTGCAAACCTATATGGAAGCGCGGTCTTTGCAAGACTGGGTGAGTGCAGGGCGAACGTTTAGTGAAGAGGGCTTGTGTGCGATCGCCCAATCTCTTCTCAAGATCCTAAACTATCTTCACCACCGCAACCCGCCCGTCATCCACCGCGACCTCAAGCCTAGCAATATTCTCCTTGAGGCCAAAACCAACAAAATTTTTCTGGTAGATTTCGGCTCTGTCCAAACGGCCCAAATCAGCGGCACCATGACTATCGTAGGCACCTACGGCTACATGCCTCCCGAACAGTTTGGCGGTCGCGCCCAGCCCTCATCAGATCTCTACAGCCTTGGCGCAACCCTGATCTACCTAGCCACCGGCAAACATCCCGCCGACCTCACCTCAGACAACCTACAAATCGCCTTTGAAGCCTACTCCAATCTTTCACCGGCCCTCACCCGTTGGATTAAGCAGCTCACTTACTCAGACCTATCAAAACGAACAGCCTCTGCGAATCAAGCGTTACAACAGCTTTCTCGCCCACAGCGGCCTGTTAAAGCAATGCCGCCTGCACGTCGTCGTCCGCACGCTATCAACGTCTCTCGTATGCCGTCATCTGCGCGACTTAAATCCGACCTTAACGATTTTAGAGTTTTCTCAACAGCTCAAAAAATAGAGATACGTTGCTGGATCAGTCGAATCTCTACTAACTTTGCTGGGGTCAATCAATTCAATCTTTTTAAGAGCAAGCTTTCAATCAAAGATCTGGCCATAATGGCTGCAGTATTCGGCATCGTGCTGTTTGCGATTGTTGAAATTAATCCAGATGTGCTGATTTGGGTGTTACTCCTCGCTATCGTAGGGTTTGGAGTAGGCTTTCCGATACTGTCACTGCTTATCTTTGGCGAAAAAACAGAAGCTAGATTGAGGCTGGCGCGTTCTTCAAATGACAAGCCGACTTTAAGCCTGTTTACGCTGCCTTCAACGGCTGAAAATATGGACATCAACTTGCCAGACAACAAGGTACATTTTTTAGATGTGCCAGTGCGATCGCTCAGATTCTTTGACCCTGATACCCGTTCTGACAATCACATCAGCTTTTGCATCTCACAACATAGCTGGTCTAAGCTGGATCTCGTTCACATCTCCGGTAGCCCTCAAGAGCTAGAGTGGCTAAAGGCACATCTCTCAAATTGGGGTGGCGTCCCGATAGATTAGCAGCGATACTACACAGCGTATAAGTACATTTCAGTACATTTCAGAACATTTCAGACAATTGTATGACGGTTGGAATCTGGGTATTGGGCGATCAGCTATGGCAAGGGCAATCAGCAATAGAAAGCTGCGCAGAAGATAAAGCAAATACGCCCGTTATCTTAATCGAGTCGTTAAATCACATCAAAGAACGACGCTACCACAAGCAAAAGCTTATTCTTATTTGGTCAGCAATGCGTCACTTTGCAGAAGCGCTAAAGGCAGATGGCTGGCACGTTACGTATAAAACGGCAGATACGTTTGCAGCGCCTTTGAACAGTTGGATCACGCACAATTCTATTGATGAGCTGCGAGTCATGCAGCCTGCGGATAGACCGTTTGCTGAGCTGCTATCAGCGCTAGAATTGCCCTGTGATTTGGTGCAAACGCCGAACAATCATTTTTTATGGTCAACTGAAGACTTTGAAGACTGGGCAGCTTCGCGGAAAAGTCTTTTGATGGAGTCGTTTTATCGAGAAGGGAGAAAGCGATTCAACATTTTGATGGATGGTAAAAAACCGGTCGGGGAGAAGTGGAATTTTGATAAGGAGAATCGAAAGCCGCCAAAGGGAAAGATTTCGCCGCCTGCGCCTTTGACGTTTGAGCCAGATGAGATTACGAAGGCGGTGATTGAATGTGTGGAAGCTGCTGACTATCCTACGTTTGGTGAGGCTGAGACGTTTGGCTGGGCGGTGACCAGGGAGCAGGCACTGTCAGTGTTAGATTATTTTGTGCGCGATCGCCTCACCACCTTTGGCCCCTATCAAGACGCCATGGTCAGCGGCGAAGACACGATGTGGCACGCGCTCCTGTCGCCCTATCTCAACATCGGCCTCCTACAGCCGATGGAAGTGATTGTTGCTGTCGAATCTGCCTACGAGGCTAACAATATTTCTCTTAACTGTGTAGAAGGGTTCATTCGTCAGGTGATGGGCTGGCGCGAATACATGCGCGGCGTATACAACCATGTTGATGCCGACTACCCTTCTCGTAACTACTTTGAGCATATCGCGCCGCTACCCGATTTTTTTTGGGACGGCGATACTCAAATGAACTGCCTGCATCAAACTATCGACACCGTTAAGCGCACGGGTTACGCCCACCACATCCAGCGCCTGATGATCTTAGCAAACTTCTCTCTCATCGCCGGACTCTCTCCCCAAGAAGTAGAAGATTGGTTCCACGCGGCTTTTATAGACGCCTACGACTGGGTAATGCAAACCAACGTAATCGGCATGGGGCTTTTTGCAGATGGTGGCGTACTAGCGACAAAACCTTATGCTTCTAGCGCTAACTATATCAATAAAATGAGTGACTACTGCAAAGGCTGCACTTACGATAAAAAAGCCCGCACGGGAGAAAATGCCTGTCCCTTCAACTTTTTTTATTGGGACTTTTTAGATCGCCACCGAGAGGAACTAAGCACAAAGGGACGCATGAATTTCATCTTAAAAAACTTGGACAAAATGTCTGATGATGAGCTAAATGAGATTCGCCAGCGTGCAAAGGAGTGGCATAAGGCTCAGTAATAAGCGCTATGGTTGTATACATAGCTTATGAGACGCTTTCAAACGTATTTACTTGAAGAAAAAGTCTGAGCAAAACGTCTTCACCTGATAGTGTGTCGGGGAAGGAAAAACTTCCCTTTTCTTGCCTAAACGTTAGGGGAGCATTTAGCGTCAGGACTGCGCTATCGCAATTTTGCTTGCAGTATGCGGCAACAGATTACGCCTTGAATACGTTGGAGAATGAATAGTCGGTAGCTAGTGAAGCAGTTTTTTTATTGGCATACAAAGAACGCAGCGGCTTTTGAGCGCCCGTAAGCTTAAATTTCTGTTGTTTCTGCCATGCAGGAGGCAGTTTTGGAAATAAATGAGAGTATTGCAGCTTTATATCCGCAGATAATGATCAGTGCAGCATCTGGGTTTTGCTTCGGGGTAACGACGTCATTGTCTAGAAGCATTATTCCTACGATTTCGGTGTTTGCAAAAGATGGGCAGGGAGGCGATCGCAACTACCCAAGCATCCTAAAGTCCGCAGTACGTACGGGAATGCTTACGGCGCTCTTATGGATGCTAATTGTATATCCACTCTCGACAACAGGAGAGATGACCAACGATGACATTAATCAGATGATGATATTCGTAGCGCTTTGGAGTACCGTCATGTCTCCTTTCATTGAAATTGCATTTGCATTAGTGCCTAATATCACCCGATAGCTTGGTCGCGCCCAGCCGGACTAGCCAGCAGCAATATCAGTTGGCACTCTCATTCACAGGAAACCGATTTAGCAAAAAGGCCGCCTGCCGAGCCGTGGTTCTTACCTCATCGGAGAGAAACGGAACATGCGGAATCTGGGAGAGAAAGTCGAGCGTGCGGCGCAAAATACGAACAATGTCACCTTCATCAAGGCTCGAATTGTCACACAAATCAGCCCACTCTGTTTCCAGCGCCCACTGTTCTACAATCGCAATCAAATCCCACTCTAGCGCCACCGGAATTTGAATCTCTTGCCGCCGCTGCTCCTGAAAAATGCGGCGTCTGAGTCCACGCAAACCCGCCAAAGCGTCGATCACTGGCGTTGTTGGCTGATAGCGAATCCAGGTATCTGGACGGTTGTTCTCCATTAATATGCCCGCACAGGCAGCAGCAAACTGCTGCGGCTCTAGCGCATCAAATTCACCGGAAGCCAGCGACAGTCCTAGCCACAGCTCATTATCGCCACGAATCGCCGCGCACATTTGGCCTAGCTCAGTCGGGCCATCATCTGCTAAGCACTCAAAGTTTTCGAGCACCTGCATCAGGCCGACAAACTCCTGCCAGTAGTGATGCGTTTGATCCTCATACTTTGCTGTGCGATCGCCTCTCTCCGTCTCAAGTCGCTTTAGCCGTTTCCGCTGCTTCACCACCGCCTTCGGATTCTCCAACTGCCCAACCGGATTGTGCGACAGCTTTTCCTGCACCGCTTCCACCCGCTCTCGTTGCGCTTTCACTTCAGGAGCCTGCGCCTCAAATCCCAACACTTCAGGCATTTTAGCGATCACCGCAGCCGTTTGTTCATCTCCTTTCTTTGAGGCACCCGGCGCTGTATTCAAATCCGCTGGCGGCGCTAACGCCTCAGCCTCTTTCACCCTGCCAATATCACCGTGCATCATCACAACATCTTTTACAGTCGCCACGTACCAGCGATTATCTTGTCCTAAGCACACCAGATACGGAAACTGCCCCGGCCCCGGCAGCTTACTCACCAGCAAAGCAGGCAGTGGAGCCGACACTTTCACGTTTTTCCCTTTCAGCGAAAGCATCGTACCCGACATGGCAAAAGAAGCCGCCACCGGATCGCTGCCAATAGTCTCTTCAGCCTGCTTTTGCAATATTTTTTGCAGCCTTTGTTCTTCTTTTAGCCAGCCACGTAGCTTTTCGTATTCTGCGATCGCCTCATCGTCCACATACGTTAGCTGGTCTTGCAGCACCGCAATCTCTCGCTCCACCAGATCAATTGCCTGCCGCTGCGGGGCCAAATGCAAGGTCGCCAGATACTGGCCAAAGCTACGCTCAATCAGCTCCTGCGCTTCCTCAACCGTATGAATCTGCAGCAGATTCAGCACCATTCCATAGCTAGGCGTAAACTGACTTACCAGCGGATCGGGCGGCGAAAGCGCCAGCCGAGCAGCCTCTCGCGCTCCCTCAAAAGGGGACTCCACCGTCACCACATGCCCCTTCTCATCCATTCCCCGTCGCCCAGCGCGACCCGACATCTGTAAAAACTCTGACGCGTGGAGCAGCCGGTGTCCGTCGTCCGTACGCTTAGAAAGGCTGGCAATTACCGTTGTCCGAGCAGGCATATTAATCCCAGCCGCCAGCGTCTCGGTGGCAAATACCACCTTAATCAGCCCCGCTTGAAACAATTGCTCCACCAAGCCTTTCCAAGCTGGTAAAATACCCGCATGATGAGCCGCAATTCCGCCGTATAAAGCCTCTAGCTGATTGTCTCGCACCGCCTCAGGATTACGCTGTACAAAGCCATCAATTCGGCGTTTCAACAGCTCAGACTCAGCGGCAGTCACCAAGCTCATATGTGATACCGCCTGCACCGACTTATCACAGCCCTTGCGACTAAAAATAAAGTAGATTGCTGGCAGCATGTCCTTCTGCTGAAGCTTGCTGACGATGCCAGGTAGGGTCGCACCGGCCGCTTGCTTCTTCTGTCCACGCTGACGGCGCGGCGGCTTGCGATGATTTTTGAGCCGGGGATGCAGGCTTGTTTTGTCTGGGTTTAGCAGCGGGAAAATGCCTTTCTCAACCGCAAAGTGAAAATTCAGCGGCACCGGGCGAAAGTCTGAATAGATTAGGCGAGTAGGGCCGTGAACTTCGTTAATCCAGTCGGTAAGCTGGCCGCCGTTAGCCACCGTCGCCGACAGGCCCACAAGCTGAATCTCAGGTGGGCAGTAGATTACAGACTCTTCCCAGACGGTGCCTCGCTGCCGGTCGTTCATATAGTGGCATTCGTCGAGCACGACGGCCTGTACGTCTCGCAATGAAGTGCCGACTTCGCCAATAGTGGTGCCGTAGAGCATATTACGGAAAATTTCGGTCGTCATCACGACCACGGCGGCGTCACGATTTACAGAGCTATCGCCCGTGAGCAAGCCCACATTTTCTTCACCAAAGGTGCGTCTAAAATCTCGCAGCTTTTGGTTAGAAAGCGCTTTGAGCGGGGTGGTGTAAAACACCCGCTTACCCATGGCCAAGGCCCGATGAATGGCATATTCTCCGACGAGCGTTTTTCCTGAGCCCGTAGGCGCACATACCACAACCGATTCGCCCTGATTGAGTGCGGCGATCGCCTCTAGCTGAAAGTCGTCTAACGGGAAAGGGAATAGGGATTCAGGCGCTAGCACAAAGTCATCGGGTGTGGAGGAACCCCTCTATTGTGCCAGCACGCGTAAAAGTCGGCATATTTCTACTGCCAAATTGCTAGCTTTCCTCCTTAGATTACTCCTTAGCTAGCCAGGTGCGTATCTAGAGAAATGTCTGCATTCATCAGCCTAGAAATAGGACAATTTTCTTTTGCACTGTTGGCCGCTTTCTCGAACGCATCTTTGTCACCGCTTGGTAGCTTGGCCGTAATATCCAAGTGAATTTGAGACACTTCAGGTTCGTTTCCTTCTGTACTTAGCGTGACTGTTGCCACTGTTTCAAGGCGCTCGGGCGTAATGCCTGCACTGCCTAACTCATCAGCCGTAGCCATCGTAAAACAAGCGGCATGGGCCGCTGCAATCAGTTCTTCAGGATTAGTCCCCGGATTCTCTTCAAAGCGAGTGCCGTATGTATACACTGAGCTTTTCAGCACGCCGCTTTCTGTTGTAATTTCGCCTTTGCCTTCTTTGACACTGCCCTGCCATACAACGGTTGATTTGCTATCCATAATTCGTGTGTCCTGCTGTGGTTTAGTTTGTATTGCTTTTGTTTCAATTAACTGGCATTGAACCAGAAAGTCTCTAGCAAACTATCCTTCATCAGGGTGATTTTCTGAGGTTGATTTTCAGGCATCACGCCACTGCCATACCCTCGTCACGTCGTTGTCAAACCGCCTGCTTATATTGAGGGTAGTCGTCGCTTACTTGGGCAATTTCTATGACAGTTGATCACGTTTCTACTTCTGAGGGCCGTTCGCTTGCTAAGACTGGTAAACGCGCGATCGCCTCTCTAGCCCTAGTCATGCTGGGCGCAGGTGTAGCTACCGCCGGGTCTTACTACATCGGAGACTCTGCTACCAGCAGGCCCAAGTCTGGTGCCGTAGCTCAAAATGCTTATCAAACAACGCCCGTCAGTTTGTCGCTACCAGCAGAAGCTAACTCTGTGGCTGAAGTAGTGCAGGCAGTGGGCCCAGCCGTGGTTCGCATTAACGCATCTCGCACGGTGTCGAGCGGTGCGGCTGAAATGCCTGAAGAATTCCGTAGATTTTTCGGCAATAGAGTTCCCTCTCAAGTACCACAGGAAAAAACTGAAAGCGGTGTGGGCTCAGGTTTTATTGTGAGTGAAGATGGTCGCATTCTTACCAATGCTCACGTGGTAGAAGGCGCAGATACGGTGCAGGTCACGCTTAAAGATGGCCGTAGCTTTGAAGGCACGGTGCTCGGTAGCGATCCGCTGACAGACGTGGCAGTGATTGATTTGGAGGCAAACGATTTGCCGACGATTTCGATTAGTGACGCTGAGCTGATGCCTGGAGAAGTTGCGATCGCAATCGGCAACCCACTCGGGCTAGACAACACTGTGACCGTCGGCATCGTCAGCGCGACCGGGCGCACCAGCGGTCAGGTCGGCATTCCGGATAAGCGCGTAGACTTTATTCAAACGGACGCCGCGATTAACCCTGGAAACTCTGGCGGGCCGCTGCTTAACGCAAAAGGCGAAGTGATTGGGATGAATACCGCGATTATCAGCGGCGCACAGGGCCTCGGGTTTGCGATTCCGATTGATTCGGTACAGCGAATTTCGGAGCAACTGGTGGCAACCGGAAGGGTAGATCATCCTTTTATCGGCATTCAAATGGTCAACCTGACACCAGAAGTTCGTGACTCAATCAATCAAAATCCTAACCAGGGCTTTCAGGTAGAGGCTGATAGCGGGGTGTTAGTCGCTAGCGTGGTACCCGGTTCGCCTGCGGCCAAAGCGGGCTTGCGAGCGGGTGACGTGGTAAGTCAGGTAAATGGTGATGCGATCGCTACCGGCAAAGATGTTCAAAAGGCAGTGGAAGCCAACGGCCTTAAGCGCACTTTAAAGCTAGAGGTAGACCGCCAAGGAAATGCTCAGCAGTTTTCACTTCGCCCTGAGCCACTGCCTGCTTCAAGCTAGAAACAGCGCTCAGCGATAGGGTTCGATGAAGTCGAAGAACGCTCTGAGTGAAAATTGAAAGAGATGTACTGAAGAACGGGTTCTAGTCTGCTTTCAGCTTCGCCGACTTAGCATCTATACCCACGCGCCACTCAGCCACCGACTCTAGCTCACTAATGGTCTCTTTGTGCGCCTCATACAAGCTTGCAACGATCGCGTTTAACTGCCGCTCTGAACAGGTTTCTATCAGCACACCGAGCACTTCAGCCGCATTCGCCGCACCCTGACCCAGAAAGGGACTCAAGCCCCATACGTCCTCAACCCATTCTTTTGCGTCTTCGTTCTCAAACATGAAGTCGTAAAGGAGTCTTTTGGCGGTTTTGCTACTGACAGTCATGAGAAAAGTAGGCCCTAGTTACAAAATAGTGCGTAGATTTAGTGCGCAGATTGCGCTTTAGCAGGTTGCTTCTAGCCTATCAACTCATGGGCTGTAATCGTGGCTTAAGCTCTAGTGTTTTGACGCTACATCCGCGTCAGAATACTCACCTTCGCTCTTTTATCTGCCGACAGTTCTTTTATGTCATCTAAGGCTAGCAGGCCTTCCTTCACCAGCCGAGACAGCGTAAACGTCAAAAAGTCTTCTCTATCGTCGTACTTGCCGTCAATGTCGTGCCGTCTGCCGCTCAAATAATCATGTAGCTGCCACACTTCTTCAGTTGTCTCAATTAGGCTCGCTTTCTCTCTAATATTTTGTATCAGCGCCTCAACTTCTCGGTCATAAGCTGACTTAAGCGCTGCCTGTGCAACAGTTTTTTCTGCCTCACTCCACTGAACTTCAGTTTGTTGCGTCATCTTTCTTGAAATTTATGTCCTTGGTCTAAAACTTTACTATTAAACAGACAGATGTAGAACCCACTCCGCGTGTTGGAGTGGGTCAATAGATTAAGGCCGTTAGTCGAATTAACGAACCAGGTTCAACAGCTCTTTGGGTGAAGCCAACAAATCAATGGCAACAAAGAAAATTTTGCCTTCAGGGTTCAGCAAAAAGCGCCACGCAATGTTCATCCCAACAGCCGCACCAAACCAAGGCGTCTGGCACTTGCCAGTCACTTTAATTTGCTTGTAGCCGTCTTCAGCATCTTCATCGACTGCTCGCTCAGGGATCAGATTAAGGTTCTGACATTCTTCTTTAAAAAACCGCAAAACGGCTTCTTTACCGACAATGGGCTTACGGAAGGGAGGCTGCAGTGCACCATCTGCTGCAAATAGGTTGATCAACGCATCAAAGTCGTTTGCGTTGAGATTGTCCATGTATTCACGCACGGTGGCATTATCAGTACCTTCGATGGTTACTTTTTTGCGCTGACCAATAGAAGTAGGCGGCGAAACAGGTTCAGAAACCCGATCAAAGCTGCCAAGCTTACCAGTGTCGTAGCCCATATCTACAACAGAACTTCGCAATACGGTAATCTGCTGACCAGACTCTAATCCTCGAATGGTTTGTAAAATAGCAGCGGCGTTTGCAGACAGCTTGTAACCCTCAGGGATAGGCGCGACAAAGCCTTCTTCCATCCATTCGCCGAGTCTGTACCAGAAACCTAGCTTGATGTTGGGTGTCCAGGTTGCATAAGTACGAGAGACTTCAGTATCGGCTCTGTTTGCCAAGTCACACATGGCCTGGGATTGCTCCAAAGGCGTCATTTTTTTGATTTTTTCCATGGTGATTTCGGCAAACTGCATGTTAGCAGCGCCGGGAGCGGCGATGGTGATTGCTTGGCCCATTTCGAGGTAAGCAAACCAAATGAGCGCGAGCTGATCTTCTGCGCTCAGTTGAGAAAAACGAGCGATAGTGGCAGGAACAGCATCTGCCGACAGCGTGCTAGGGAAAATACTACGCGCAGAATCAACGGTATAAGCCATAGGTCGAGTGTTTTAAGTACAACAAACTAGTCTACCAAGAACTAGCCTCAGTTACCAATCATGTCAAGACTGTTTAAGTGAAGACGTTTCTTGGCTATGAAATAGAGAGCGATCGCTTGAGACACCTCTCTCCAACAGGAACAAAAGATTTGTGGTACGAATGTCTTACTGATGGGGTAAGAAGGCACGGCTTTAGTTCGCTGTGCATGCGCGCCCAAGTCAATCTTTAGTGACCTGCTTTACAAACGTTAACATAACTTCGGCTTTTGAAACCTAAAACATATTTTCCCGATTATTATCCACCATAAAGAGCTTTGTGTGGCTCTTTCAGCCATTGCTTCACTCGGTGAAGCCGTCTCATTTAGCTCAAAAAAATAGTCAAAACGGTAGCCATCTCTACCAAAAGGGCAATCGTTTTTAAATTTAGAGAGCGTCCAACCATAGGGTACTTTCTTTTTTTACAAATGTATGCAGTAAAAATGCGCGATGTTAATTGGCAGTCAGTTACACCGTAGCAGTCAGTCACACCACAAATGATTCTGTGGTGACAAGCTGAGGCGTTAGATTCATTTGGCTCAGGCTATCTTTAATTTCTTGCTGATATAGCGGATTCATCACAATCACAACATCAGGCTGATAGCCCTTCATTCGCTCAGGTGCAACAATCTCCTGCCCCGTCCCCGGAATAAACTTGCCTTGCTTACGCGGATTAATATCAACCGTATACTCAACGCCGCCTTGAATCGTGCTAGTTAATCCCAATAGGTTAAGAAACGTCACTCCTTTAGAGCCCGACCCCCAAACAACAATTTTCTTACCCTGCTCGAACAGATGCCTTAGGCTAGCTTCCCACTGCTGTTTCTGAGCTTTGAATCGACTTTCAAAACCCTCAATCGTTGTGGCTATTTCCGCTAAAGCTTCCGAGTCTATGCTCTGTTCAGTCTCAGAACGCTCAGAAGACAGATTGGCTTCGATGCTCAGGAACTGTCCACCAAATTCTTCAGAGGCGGCACTGGTTTTGTAACCGGTTGCATTGAACGCATACGTTAAAGAAACCGGGGTGAAATAGGTGCAGTGCTCATAAATGATGTCCCAAATCATCATGTTGCCAAAGGTGTAGAGGCCATTGGGCACTTCAAAAAAGAGCGTGGTGTTTGGGCGATTAGCCACTGCCTTACCAACCGGAATCAATAACTCATCCGGCCTTTTTACATGCTCTAGCACCTGCCGGCAACATACAAAATCGGCTGAGTAGTGAGCGTATTTGTCGGAGTAAAAGTCTTGAATGAACTGGATGCGATTCTCCCATGGAGAGGCTTCGCCAACGCACATCTCCTCATGCTCGTCCCGTTCAGCGTAGCTATTGTCAAAGCCAACGCCCTTGTTGTTACCTAGCTCACATAGCGACACCAAAAAGTCTCCCTTGCCACAGCCAATCTCAATAATGGTCTTATGGTGAAGCTGATGCTTTTCAACTAGACGCTCGGCTAGGGTCTGCGCATAATCCTGAAACCTAGCAGAATAGTGCAGTGAATTCTCATAGTCTTGTGAGTAGCCTAGCTTGTTTGGATCAAAAACTGTGTTGGTAATAGCGCCGCAGGTGTCGCAAAAGGCTAGGCGGATATCGCCCTTGGGACAGGCGATCGCCTCATCGCGATCGCGCCACAGCAAATTGCAATAAATCGGCAAATTCAACAGCTCCGTAAAAACGGTTGCCGACGTCGTATCACATACTGGACAAGTTGTTTTCGTCATTACAACGCTACTAACTCCGTCTTCACACCCATCTCATCCAACATTAGCCCAATCTCATCACAATAAATCTCATTCATCACAATCACCTGATCCGGCTGATACTCTTTCAAAAACTCGGGCGACATAATTTGCTTGCCCACACCTGGAATAAATTTGCCGTGACGATGCGGATTGATATCAACAACATACTGAATTTTATCAATGGTATCTAGCGTGGTTAAAAAGGCCACACACTTAGAGCCTGAGCCCCAAACCACCGTTTTTTTATGGTCTTTTTGAGCGGCCGTCAGACGATCTCTCCAGCCACCGAGCGTGTTATCAATCTCGTCAATATAGTGCTGCACGTCTTTAGCAATTTGCTCAGGGCTATCTTCTATTGAATAAATGTTGTTATCGGTCGGCACTGCGATCGGCTTGGCGTCTACTAGCAAGTACTGATCGCCATAGGCACGGTAAAGGTCGGTGATTTCAAAGCCGCAGCGACGGAACAATCGAGCCAAGGAGCCAGGGGTAAAGTAAGAGCAGTGCTCATAGTAAATGTCTTCGAAGGCGATTTCTTTGAGCACGCGGACGGTATCGGGAATTTCAAAGACGACGGCGACATCGCGATCACCAATAGATTTTCTCACTGTTCTTACAAACTCAGCCGTCGGCTGAATATGCTCCAGCGTGTGCCGACAGCAAATAAAGTCCCCCACATACTCAGCGTATTTTTCTGAGTAATAGTCTTGAATTAGTGTTACCCGGTCGGCTGCACTACTGCTTACACGTCCCGGCACCGCACTCGGATCAATGCCCACGCCCGTATTGTTTCCTAGCTCGCAAAGCAAATGTAAAAAGTCTCCTTTACTACAGCCAATTTCAACAATTGACTTGTTGTGTAAATCGTATTTGTCTATGAGCGTTTGCGCCAGCTCTTTTGCAAACTTGTTAAAAGTAGGTGAAAAGCTCTGCTGATCTTCGTAGTTAGGCGCATAGGCCGACCATTTGGAGTCGAACTCGGTGTTGGTAATAAAGCCGCAGGCACCGCAAAACCCCAGCAGCACATCTCCCGAAGGAAAATCCAACGCATCCTCAGCATTTGACAGCATCAGACAGCTATGCACCGGCACATCTTTTACTTCATAAAAAATAGAAAGCCCTATCGACTCGCAGTTAGGACAGGTCTTATCAGCCAAAAAGCGGGTCTTCTCTGAGCTGAGCAGTGAATTGGAAGGCTGTTGAATCACGAAACTGTTACCTCTTATATTTTTCCAACAAATCGACTAAACGCTGTGCCCGTATCGCCTCTCCATTCCCAGTTTTCAACAATTCCAGCTCTGTTGATCCGCAGCGGCACTAGCTAGCATTTCATCGTTTGGGTGGGGCGCGAATATAATTGCTAACTAGGTGAGATCGGTGATTTGGCTTGGAAACATTACTTGCCTTTCTTTGGTAGCGCGATCGCACAAAGTTCAGGCACAAACTCTCTCGGCAGAGAAAAAGTCACTGTAGAGACTAAGAAGGTGAGTGGAGAACGCACCAGTCTAAGTCGGAATAGATTTCGCACTCACCGGAGGCTATAACGTATCCTAAGGCTGACTGACAAATGCAGCTTTCATCTTTTTTGGCCTCTCAGCAGCCAAGCATAATCGGTGCTACACCACCTTCGGCGATGGAATCGGCACAATAAATCGCCCACCCTTTTTCGCATACTCGCGCTGCTGTTCCATAATCTCCTTAGCAAAGTTCCATGCCAGGATCAGGACGTAGTCTGGCTGATCATCCAACAGCTTCTGCGGCGAATAAATCGGCAAATGATTGCCACCCATATAGCGCCCATGCTTCACCGGGTTCAAATCCACCACATAGTTAATCAGCGCGCTATCAATTCCCACGTAGGCCATCATCGTCGCTGCCTTCGCCGCTGCCCCATAGCCTACAATAGTTTTTCCCTGAGCCTTCAGATCCCTTAGGATCGCCAACAGCTCACACTTAATCATCTCCACCCGCTCGGCAAACGTCTGATAGTAATCAAACCGATCGACCTTATGGCTCTTTTCTTCAGCCAAAAACGTTTTTACCATCGGCTGTACGGCCTCACGCGGCTCTACGAACAGTCGTAAGGAGCCGCCGTGAATTTTAGTGTGTTCAACATTATTCAGAAACAAACCGTGTCGCCGAAACAATCGGTCAAGCGCCGACACTGAAAAGTAGCAAAGGTGCTGATGATAGATAGTGTCAAACTCTCCATGCTCTACCAAATCCATCAGGTAAGGCACTTCAATCACCGCTACGCCAGTCTCTTTTAGCAGCCGCTTAATACCCGCTACAAATCCGTTTAGATCCGGCACATGCGCCAGAACGTTATTGGCCAAAAACACATCAGCCGCGTGGCCTTCTGCCGCTAGCTCAGTCGCTAACGCTTGGCTGAAAAACGTACAGCGGGTCGGTATTCCCGACTTTTGCGCCGCCTCAGCAGGGCCATCTGCCGGGTCAATACCAAGCACCGGAATGCCTTTCTCTGCAAAGACTTTGAGCATGTAGCCATCGTTGCTTGCGGCCTCGACAACCATACTATTTGAGTCCAGATTGCGGGATTCAATCACAGACTCAGCACTGTCTCTAAAATGCTTTAGCAGGCTAGGCGATACCGACGAAAAATAGGGGTAGTTTCTACAGAACAGAATTTCAGGCGGCACGCTGACCGTAATTTGCACCAGGCTACAGTCAGCACAAAACACCAGATCTAACGGCGCGGTATATTCTGTTTCAGTTAGCTGTTCTTTTGTTAGTAGCGCATCTGCAAGCGTGGTTTCACCAAAAGAGATAATCGGCTTTAGGTCAGTGCCATCGCAAGAACGGCAGGTTGGATTAGGGGTTGTCATAACAGTTGCCGCTTATGCGATCGCCCCCACCTTCCATCTCAAATCATCACCTAGCTCACCTTTTGCCAGCAGCGACTTAATGTGCGCAATTCTCTGATAGCGATCGCCCTCAAATTCCTCTAATGTCAGCCCCACCTTTTGGTACGCCTCGTACAGCTCCTTTACTCCTTTGCGCGCATCCCACTGCGGATCAAACTCAGGCAGTACCCGCCTGATCTTGCTACAGTCCACTCGATAGCAGCGCTTATCTGGCCCCGCATCCGCAGCATACTCAATTCGACAGTTCGGCACCGTCTCTTTAACAATATCCGCCAGCTCACGAATCTGATAGTTATCTTCATTGCGGCCCACGTTAAAAGCCTCGTTGTGCACTTTCTCTCTCGGTGCCTGTAGCGCGGCTACAAACGCTCGCGAAATATCTTCAATATGAACAATCGGCCGCCAGGGCGTCCCGTCACTCTTAATAAACACTCTGCCAGTGGTAAATGCCCAAGCCGTCAAATTGTTCAACACCAGATCAAACCGCAGCCGAGGCGACACGCCAAAAGCGGTAGCATTGCGTAAATACGTCGGGCTAAAGCCATCGTCAGCTAGCTCAGCTAAGCCCTGCTCTGACTTAACCTTAGACACGCCGTAGGGCGTCACCGGGTTAAAATCCGATTCCTCAGTCAGCCAGTCCTGCCCACCCGCACCATAGTTACTGCACGACGACGAGAAAATGTAGCGACTCGCGCCCGCTTGCTTAGCCAGCTCACCCAAACGAACCGTCGCCAAATGGTTAATATCACGCGTCAAGTTTGGATTGAGATTACCGAGCGGATCGTTAGAGAGTCCGGCCAGGTGTAAAACCGCCTCAAAACCTTCTAAGTCCTTCGCCGTAGCATCTCGAACATCTTTCCTAATGCAGGGAACCTCCGGCATCTCATTGCCAAACGTACTGTTCTCGTACAGGTCGCTATCAAAACCAGCCACATCATGACCGGCTTCTAATAGCATCGGCACAAGAATGGTACCAATATAGCCCTGGTGTCCAGTAACAAGTACACGCATAGTTAAACTCTCTTTAGTGTTCGGTAGATTATCAGGGTGAAAACAGACTGAAAACAGATTGAAACGACATCTCTTCGCGTCTCTTAAGCTAGGAAACCCGTAGGAGAGGGTGGCCTATCACCACGTTTTCCAGGGAGCTTCGCCAGAGGCCCAAAGGCTTTCTAGCCGCCTTTTGTCGCGCAGCGTGTCCATACACTGCCAAAAGCCACCGTACTTGTAGGCCATGAGCTGCCCGTCTTTCGCCAAATTCTCTAGCGGGGCCTTTTCCCAGGGCGTGTCGTCGCCTTCGATATAGTCGAAAATACCAGGCTCCAGCACAAAAAATGCGCCGTTTATCCAGCCTTCTCGGGTTTGCGGCTTTTCTGAAAAGTCAACAATCTGCTCACCGTCTAAGTCCAAATGGCCAAATCTAGCGGGCGGGCGCACGGCTGTTAGGGTTGCGAGCTTGCCGTGAGACTTATGAAACGCTAGCAGCTCGTTCAGGTCAATGTCCGAAACGCCGTCGCCCCAGGTAAGCATAAAGGTTTCGTTGTTTACATAGGGCTGTAGCCGCTTGATGCGTCCGCCTGTATTGGTGTGCAGGCCAGTATTAATTAAGTCTATTGTCCAGTCAGGCGCGTAGCCCTCATGACGTTTTACGTGGCCACTTTTAAGGTTTACGGTAAGGTTGCTGCTCAGTGAGCAGTAGTCCACCATATATTTTTTGATGACTTCTGATTTGTAGCCTAGGGCGATCGCAAAATCCTCAAACCCATAATGCGCGTAGTGCATCATGATGTGCCAAATAATCGGGGTTCCCCCGATCTCCACCATGGGTTTAGGCTTTTCAACGGTTTCTTCTGACAAGCGGGTACCGAGGCCGCCCGCTAATATAGCTACTTTCATATTAAAAACATGCTTACAAAGATCACTGTCTGCACCAGGGAATATCTGTATATTTACTGATCTACTTTACTGCTTGAGTGGACTTGTGTTAACTGTGTAGCGTCATTCTTAGGATCTTTTGAAGGTAGCGGGCTAACGGCAGTACAACAAAGGGCTTGAGTATGCGTTTACCCGGTCAAAACGGCCTTTCGTCTTGTTGCACGAAAGGCCGACAAATAGCCTGCGTAGCATCGGTAGAGGCGTTGTCGTAGAGGCGTTGTCATAAATCCACCAGCTCATAATCCTGAAAGGTTTGAGCCAACACGCTTTCGATAGCGTCTGCAAAAACTTAGGTGTTTTTGGTGAGAAGCATTCCTTTAAAGTTGTCAGGATGTACGCAGGTGCCTCAATCATTATTTCAAGTTTCTTTGAGTCTTCATATTGAGGCACGCTGCATACGATTGAAAAAGCTGACTTACACCAAAATGCGATCGCCTGCCGCTCGTTCAAACACATCACAATACTGCTCATGCCCTTGTGGAAAGGCTACATTTAGCCGTAGCGGATCGGCCTCATCACCAGGGCCGTTAGTCACCTTTAGAGCCCCTGATTCTTTAGTAGCTAGCACGAGCGGCTTGCGGTTCTTCAACTCACCACCGCTGCTGTCTACGTACACGGTAATATTGCCGCTGGCAAAGGGCGCGTTGAGATTTTGGATAAGCTGTAAAAAGTTGCGATCGCTTCCCCCTCTTTTCACTTCACCGTTTTCTTGCACTTTGGCTGTGACCGTATCACCCACGCCCACAATTAACGGCATTTGTTTTGGATCAAAGTTGTCAGCAACAAGCTGTACCAAAGCGTCTATATCATGCGGAGCCTGACGCGCATTGAATTCTTTACCCAGCGGATAGCGGCCCGTCCGTGCAAAATAGTAATGATTCAGCAATGCCAGTACGCCCGCCTCTTTAATTGCACCTCGCAACATAAACTGAAAATCTGTTGTTCCTGATTCTCCTTTTTGCGCAAACCAAACAACTTCTTTACCGCTCTCATCTCTGCCTAAGTTGGGTGCATAGTGAATAAAGAAAGCGTCATCTAACCCCTGACTAGCCGCTTCTGCAAGTAAGGTTTCAAGCAGCGATCGCATCCGTTTCTGAAGCGCCACAAACGTATCTGGATCATCTGCAAAAAATGGATACAGGCTGTTTAAGTTCGCGGTTGGCGACGCCACATTCTTCAGCAGCGTCGCCGCAATATACTGGTCTAGATCCTTCTCTAACTCAGGCGGGCAGCCATTCTCGGCTAAAAACTTACGCAAACAGGCCTCCATTTTATCCGGCACCGTTTGCAAAAAATGTAGCTCGGCTTCACTGACGCCGGGATGCGTCACCACCCCATCTCGGGTCTGCCACTGTACGCCACCGGCGGCAAGCCCCGGAAGATAGCTATTTTGCGATCGCAGCACCTCCGAATTCACCCCAAAGGCCTGCTGCACAATTCTATTCACCCCACGCCTGCCGGTATGCTCGCCATTCGTCAGCACATAAAAATGTCCGCCAAACGCCCGCGTCGCCATAATATAGCCGGGAATAACCCGCCGCGTCAGCGGATCGTTCACCAGTCCCATACAGACACCATCAAGATCTTGAATGATCAGCAAGTTCTCGGTGGTTGAAAGCGTTTGAGCGAAAGCCTCGTGGTCGAGAGAGAATGTCTGCTGGTGAAGCGATAGCGGCATAAAAGAAATTTCCTGTTGAGGTGTACTAGTCGGGTCGTGGCTGCGGCTTAAATCCAATCTTTCGCCCTCGCCACCGCCTTCTCCCATCGCTCAAAATGCGCCGTACTCACACCATCCTCCTGCGGCTCAAACACCTTGCCCACCTTTCGCGTATCCACAATCGCCTGATAGTCATCCCAGAACCCGATTGCCAACCCTGCCGCAAAAGCCGCCCCTTGCGCTGTCGCGTCCAACACCTCAGGCCGCTCTACTGAAATTCCTAGCGCGTCGGCCTGAAACTGCATCAAAAAGTCGTTATTACTCGCGCCGCCGTCTACCTTGAGCTGCTTGATTGGCGTATCACAAGAGGCGTTGGCCGCATTGACCACCTCTTTGACCTGAAAGGCGATCGCCTCCAGCACCGCTCGCACCATATGCTCTCGTTTCGCTCCACCCGTAAGCCCCATAAAGGCCCCGCGTGCCGACATATCCCAGTGCGGCGCACCCAACCCACTCAAAGCAGGCACAAAGTAGACACCGTTGCTATCTGCCACTTGTTCGGCCATCGCTGCTGTTTCAGCCGCATTCTCAAACAGCTTTAGCCCGTCGCGTAGCCACTGAATGCACGCGCCGCTAGTGAACATTGCCCCCTCTAGCGCGTAGCTCACTTTCACCGAATCGCCTTTTTGCTCGCTCCAGGCAATCGTGCTCAATAGCTGCGGAGCGCGAACAACGTCGTCCCCGGTATGGGCTACCAAAAAGCTGCCGGTGCCGTAGGTGCACTTCAGTAAGCCGGGGCGATCGCACCCATGGGCAAACAGCGCCGCCTGCTGGTCACCTAAAATTGCCATAATCGGAATTTCTACGCCCAAAATGCTTTTATCCAGCATCCCAAACTCACCCAGGCTCGGGCGCACTTCCGGCATCAGGCTCTCTGGAATCCCAAACAGATCGAGCAGCTCGCTATCCCATTCATGCGTGCTCAAATTCAGCAGCATAGTGCGACTCGCATTGCTATGGTCTGTGGCATGAACATTGCGGCCCGTCAGGTTCCAAAGCGCCCACGAGTCTATGGTACCAGCGAGGACGCTGCTGAGGTCGTTGATGCCTTGTTTTTTCACCGTCTCTAGCAGCCAGTTCAGCTTGGTTGCTGAAAAATAGGCGTCTAGGATGAGGCCGGTTTTTTCGTAGACGAGTTCGGCTTTGCCTTCAGAGCGAAGGCGATCGCACATGTTCGCCGTCCGCCGATCCTGCCAAACAATCGCCTTATGCAGCGGCTCCCCCGTCGTCTTGTCCCACAGCAAGCAGGTCTCACGCTGCACCGTCAGCCCAATCGAAGCAATCTCAGCCGCCTCAATCTGAGCCTCTTTCACTGCCTGCTTCATTGCCCACTGCACCTCTCTCCAAATCTCCGCCGCATCATGCTCCAACCACCCCGGCTGAGGATAATGCTGCGTCAGCTCCCGGTAGGCCTGTCCTCTAATCGTGCCATCACGATTAAAAATAATAGCGCGGTTGCCAGTGGTGCCCAAATCGAGGGCCATGACGTAATTCGGTTGGCTCATGGCAGTAATTAATCAGTGAGTTAGCTACTTTCGACTGTAAGATCGCCTGCCCCCCAAACATGTCATCACTGCCACGATTGTTAGATATTGTTATCCAGCCGTTAAGCCAAAATCGACTTTTTCTCCAGTAAGACGGCTTGACCATCTTCTAAAGTCAGACCTGTCAACGATTCGGCATCATCTAAATGTAGACCGGGTGAGGTCAGAACAATATTCCACTCACTAGGATCGAGCTGTAGCCAGTCAAACAGCGCCGTTTGAGCCGGATTGCCACCCATATGGGCCAGTATCGCAACCTGCTTGTAATCCACAATGGGGCTAGACTCACCAGGAATAGCACGAGTGCGCACGCCATAGAACAAGGTGTGTCCCTGCTCGCTAATGCGGTTGAAGCGGTCGGTGCCCGCAAGATTTTCAGCCAGCCATGGATTGGCCTGACGGTACTTACGTAGCTTCAGGTTAAAGGCCGCACGGTTCCCCGGCATACTGCGTTTGGCTCGGCTAATCACAGCAGGATCTGTAAGGGGCAAGGCTTGTTGCGCGTCTGTTTTAGCTGGCTCAACCGGATCGGATACGGTGCTCTCTTGCTTTGCAGAGGCAGTTTCCTTGCTTGCTTTAGCAGTTTCCTTGTTTGCTTCAGTGGGTTTTTCAATCGCCTTATTCGAGTCATTCACCTCTTCTTTAAAATAAGACACCCGGCTAAACTCATGGCTATCTTCCATAAAAGCCAGGGCAAATTGCTTCAGTTGATTCGCTTCCAAGTGATTGAAAAATTCCTTCAGCATCGGAAACTTCTCTGCCATCCCGCCTGACTCTAAAGACTGCTCCCGACAGTCGCTAGCCACCACATCTAGATCGTACTCATGCGTTTCCATCGCGATCGTTAGCGATCGCGTAAACTGCTTCAGCATGTCCAAATTTCTAAATCCAAACTGCTTTAGCTGCTTGAAAAACGGCGGTTTGGTATAAAACTCAGCCGTCACCTGCCAGTCCAAAAAGCCGAGTTCTTCGGCGGCGACTTTGACCCCATACAAGTCGTCCGTATTGCGGAAAAAGCCCCAGCCGCTATGCATCAGCGCGTTCAAAAAGTCCATGGGCAGGCCAGGGCTAAACGCATACACCCACAGCGATGTCGCGGGATTGTCGTAAGCGTTATTCAGCACTTCAGGCAGCGTTTTGCCCAAGTTCCAGTTAATGTTCGTCTCTTCAGCATCCAGCGGGATCTGATTGCCTCGGCGCACGGTGTCGTGGTTGCCGCATCCGGTAATCCAGCGATCGCCTTGCAGCATCACTTCCTGCACCCGAGGCCATTTGTAATCCCAAAAACCCTTCAAAGCAGGCGTATTGTGCGCAAAAATCAGCGGCCCCCACTGAAAGGAATCCGGGCGCAAATCAATCAGCTCACGATACGTAGAGGTCGTTTCCCAACCTTCATCTGGCCAGGGACGACCGTCTTCAAAAATGGTAAACATTAGCCGCTGATCGCCGTTGATTTCCTGCACCACATCGCTCATCGCTAGCAGGTAGTTATCGTCATACTCCAGCCGACCTGAAAATGGATTGAAGAACCGGAAGTCCTGCCCGCCGTCAATCCGAATGCCATCAATCCCCGTGTTCACCTTGCGGCGCTGTAGCTCTAGCAGCGTGGCTCGTACCATTGGCAGCGTATGGCTCAGATCTTGCCCGTACATATTTGGCCCCGCCAAAAACTGACGGTTCAGCAGATCCAACGCCTGATTGTCTGAATGGCCGTATACCAGGTCGTAAATCACTTGAATCGGCTTACCCGGAAAATTGTGCATTTCCACAATAAAATCAATCACCTCGTCAGGTCGCAGGCTGCTTAGCAATGAGGCGTTTGTCGTCGAAGATCCCAAAATAGGTACGTCATAGCCCCAGTTTTGAGTATTCGGCTTGCGCAGCGTCACTATCAGCGGCTTAACTGTACACACTGGCCCATCTGCTCCATACACTTCTCGATTGTCCTTCCCGGCAAACGAAAAGAAGTCGCGGCTCCCATCTTCTGAGCGAAATTCAATCGTCGGTTCAGTGGGCAAAAGCTGAATCGCGTCATAGCCCACGTAGTTTTGCTCGGCAGGTGTCAGCGGCTCATCGTTTCTAATTTTTTCAGCGATTTCTCGATAAACGCGCGTCAGCCCGGCTAAAGTACCTTCTTCAGAGGCGGTCGGCACGTGCATCTGCAAAATGTTGACGGGCGCAGCCGTGCGTGGAAGCGCTGGTTCATCGCCTCGTTCGGCTGGAACGACCGGCGGTGCTTGAGCGGCCTCAGTGAAGTAGTTACGATCGCCTCTCTCCCTTTGCAGCGCCTCAACGTCATACAGCTCTGCTGGCGCGTACACACCATAGGGCAGCGAATATGGGGCAACATCTCGCACTGTGCGCATTCTGCCGTCTTGCATATCTCGGTAGCGGAGCCAGTACAGGCTGCCAAGGTGATCGCGCGTTCCCACCCGCAGGTTGCTCACCACGCCCCATACAAATTCACCCTGTAGCCGCAGCTCCACACACTCATATCGAAACGGCACCTGCTGCTCTGGCTCGCCAAAATTCACCGCCTCAACCGGCGTAAACACCTCCAAATACACATGGCGCTCGCTCGGCAAAATCTGACCGGCCAGCGCAGGCACCCAAAAGCCTAGCTCCGCCAGTCCATCTTCAATGGGATGCGCCCCTAATCGGTGGGCTAATAGCTGTCCAATTTCAAAGTAAGTGGCTTTAGAGCTAGCAACCTTAAGGGCCCAGGCCATCAAGGCCTCAGTTTCTGATTCTTGTAGCTCAACGGGAGAAAAGGAAGCGGAAGAATGGCTCATTAAAAAATAGTCCTGGCAGTTATCCTTATGTGCAGGCATTTTAGTACAGGCACAGGCATCGTTTCTCACTCTAAACCCAATGCAATTTTTTTCTGGATGTCTCCCTGGGAAAATTAGAAAAAAAGCAGTCAATTTAGTGGCATCAAACTGCTAAAAGGCGAGTGGCGTCATGTCCAATTGCAATCTGTGCGATCGCCACCCTTTTTCACCCCTTATTAGCAAGATGATGAATTAGCTACAGGCCTATAAGCATAGGCAATACACCGGCTTAGAGCAATAGATTCCTATAGCCAACGCCCCGATTTAATGTGAGTATTGGGTCGAGGCGGCCACTGCGGTTTCTGATAGAAACAGGCCTGTTGAAGGCTCATGGAGAAGCCAACGCCCGCTCTAATTTTTGCCTGAAGTGATCCTTGCGATCGCAGCTCACACCATCATCAGTTCAAACCTACTCAAATGAGGTCTTTTAAGCCATGAAATCATCGCTCGTCATTCTCTATCACCGCGAACCCTACGATGAGGTCGTAGAAAATGGGAAAACTGTCTATAAAGAAAAGAAAAGTCCTAACGGCATTCTCCCCACCATCAAAAGCTTTTTTGCCAGCGCCGAGCGCAGCACCTGGATTGCCTGGAAGCAAATAAACCCTAAACGCAAAGGTGGCTTTGAGGAACAAATGAGCTTTGAAGGCAACGAAAACGGCGTTGTCCACCGCATCCCCCTCACGGCTGACGAGGTTAAAAACTTCTATCACGTCACCTCAAAAGAAGCCTTTTGGCCCATTCTGCACTCTTTCCCATGGCAGTTCACCTACGAATCTTCAGACTGGGAAAACTTCCAAAATATCAACCAAAAGTTCGCCGACGCTGCCTGCGAAAACGCTGCCGACGATGCCCTGATTTGGATTCACGACTACAACCTGTGGCTAACGCCTTACTACATTCGCCAGCAGCGACCTAACGCCAAGATTATCTTCTTCCACCACACGCCCTTTCCTGGTTCTGACGCCTTTAACGTCCTCCCCTGGCGTGAAGACATTATCGACAGCCTGCTCTGCTGTGACGTCTGTGGCTTTCACATTCCTCGCTACGTCGAAAACTTCGTCTCGATTGCTCAAGGCTTTCGCGATATTGAAATTGTTGAGAAAATTCCGGTTCCTAAAGAATTCACGCCTCGTGGGACTGCACTAGCCGCACCGGAAATGACTACAAAAGTCAGGTACAAAGATCAGCTCGTTCATTTAGGCGCGTTTCCAGTTGGCACAAACGTAGACTTTATTCGCTCTGTAGTCGAAAAGGAAGCTGTTAAAAAGCGGGTAGCTGAAATTAGAGAAGAGATGGGCGGCGAACGCCAGCTCATCGTCTCAGCCGGTCGGGTGGACTACGTAAAAGGCACCAAAGAAATGCTCTTGTGCTACGAGCGTTTGCTCACCCGCCGCCCCGAACTTCAGGGCAAAATTAACTTCGTCGTTGCCGTCGCCAAACCCGCTTCCGGCATGCGCATTTACCGCACCGCCCAAAGCGAAATCGAGCGTTTGGTCGGCAAAATTAACGGCCGCTTCGCTAAACTAAGCTGGACACCGATCCTGCTATTCACCTCAGCCCTTCCACTAGAAGAAATTCTCGCGCTCTATGCCGCTGCTGATATTGCCTGGATTACCCCCTTGCGCGATGGCTTAAACCTAGTTGGGAAAGAATTTGTAGTTGCCAAAGGCGGTAAGGACGGCGTGCTCGTCTTTTCCGAATTTGCTGGTGCCGCAGTAGAGCTACCCGATGCGGTGCTGACAAACCCTTACGCTGACAGCAGCATGGATAAGGCGATTGACACTGCCCTTGCTATGGAACCGGCTGAACAAACAGAAAGAATGGGCCGTATGTACGAGGCCGTTAAGGCTTACGACGTAGACCGTTGGGCGAAAGAATTGTTGGGTGCAGCCGACTAAAAGAAACGGGTACGCTGAAGCTTGAGGTCGCTCAAAAGCGAACGGGAATAGTCAACCAACTGCCTGCACCTTGAGCTTCAGCAACAGACACCTAAGTACACACTTGAGCCTAAGTTCCTAGTTCCTAGCGATCGCCAAATGTTCAGGTCTACAAAAGACCTGCTTTATTACGATGCAATTACGGTTCCGGTAGTGCAGGCACCTACTAAATTTGCTCCGACCATAATCGCACCGTTTAAATCAGCGCACAGCAAATTAGCGCGAACCAGAGAAGCACCTGTAAAGTTAGCCTCCTGTAAGTTCGATTCTTCTAAATTGGCTTCTGTAAGGGTTGCCCCCTGCAAATCTGCTCTGGAAAGATCGGTGTTGCGGAGGTTGGTGTCGCTCAGGTTTGCGCCGCGCAAGTCCGCACCCCGCATGTCTGCACCTTTCAAGTTAGCGTTCATCAAGGTGGCTCCACTCAAGAACGCACCGGTTAAGCTCGCACCGGTTAGCTTTGCACCCATGAGGTTGGCCCCGCGTAGGTTCGCGCCACGCAGGTCAGCACCAGTCAAATCACACTGCATCAGGTTTGCACCCCATAGGTTGGCTCTCAAGTCAGCGCCTGATAGGTTCGCACCAACTAAGTTACTGCCTTCTAGGTGAGTGCGGTTGAGATTGGCTCGGCTCAAATCGCAGCCTGAGAGGGTCGCACCAGCAAGCTGTGCGCCTGACAGATCGCTACCGGAGAGATCCATATCATCTAGCTTTGCGCCAGCCAGCTTTTTGAGGTCACCCGCCCGAACGGCGTCGATATTAATAGAGTCACTCATTATCTTAAATATGCTGGCGTGCTTTCAATTTGATTGGGTGTTAGGAAGCTTATGTAGATTGGGCAGGTTCAGAAATCTTAAGCTCTGGCCAAACTTCAGAAACTTCAGGATTTAGTAGCCCTGTGCTCAGCGTCATCTTCAGAGGGATCGTGGGGAGGCTCAAACCCTGCTGCAGTCCAGTGACTAAGAATCCTAAAATTTCGATGAGCTTAGGATCCCACTTTTTGCCTGCATCATTCTTACACTCAGAGAAAGCATCGGTGACATGCTGCCATTCGCTGCCATCTGAAGGCTCAGTATCCTGACTGGCTTCATGCCGACGGCGAGCGACTTCTTGCTGAAAGGTTGCGACCAAGCCTAAAACCCGTGATTCTACTGGAATGGTGTCACCGACAATGCCTGCTGGCTGTCCGCTGCCGTCCCAGGCTTCGTGCTGGTGAGAAATAATTTGCGCGATCGCCCTTAATCTTGGCAGTATCCGCAGCGTCTGCGCTCCAGGATTCAGTGGGCAGCTATCGCCCTCTTTCGCATTTTCCTCTTTGTCAAACTGAGCCGGCGCAATTCGATGTAGCAAGCTCGCCAGTCTCAGTCGCTGCATCTGCCATACGGGCAAATCTAAAAACTGACCCATCATCTCTGAAAGTGACGCCACCTCTGCTGCGCCCAGTGGATTGGTTGGGTCAGCCAGGTCTGCTAGCTGAGCCATTCGCAGATAGGCCTGCAGCTCATTAGAGACTAGGTTCTGACTCAGCGAATCGGCGAACTTAAAGCTTTCGGTTTGATCAATTTTGCGATCGCCCCCCTGCAAGTACTCCACCACCCGCATCACAACGTTGCCCACCTCTTCCGTCTTCGTCGAGGCCTCATCGTCTATCTCCGCTAGCCTCTTTTCTATCTCAGATTGAAGCTTAGGCGCGTAGCGACCAATGTGATCTGCCGAAATCGCAATCGTCTCAGCCACTAAAGCTGGATCAAACGTCCAAAATCCGTAAAACTTACGCTCTAAATCATTCTCAGGCGGGCCGTTTGGCCCATATTCTTCGTCCGTCAGCTCCTGACATAGCACCATTGCGCTATAGGTCGAGCCCATGATCATCAAGTGCCACTCTTGTGCAACCGGATCGCTATCATCCAAATCGACCAGAGAAACATTCTCTCGTTTACCGGTTGGATGCTCCCTAAATCCAGCACCCGAAGCCGCCATAATCACAATTCTGTCGGCGGTATCAGCAAGGGCCGCATAGCGATCAGCTTCTTGCAGGTACCACTTTCCTTTTTGAAAAGCTGTCACGATCAGTGGCGACGTTTTGGTCGCGAGTACCGCGTCTTCTAAGGCATGACACAGCGCGACCAGTGTGTTTTTGTAGTACACCCCAAAGTTTAGTGGGGTACGGCCCGAAGTTTGTTCGGCGGCATCTCCTGCGCCGGATTGGCCTGCTGTGCGATCGCTCTTTACCGGTGAGCTATCGCCATCACGGCCACGCATGAGTCTTTGAAGAATTGAGCCCGCCAACATGCTTTTTCTAAGAAATTACTAAAGAGTAGTGCCTTTAAATTAAAGACAATTGAAATAATGCGTAAAAAAACTTTCTTCTTATGATACCCCAGCCAGGGCACGGCTTTGGCTATTTTTAGCCCCTTTTACAGGGGCACTTAACGCTTCTGTCAATGGGGATTTACCCAAACGCCACTCCAAAATTGCCATCACCGTTCGCCCAAAGTCGTCTGGGTTTTCGCGCATCGCCTGTAGGCACACATCGCCAAAGAAGGCACCTAGCTTCCCAGGATTCCACAGCAGCTTGAGCGCCACCCAAGGCAAATAAATCGCCAGCGGGTTGTAGCCTTTCTTAAGGATATTGTGCTCAAAGGCGTACTCCTCAAGATGGGTATGCGGCTGCAAGCCGATAAAGAAGATAGCTGGCTCTACTTTGTCTACACCGAAAATTGCCTCTAGCTCACGATGGTAAGCAATGGTCTGGCGGATTGTTTCATCACGCTCGTCAATTACGTTAAACGAGTAGTTGACCGATACATATTCGTTAAAACCGGCGGCTACCAAGTCACGGCAGTTTTGCAATACGGTTTTGAGGTTGTAGCCCATCCGCATTTTGCGCACTAGCTCTTGAGAGCCGCTGGTGATGCCAATTTCAAAGTAATTCATACCAGTGGCCACCATTAGCTCACATAGGCGCGGCGTTAGGTTATCGGCACGGATGTAGGCAGCCCAGTTGATATCAGTCATGCCCGAGGCTTGAATTTTTTCTAGCAGTTCAATGGCATCGTCGATATAGCGCTTAGCAGGAATAAACTGCGCGTCGGTAAACCAAAACTTACGAATACCCCGGTCGTAAAGCTGCCGCATTTCTTTGACCACTTCGTCAGCCGGGTTAATGCGCACCTGCTTGCCTTCTACCACGGTATAAATGCAGTAGCAGCAGTTGTGCGGGCAGCCGCGCTTAGTCTGTACGCCAATATAAAAGTCCTGCTCTTGCAGGTAGTATTCAAACTCAGGCCACATCGCTTCGATGTAGTCGTAATCGCAGGCTGATTTTTCGACAGGGCTAGGCTGTTCATGAATGAGGCGATCGCGCGGCTCCTCACCCACCACATAGCAGCGCTCATTCGAGAAGTCCTCACCTCGCAGCAGCTTCTCAAGCAGCGTTTCACCTTCTCCTACAGAGACAATCGCCCCATCTGGCAGCATCTGCGGCATCTGCTCATAAAACACGCTGACCGCACCGCCACCAACCACAACTTTGGCATTGGGCTGATGTCGTTTAGCTCTTTTGAGCCCTCGTTTAACCAATTTCTCATTTCGACGCAGCTCGGCCAGGTACGTTGCTGTCATCCGCGCACCGCCAATAGCGCCTCTCATTCTCACCAGAGGATTAGGCGCGTAGGCAAACTCAAAAGCGTTCTGTAGCGGATTGCCACCTCGGCCACCTACGGGCGCGTATATCTGAATGTCACGCCATGAGAACACCAGCAGCGTGGGCTGAAAGCTATCAATACGCTCATCTAGCGACGCTGTAAAGTCCAGCGGTGGCACCGTGCCCATGTCGAATATTTGCTGATTCACATCAGGAAACAGCTTATGGACATGATCGGCTAGATAGACAACGCCAATCGGGAAAATTGGGTTGCACGGCAAGCGAACGTAAAGAATTCGGTCACTCATAACACTCAGATTTTTCATATATCTTTACGATAGCACCGCAATAACGAGAGTGTTTGCATTTTTTGCACCGACTTTGGAACTAAGTTTTGTTACGCTTCATGGCGTTTTGTAGTGCTGCTCATAAAAGGTTTAGGATTTCTCATTATTGATAGATAGGACTAGCAAAAGCTACAACCTATGGCTCTGGGCCATCGTGTCCGTGTTTTTGAATAATGACTACAGTGATCCAGCAGTGATCTAGCAAACATTTGCATAGAAAGCTGTAGCCATTTACCCCTGTCAACAGGGGATCACAATCGATAGCTTGGTAGTCGTTTTTACAGCCTGTGTAATTTTCAAGTGTTAGCTTTTGGGAGTGTGAAGTGTTGCCAACTGTTTCTTCTCGTGACTCAACCATGGCCCAAATTATAGATCCGCTGCCTTCGGACGACTCAGAGCCGCTACTGTGTTGTTACGTTAATGCCACCAGCAAAATTCAGATAGCCCGTGTGACAAATATACCTGACTGGTATTTCGAGCGGGTGGTGTTTCCAGGTCAGCGGCTCATGTTTGAAGCTGTACCATCGGCCATGCTAGAAATTCATACTGGGATGATGGCCAGCGCTATTTTGTCAGACACGATTCCCTGCAAGCGGCTAGGCGTTGAGTCTAACCATGCAACGGGCGCAGTAGCAGCCGCAGGCTTTCCCTCTTCAGGCGCACTCAACGCGACTTTGAATGCAGCACCTGATGCTAACAGTGATAGCGATCGGGCAGATGCCGGAACTTTGACCGGGGCGATCGCCGAGTGAGCCTATAGGATTTAGTCCTTTGAACCCACAAATTAAACTCGCAAAGGTGCTATGCCTTTAAAGGCATATTTTGAAAAGGTCGCTCAAAAGGGCCGTCATCCTCATGGATCTTCCATCTTTCATTTGGCTGTGGCGAATTGCAGCTTGGTCTATGGGCCTCTCGCTCACAGTATTTAGCTTGCTAGCTGTGACAGGTGGCAAGCTGTTTTATGCCCGGTCTATCCGGTCTAATAGTCCTGAAGGAGAAATTGCCTTTAAGCAACCTAGCTGGCTAAAGCCGCTGCACTTTACCCTAGGCGGCGTCTTAGTGCTGTTAGTGCTGCTGCTGCTGAGTATCGGTGTGGTGGGCACCCTTGGGGAATATGGCGAGCTAGGGCATTCAGTTCACTTGCCTGCGGGCCTAGCAGTGGTTGCGCTAACGTTAGGATCAGCCTGGTGTGCCACTCGCATTAGCCCTGAGCGGCCTTGGGCTCGCAAAGCACATCTTACGCTCAACGGCATTTTGCTGGTTGGGTTTATTGCTGTGACCGCGACCGGCTGGAGTGTCGTTCAAAAGTATTTGTAACTGCCCATCGTTATGGCTCATTCAGATTTGCCCACCTCGGATAGCTTTAGGATTTCTCCGCTGATTCAGCTAACGCTGACGTCTTTGTATATTGCGCTGGTGATTCCACTGCCTTTTTTAGCAGCGGCAACCAATGCACCAGTTTCTCCGGTATTGCTGTGGATTGCTCTACCAACTGGCGGCGCTGCTTTGTATAGCGGGCTGAGCGAGCGCGTTTTGGTAGACGATGAAGGCATCGCCGTGACTTATCCCAAATGGGTGCAGGCGTTTGGTCGTAAAGGTTGGTCGCTACAGTGGGCAGATATTACCGCATTAAAGCCGCGCTCTACGGGACAAGGCGGTATTGTGTATTACTTTCTCAATCAGGCTAAGGATCAGGCTTATTTGCTGCCAATGCGCGTTGTTGGATTTGCTCGTCTGGTGCGCTACGTAGAAGCGAAAACGGATATCGATACGGGCGATGTAAAGCCGCTTTCTCAACCGTGGATGTATCTCATTTTGCTAGGTGTCACGGCGCTGCTTTTGCTGGTAGATATTTGGACGATTGCAACCGCTAGTACATTTACGCCACTGGCCTGATTGCTGGATTAATTCTTGAAAGGAGCACTATAGATTCTTGTCAGTCCTAACATTTGAGCAGGTAACGATGAGGGCTTCTACCGGCATCGTTGAGATTTTAAAAGACATTAGTTTCTCAATAGCACCAGGAGAGTTCGTAGCGTTAGTAGGGGCTTCGGGGGCTGGAAAAACTAGCGTGCTGAGGGTGATGAACCGGCTATCTGAGATTTCGAGCGGAACAATCCGGTTAGAAGGTCAAGATATTCGACAAGTGCCTGTGGTGAATTTGCGGCGGCAGGTGGCGCTGGTAAATCAGGAAAGTCGGCTGCTAGGGATGACGGTTGAAGAGACTTTGGGATATTCGCTGCGGTTACGGGGAATGAAGGCTGCAGAGATCTCGAGTGCGATCGCCCAGTGGTCTGAGCGGCTAAATATACCCTCTGACTGGATGAGTAGAACGGCGGTGAATTTGTCTATGGGCCAGCGGCAACGAGTCGCGATCGCCCGTACGCTCATCACCGAACCCAAAATTCTTTTGCTAGATGAGCCCACCTCCTCTCAAGACGTCGGCTACAGTGAATTCTTACTCTCTCGCCTAGCCGAATGGGCCGAGCAAAAAAAGCTCACTATCATCATGGCCAATCACCAAATTGACTTAGCCGCACGGCATGTTACCCGAATGCTACAGCTCAGTGACGGCCAGCTAGTCAAAGATTTACCCGCCCAAGCAGTGAACTGGGCACAGCTACGACAAACTCTGGTAGCAGCAGAGCAGCAGGCTGAAGCTGAGTGGTCTTGAGCGTTCCTTAAAGCTGGAGTTTAGGCTGGGGTGCCGTGTGCAAGCGCTAAGGCTTTCACATCTTCTACGCTTTCCTCGACCTGGCTCACACAGATTCGATAACCCACGTTCCGTACCGTCTGAATCAAATCGGGATGACGCGGATCGGGCTCAATTTTCTTACGCAGCGATAGCACATGTGTATCCACCGTACGCGGATTATCGATCGCATCAGGCCACGCTCTGCGCAGCAAATCAATTCGGCTCAACGGCTCACCTTCGGCCTGCGTAAGCACATACAGCAAGCTAAACTCTTGTGGCGTCAGATCTACAAATTCGCCCTGGTAGCGCACGCGCCTTTGTACCAAATCGATATGCAGATCGCCGCAGTCAATTGCCAGCGGCGTTGCGGTATGCCGACTACGACGAGACAGTGACTCTATCCGTGCCAAAAATTCCTGCATTCCAAAAGGCTTTTTCAAATAATCATCAGCACCGGCTCTGAGGCCAGCAACGACATCACCTTCAGAGATACGAGCCGACAGCATCAAAATGAGCGGATGCCCCTGATGACGCAGCCAATGACAGAGCTGTAGTCCTTGACCACCGGCAAATTCTGCTTCTAGCACCACAACACCAGGCTGCTGTGACTGAAAGCCGTCCCTGGCCGAGACCATATCAGATGCGTGTTTCACCTTATAGCCTGCCTGCTGCAAATTCCAGCTCAGCAGCGATCGCAGATTCAAATTGCTCTCAATAACCTGGACGTGAATGTCAGTAATAGCGCTCACAAAGAAGATAGAGCAGTTAAGCTGCTGGCGACAGATCTTGTATTACCCAAAACAGTAGCAGACCTATTTTATGACTTCTGTAATCGAAGTTACCGAGGCTCACTCCAATGACAGAAAGATTGTTCATCAGCGCCGAAAGCTGGCTTGGCCCTAGTTTTCCTGATAAAATAACAACATCAATACTGAAGAACCTAGTCACATCCAACGCATCTGGCGTCGCTAATGCTAGCCACCTCGCCAGTGGCGCTATGCGTAATGGGACGACATTTCCATGTAGTCTCTATTGCGATCGCATTCGTACCATTCCCTTTTAAGTTGAGTGAGGCCCACAGAAAATATGCTTCAGGACGCAAGAGTCATTCGTTACTATCAGCGAATTACAGATACCCTCGTAGACTATTGGCACAAAGGATATAGAAATGACGAACTCAGACTGTATCTAGAAGGCTACATTGCATCAATGCGTCATTCAGGTGCCGTTGAGTCGTATTTAATCAATCAGCTAGAGCAGGAAGCTCTTCGCTTTCTTTACGATTCTTCCAACTTTATGGTGGCTCAGCCGGAAGTCGAAACCGACTATCGATAAAATCTTAAAAACTTCAAAGCGCACCGCCTGAATGATTTAGGCAGTGCGCTTTGAATTTGCACAGTTGGTGGACTGTAGCGATGCTAGGAAGCCAGCGCAACCTGAACGGTTTCTTGCAAATTGCCTTCGTTATACATCTCGATCAAAGTATCAGAGCCGCCCAAAAATTCGCCATCAACATACACCTGAGGAATCGTAGGCCAGCTTGAATACTCCTTGATGCCCTGACGAATTTCAGGATCGGCTAGCACGTCTATGGTTTCAAACGGAACGCCCAGCGTGTTCAAAATTTGCACGACGTTGTTAGAAAAGCCGCACTGAGGCATCAGCTTATTGCCTTTCATGAACACTAGAATTTTGTTTTCTGTAACTAGGCTATCAATCTTGGCTTTGGTTTCTGGAGACATTAGGCGCAATCCTAAAAAATACGATGGGTCAGTAGTTAACCTTAGCGAACAGTTCGCTGATCTAACTAGCAATCACTTCTGCGGGCGTGTTGGTTTTTAAAGACAGCGCGTGAATAGCTTCAGAAGACATCGCCGCATTCACAGCTTTGTACACAAGCTGATGTCGCTTCACTAAGCTCAAGCCTTCAAAAGCAGAAGACACAATGGCTACCTGATAGTGATCACCAGTGCCTTTCATATCTTCAGCAATGATCTTTGCATCGGGCATATCCGCCTTAATCATGGCCTCTATTTGAGCAGGGCTAACCATCGTTACCTCCATCTGGGTTAATTTTCTCTACCCATTATGGCGTAAATAAGCCGCGATTTTTAGAGCGGCCCTTTGTCTCACCCGCTGGTCACGCTTTTCTACTGGCCTGCTGTCTGATAAGGGACTTCTACAAAGCCCAATTCATATAGCTGCTGATAAGCCTGCTGACCTAACGGACGAGTGGGCTGCTGCGACTGCACCACTTCGACTAGTAAAGGGACGGCTAGCTCAGGGCGGCTTTGCGCGCGATACACAACCGCGAGCTGGTAGCTGGCCTGGTCGCGAACCTGCGCGGACTCTAGGGCGAGGGTACGGAGGCCGTCGTTAACTCTTCTATCTACGCCCGTGAAGACGCTAGAGAGATTTTGGTAATAGGTGGAAACGTCGTTGAGGGCGCTACGGGCGGCGACCAGTTTTTCGGCGGCAAGGGTGTAGTTTTGCTGGGCGATCGCACTTTCAGCTTCACTCATCAAAGCCTGACCTGAAGCAATGCCAATCGGGCTGTTGGGCTGTTCTATGGTGCGAGTAGCAGCAGGGGCTTCAGCCGGCGGCTGCGTAGACTGAGCCAGCAGGAAATCGCTAGACACTTCTCTAGGCTGTGCCTGCGCAGCAAAGGGAGCAGCCATGACGGTCAAAACGGCGCTGGCGGCAGCCACTAGGGCAGATTTTGAAACGATAGAAGCCATAGATCACAAATAGCTGATGAGAACAGCATTGCTTAGGTAATTTAACTTAGATTAGGCCATTGGTAGTGCGGTTGTCTTATTCGGATGTGACTCTTGCGTAGCTGGCTATATGTGGATATGAGTATGAAGGGTTGATGAAATCTGAGCTAATGACTGAACTTAAACTTAAGCCTTGCGATCGCTGCAAACAGCCGGTCAAAATTCGCTATCGCGTTCAATACACTGAATCAGCGGAATGGTTTTTAATATGCCCAAGCTGCTGGCATCAGGTCAGGCCCGAAAACCCTTATTATCGCTACGGTGGCACTTGGAAGGCTCGAAAACGATAAGCGGTAGTGCGTATTCTGTGGGGGGGCTCTAGAGTGGTTCAGCTAGGTAATAAGGGCGTTTTGCCGGGGCAAGAAGGCGTCATTTTGCAGCGAGGTGGTGAAGAGCTGCGGTTGCAAAAGGTGAAAAATCGGCTAACGCTATGTCTAAACGATCTGAATGCGTTAGCGCCGCTAATCGATCAGATGAAGCCGCAGCAGGTACGCAATATTACGCCTCAAGCAATTGGTCAAAGTCCAATTGTGGTGGAGTGGACACTACCGGCTGGGCAGCTCGAAGAGACATTATCGCGGCTACGGAAGGCACCCGGTATTTTGTATGCCTCTCATGTGTACTCGCTGGAACTCAGCCCAGGCACCTATGTGTATTTGGCCAATCAGCTCACGGTGCAGTTTACTCAAAATGTGGCGATTGGCAGCATCGAAAAAATTGCTCAGTCACTGGGACTGATCCGCAGCCATGCCCTAGCCGATAGCAGCAATACGTATTGCTTTATCGTCGGGCCACGTGCACGGCAGAACCCTTTGAAGATCGCCAATGAGCTGGCTAGGCGGGCAGACGTTTTGCTGGCTGAACCGAATATTATTACGCCGATCGCCTCGCTCTATCGCCCCACCGATACCCGCTATCCCGAACAATGGTATCTCTCTCACCGCAGCCGCGACTTTGACTTAGATCCCAAAGCTCACGTCTTTGCTGAAAAAGCCTGGGACATCACCCGAGGCGATCGCTCTGTTGTCATTGCCATTACCGACGACAGTTTTGATTTGGCCCATCCCGAGCTGCAGGGCGCTGGCAAAATTGTCGCCCCGCGAGACTTTAAAAATAGGGACGGACTGCCGACGCCAGTAGAAGATTACGAAAATCATGGGACGGCGGTAGCAGGTGTTGCTTTAGCAGAAGAAACGGGCGAGGGAATTGTGGGTATTGCACCAGGCTGTAGCTTTATGCCGCTTCAGACAACGGGCTTTTTGGATGATGCTTCGATTGAGCAGCTTTTTGACTGGGCGATCGCACAAGGTGCAGACATCATCTCTTGTAGCTGGTCGCCTGCCGCCGTTTACTTTCCCTTATCTCGGCGCATCAGCAAGGCCATTAATAAGGCAGCGACAGAAGGGCGAAACGGCAAGGGCTGCGTGGTTTTATTTTCGGCAGGCAACGCCAATCGCCCGGTAGATGGTCGAGTGGAAGAAACAGGATGGGCGCGTAATTTGCTTAAAGGCGTGACTACCTGGCTGAGCGGGTTTGCGATTCATCCTGACGTGATTACGGTGTCGGCCTGCACAAGCTTGAACCGGAAGGCGGCCTACAGCAATTGGGGGAAACACATCTCGGTCGCAGCGCCGAGTAACAACGCGCCGCCGAATATGGCGTTGTCTGAAGGGACATTTAATACGGGGCCACCGATTCGTGAGCGACTGATTGGGCGATCGGTATTGACAAGCGATCGTACTGGCCCCAAAGGCTACACTATCGACGACTACACCGGCTTCGGTGGCACCTCTAGCGCGTGTCCTCTGGTCGCAGGCATTGTCGGCCTGATGCTCTCGGTCAATCCCGATCTCACGGCTCGCGAAGTCAAGCGGCTTTTGCAGGATACAACAGACAAGATTGTGGATGAGAATCCCGATCCGCAGCTCGGTCAGCGCAACGGTACGTATGACAATAAGGGCCACTCGCTCTGGTTTGGCTATGGCAAGGTGAATGCTTACAAGGCGGTAAAGGCAGCTCAGGATCGGGCGTTGAGCGATCGCGCGCTGCATCAAACGCTCATCTTTCAAAATCAAACAACCGCTAGTATCCCTGACAATGCCCCTAGAGGCCTCTTCAGCGCCATCACCGTCAGCAATAGCGGCACGCTGCAAGACATCAAGGTATACATCCAAGCTGAGCACGAGTTTTTGGGAGACGTTAGCTTCACGTTGCGAAACCCACAGGGGCTTTCTATCCTGATTCAGAGCCGCACGTTAGGCCGTCAAACGCGGTTGCAAAGAACCTATTCCTTGGTCAGCACGCCTGCTTTTCGCCGACTGCTCAATACTCCAGTCAAAGGACGCTGGCAGCTTCAGGTAATCGATCATGTACCGGATCATGTCGGTCAGCTCAAGCAGTGGGAGCTGGTGCTCGGCATTTAATCCCTGATATTTTCCCTAATTCCCTGATATTTTCCCTAATTCCTTGGATGTTTAGTGAAGTGCGGCCAGCGCCATCAGTTCGGCTTGTAAGTCTGACGTGAGCTTTTTTGATTGCAGCTTGGCGGCCCCTGTTTTGTAATCGGCAACCGATATTGGCTTGCCGATTTGAATGGTGGCCGTGTCGCGCCATTTTGGGCAAAGGGTGCTGTATTTCAAGCTAATCGGCACGATTTGAATATTTAGATCTGAGCGGCTGCGTTCGGCGCGAAGGGCAATGCGCGCAAGGCCGGGTTTGAGAGGATTGATGCGATCGCGAAAAATATTTCCTTCTGGATAAATCACCAGCATTTCTTTAGCTTGCAATAGCTCCACGCCATGCCGCAGCGACTGCACCGACGGACTTCGCACATGCACCGGAAAGCCCCCCAGCCGTCGAATAAACCAGCCTTGAATCCCCAAACACTCATCGGCCGTCACCATAAAGCGCAGATATCTTCCGGCCCGTTTGCCCAGCAGCCCAACCAAAAGCGAATCCCAACGAGCTTGGTGGGTCGGCGCTAGCAGCACTGGGCCTTCCGTTGGAATGTTCTCCTGCCCAATTACCTCTACTTTGCTGAAGTAAAGGGGAAGGATTAGCTTTTCGCCAATGCCGTACATCAGAGGTGCGAGCCAGGGAGAAAGGCGCGATCGCGTGACTCTACACGGATGATCGCCAGCAGACTCACCGTCTTGTTCTTTGGTTTTTTCTTTGGCTTTTTCTTTGGCCTTGGTCTGTTCTTTGGCTTTGGCAGTGACTTTTTCTTGAGGATGAACCGAAGAACGATCGTCAGTTATGGCCATATCAGCAGAGGAGTTTAAAAGCATGGAGAAAGTAATAAATGCACTCAATAAAAACGGTAGAAAAGAAAGCGTGCTCCGATGCAGAAAAGCTAGAAAGTGGGGTGATATGTCAGTTGGGGCGCTTGGACGCTTTAAATCACCCTATGCGGCCAAATGTTTTCACAGAACTTTCAACTTGACACTTTCAGGTGTGGCCTGTGCTGGGGGGCTAGCGCGATCGCTCACTACCTTTTATCGTTTTTGGCGAAACCACTGCTGTAGTTGCTGTCGGCAGGGCGCTTCTAATATCCCTCCAAAGACAGACAGCCGATGGTTAGAACACGGGCCATCTGGTAGGTTCAGCACAGAACGAATAGCCCCAGCTTTTGGATCATCAGCCCCATATACCAGTAAGCCTAGGCGCGACTGAACGATTGCCCCTGCACACATCATGCAAGGTTCCAATGTCACATATAGCGTACAGTCTTCTAGGTGCCAGCTACCAAGCTGGTTACCCGCTTCGCGCAGTGCCAGCACCTCAGCATGTGCCGTGGGGTCATGGTCGCGCTCTTTGCGATTGACGGTTTCAGCCAGTACTTCATCATTTGGCCCAATTGCGATCGCAGCAACCGGCACTTCTCCCGATTTACCCGCCGCATCTGCCAGCGCCAGTGCCCGCATCATCCATCGGCGGTGACGCAGATATATTTTGTTCTCAATCGCGGGTAGTGGAACTTCTACGCTGAATTTGTCGTCCGGCGAAACACTAGAGTCAGTCATATGATTGGGCGATCGCCCGCGTTGATTTACGGATCTCAACAGGTAGCGTCTTTTATCAAGTCAACTATCAAGTGCCATACTATATCTGAAACGACGACGTAATCGGCGTCCTACAAGTTCTCTCAACGCCTTTCTCAATAGTATGGTGACTACCGTAGATTTCCTTAATCAGCTTAATCCCTCACAGCGTCAAGCCGTAGAACACTTCTGCGGGCCTTTGCTAGTAGTGGCAGGAGCCGGTTCAGGAAAAACGCGTGCCCTCACCGCCCGCATCGCCAATCTTATTCTCAACCAAAGGGTTGATCCCGGCAACATCCTGGCTGTGACCTTTACCAACAAGGCCGCGCGGGAAATGAAGGAACGGATCGAAAGGCTATTTGCTGAGCAGGAATCGATGGCACGGCACGGTAAGCCGCTGCATATGCTACCGCAGTACGAGCAGGTACAGCTACGCTCCTATGTATACAAAAACTTTTTAAAAGAGCTTTGGATTGGCACGTTCCATTCCCTATGCTCGCGCATTTTGCGATTTGACATTGAAAAGTATCAGAGCCCGCAGGGTCAAAGCTGGACAAAATCGTTTTCGATTTTTGATGAGTCGGACGCCCAAAGCCTAGTGAAAGGAATTGTCATCGGCCAGATGAATTTGGACGATCGCAAGTTTAATCCCCGTTCGGTGCGGTTTGCGATTAGTAATGCGAAAAATCAGGGACAAGACCCTGACGAGTTTGAGGCGGCAAATCCTACGTTTAAAGGGCGGGCGATCGCTGAAGTATACCGCTACTACCAAAAAGGCCTTTCAGCTAACAACGCCCTAGATTTTGACGATCTCATTCGCCTTCCTGTTCTGTTATTTCAGCAAAACCAGCAGGTGCTTGACTACTGGCATCGCCGCTTCCGCCACATCCTAGTTGATGAGTATCAGGACACAAACCGCACGCAATACGACCTCATTCAGCTACTCGCGACAAATGGCAAAGGCAACGACAAATTTGACGACTGGAACAATCGCTCTGTATTTGTCGTCGGCGATGCCGATCAAAGTATCTACTCATTTCGCGCTGCCGACTTCACCATTTTAATGGGCTTCCAAAAAGAGTTTGGCGATGGTCGATCAGATGACGAAACTGAAACACTCGTCAAACTAGAAGAGAACTATCGCTCTACTTCTAACATCCTGGACGTTGCCAATCATTTAATTGAAAACAACACTGAGCGTATCGACAAAGTGTTGCGCGCAACCCGAGGGGAAGGCGACTCTATCATGTGCCATCGAGCCGACAACGAAGCGATGGAAGCAGAATATGTAGTTGGCCAAATTCGAGCTTTGGAGATGAAAAATCCCGAGCTGGACTGGAAAAACTTTGCCATTCTTTATCGCACAAACGCGCAGTCTCGGGCAATGGAAGAAGTGCTCACGCGATTTAGCATTCCGTACAAGGTTGTTGGTGGCCTGCGATTTTATGATCGCCGTGAGATTAAAGATATCCTTGCCTACTTACGATTGGCCGTAAACCCCGCTGACAGCGTTAGCCTTAAGCGCATTATCAACACGCCTCGACGCGGCATTGGGAAAACAACGTTAGATAATTTGGATAAAGCAGCGGCGGAGTTGGGTGTACCGCTGTGGGACATCATTAAAGATGAGACTTCGGTAAAGACACTAGCTGGCAGGGCGAGTAAGAGTGCGATCGCATTCTCTCGCATGGTCAGTAGCTGGCAAGAACGCATTGAAACCGCAAAACCGACCGAAATCATTCAAGAAGTTATCGAGAACACAGGCTACCTACAAGACCTCAAAAACAAAGGCACTGACGAAGACCTCACCCGCGTCGAAAACATCCAAGAACTCTACAGCGCCGTCATCCAGTTTGAAGAAGAAAACGAAGACGCTACGCTAAATTCTTTTCTAGCCAGCGCCGCGCTCAACTCTGACAACGACAGCGATAAAGACGAAAACAATCAGGTCACCCTCATGACCCTCCACGCCTCTAAGGGTTTAGAATATCCTGTCGTCTTCCTCGTCGGCCTAGAGCAAGGCCTCTTTCCCAGCTTCCGTTCACTCGAAGACGCAGCCGCCATTGAAGAAGAACGCCGCCTCTGCTATGTCGGCATCACTCGAGCCCAAGACAAGCTCTACATGTCACATGCCCGCGAGCGCCGCACCTACGGACACCAGCGCGAAGTCTCTACACCTTCTATTTTCCTCGGCGAACTTCCCCGCGACTACATCGTCGCCACCGTTCCCAGCGCCCTCCCTGAGCGTTGGGCCACCACCACCCGCCAAGCCAAACTCAAAAACCCCCAACCAAATCTCAACAAACCCGGCACCCACGAAGATGACTGGAGCGTTGGCGCATCAGTCAATCACAAAGCCTTTGGCGAAGGTAAAGTCACCCATATCTTCGGCGCAGGCAACAAAATTTGCCTAGCCATTCACTTCCCCGGCATCGGCAAAAAAATCATCGATCCTCGAACAACAACTATTGATAGGCTAGGTTAAGGCTCGAACGACTGCTGAAATTATTGAGCTTCTGAATTTAGACAGCCGCAGCGGTGGTAGCAAGCTGCTTGATTATCTTTAGTATTTGTTCCAGGTCGTCATCTTGGCTGAGAATAAATTCTTTGGACTGTCCGTAAATTGGTTCACTACTCAACGTACGATCCAGTTTTAGGAAAATGAAGTTTCTTCCATTGGTGACCATACCGTACAGCACTTTCTGAGGTGTTGGGGCCGCAAGCATATAAGCTAAAACTTGAGGAATGCCTACAATAAGTGAAAATCCAGCGCTCTTAGATTCAATAGTTAGTACCCAAAGAGATTCCTTGATGATAACAACGTCTAAACGTCCTCTGAACGTCCTCTGATTGTTAAATCTTTATCCTTAGCAATAATCTCAACAGACTTTTCTGTTTCTATGTAGAACGGAGGAAGAAAGAGTCCGGCGGCTTCTAATAAAGGAGACACTACCGTCAAACTAACTGTGTTTTCTAGGGCAAAGCGTTCCTCAAAGTTTTTATAGATTGCTCTGAGACGTGCTAAGCGATCGCACTCATACTCAGTCAGCTCTGATAGCAAAGTCTGCCATTCCGAGAAAAAGCTAGCATCGGACGTGCGCTTTAAGCCAAACTGCTGCTTCAAAGCAATTAAGCTCAGCTTTTCTATCGCAACAGCTTGACTCATCTTCTTTCCCTATATGACATTTCTGATCTTAATCATTTGGCAAACAGCTCAGTAGATTCAGATTTTCTCTTATGCTTTTGCTGCCGCTGTCACTAATGCCTTTCCTTCAAACAAGTCGTCCGGTTCGTATAAGTACTCGAACCAGTTACCAAAAGGATCGCGTCCGTAAAATGATGCGGTACCGTCTCGGTGGTCGTGAATTTTACCGACCTTCACGCCATCGGCTTTAAGCTTCTCGTAAGCCGTATCAATTTCGGCTCTGTCGCTAAACACAAAGCCAAAGTGCGGCCCCGCTTGATCGTACTCAGGGCTCATTAAAGCCAGCCCATCGTTACCTGCTTTCAAATAAGCCCAGTCGCTGTCCTGCCAAACGAGCTTCATGCCTAAGTTTTTGTAAAACTCAGCCGCTTTTGCTACATCTTCTACACAGACGGCCACATGGCCCAATCGCTTCATTTGCATTGCATTTCTCCTCAAGGACGTCTATACATTCTAAGACAGGTTGAGGATAGGGCTTGGTGCTTGATGCGGGGCGATCTTCCTTTTGAGAGGTTTCGCGATCGCCTGACGGTATTCACGAAATCCGACCGTATTTCCCCGGTAGAATAGAGCCGTTAATATAAATACATACGAGTACAGCGCCTTGGGTGACTGACTCAGACGTGACTGGCTCACAACCTAGAGCACTGCGAGGACTTATTTTATGGAAACTACTTTCGACTCTGACAAGCGCAAACTACTGTCTGTTGTCTCCCATGGCTCTATCTTCTTGAGCCAGACCATCTTGTTTGCAGGTATTCCCCTGGCCGTTTTGTTCCTCTCAGAGGATCCGGTTGTTAAAGAAAATGCCAAAGAAGCCTTGAATTTCCACTTCAGTACTTGGTTGTATAGCATTCTTCTCATCATTCCAGCTTGGTTGGTTATTGGCTTACCACTTGTAGGGTTGCTGTTACTGTTCCAAACTATTCTGCCGATCTTCGCTATTTTCAGCAGCGTGACCGCGCCCGATGATGCTTTCCGCTATCCACTCATCTTCCGTCCGCTTTAAGCTAGGCTTCAAAGATTTAGCCCAGCGTTAGAACATCGGTGGAATCGTCAGGCCTTTTAGGGGTCTGGCGATTTCTTTTTGAGTGAGTCCTTTTGCCTGAATGAGAACGCCGAAGTTGCCGAAGCCCATCGGACTAATGAGCTGTTGGAGGGCCTCACGGCGCATCATGATGGCTTGAATGTTTTGGGATGTGGCGGCTTGATCTGAGATGGGATTGGAGAGACGGGAGAGGCGATCGCCCAAACCCAAAGCCATCAAAAACAGCCCCTGCTGCGTAAACCCAATTTGAGTTAATTCCACCTCATGCCCCCAGTTTTCCAGCGTGGTAAAGTCCACATGCGCCGTAATATCCTGCTCGCCGACATACGCGAACGGATCGTTGTGATGTGCGTGCCGGTAGTAGCACTGCAAAGTGCCCTGACTGCGAGCTTTGCTGTAATAGCGCTGCGCTGTATATCCATAATCAATCGTCAGCACATAGCCCCGCTTCATTCGCTTCGATACCGCCGTTAGCCAATCCAACGCAGCTAAATTAACCTCCGTTCGGTAGCCATCTGGATAATTAGCAAGGTCAATGTCTACTTGTTCAAAGTAATGCTGTAGCTGCGGCGTAGACAGTTTTGCGAGCACAGGCGTCAGCTCCTTTTCAGTCACGCCTACCCACATTTCGTGCAGCTTTTGATCGTGCCACTCCACCCAGTGCACCGGAAAAGCATCCACCAGCTCATTAGAAAATGCACAGCCCACAATTGACTGCTCTGGAATCTCAGCCAAAGTCTGCCAGCTAAGCTGAACACTCTGCGCCTGCCAGTGGCTAAGCCGCTTCTTTTGCTCCGCCCTCAAGGCCACTGACTTTTCAACAATGACGTAGTGTAAACAAGCAAAGCAATCAGGATATTTCTTCTGCAAATAGGCCAACACATCTGATGCCACAAGCCCTTGTCCTGCCCCCATTTCCACTAGCGTAAAAGGGTTTGGCTGTCCTAGCGTCTGCCACATATCCACAAACTGTTCAGCAACTGTCTCACCAAAGTCGTGGCCCATATGAGGCGATGTTACGAAGTCGCCTTGAGGGCCAATAATGCTCTCGCGCGTGGAATAGTAGCCAAACTGCGGATGATACAGCGCTAGATCCATGTATTCGGCAAACGTAATCTGTTGCGACTCGTGCTGCTGAATCGTTTGAATAATGGCCTGCTGTAGTTGCTTTGAACTTTTCAATCGTTGTACCGTTACTGCTGCTTTTGCTTGCATTCATCAACATATATCAGTTGGGGATTGCTGGCCCAAGGGCACGATAGAGACCAGAGCAAGTTGCTCAGTGTCAATATTTTTTAGGTGTGATAGCGCAACATGTTGGCAAGAATTTGGAGTGCATCACTCATTGGTATTGATGCGTTGAAAGTTGGCGTAGAAGTCGATCTTTCGGGCGGGCTACCGGGCGTTGTGATTGTCGGACTGCCGGATGCGGCGGTTCAAGAATCACGAGAACGGGTACGAGCGGCGTTGAAGAATGCGGGCTTTGCGTTTCCGATGCGGAAGGTGGTGATTAATTTGACGCCAGCCGACGTGCGCAAGGAAGGGCCAATTTATGACTTGCCGATTGCGATTGGGATTTTGGCGGCGTCGGATGCGGTGGCTCAAGGTTGCTTGGATGACTATCTGTTTTTAGGGGAGATGTCTTTAGATGGGACGCTGAGGCCGGTGGCTGGGGTAGTAGCGATCGCAGCCGCCGCCCGCAGACTGGGGCTAAAAGGACTGGTGCTCCCAGCCGATAATGCCTATGAAGCAGCAGTGGTTCCGGGCCTAGAGGTGTATGGCTTTCAGCATTTGAGCGAAGTGACAGACTTTCTCAATAATCCTGAAAGTCAAGCGCCAGTGAAGGTGAGCGCGCCTGAGGCGTTATTGCGATCGCCTATCCCCACCAAAGATCTCCGCGATGTAAAAGGCCAAGCCCAAGCCCGTCGCGCCCTAGAAATCGCCGCTGCCGGAGGCCATAATATTATCCTCATCGGCCCACCCGGCAGCGGTAAAACCATGCTCGCCCAGCGCCTTCCTGGCATACTCCCACCGCTGACGTTTGCCGAAGCGTTAGAAGTCACTCAAATCCATTCCGTAGCAGGCCTACTCAAAGAAAAAGGCCGCTTAGTCAACCAGCGCCCCTTCCGCACCCCACATCACTCAGCCTCTGGCCCGTCTCTCGTCGGCGGCGGCAGCTATCCCAAACCCGGCGAAATTTCCCTCGCGCACCGAGGCGTTCTTTTCCTCGACGAGCTAACCGAATTTAAACGCAGCGTCCTCGAATTTTTACGTCAGCCGCTAGAAGATGGTAAAGTCACCATCTCTAGAACCCGCCAATCTGTAGAATTTCCAGCCCAATTTACGCTAGTATCCAGCACAAATCCCTGTCCTTGCGGCTACTTTGGCGACACCGTACAGCCCTGCACCTGCACGCCACGAAATCGTGAACAATATTGGGCCAAACTCTCAGGGCCACTGATGGATCGAATTGACTTACAGGTGATTGTTGGACGGCTCAAGCCTGAAGAAGTAACTCGTCAGCCAGAAGGTGAACACTCGACGACCGTAAGAGCAAGGGTAGAGGCGGCCCGTCATCGCGCCCAAATGAGATTTGAAAAGGAGCCTGCGCTAAAATGCAACGCGGATATGGAAAGCCGCCACATCCGCGAATGGTGTCCTTTTGATGAAACGACTCGCGGCTTGATTGAAGGCGCTGTTCGTAAGCTAGGACTCTCTGCACGCGCGACCGATCGCATTCTCAAAGTAGCGCGTACGATTGCCGACTTGGACAACGCGCCCAGTATTGAAACGCAGCATGTCGCTGAGGCCATTCAGTACCGAACCATTGACCGTATGCAGTAGCGGCTTACTTTATATCCCGAGGAACAGACAGACAGGTTGTCCGTTATACAGGTTGTCCGCTATTGTTTGATCGTTATATATAAACGTAAATTATTAAAGTCAGAGCTGGCTTGCTGACAAAATTAGGGTTTACTGTAACTGCGGTTTTATGAGGAGTATCTGAGATTATGTCTGTGAGAAAAAAGCTTTTGGGCGCACTAGGCCTCGCATTAATGGCTGCGGGAATGCAGTTCGGGATGCAGCTACCTGCCAATGCTCAAACGATTGAAGCTCAGGTGACTGAGACGGAAGCGCTTGAAACCCAGCTTCCTAACGATGTTGAGGCAGCTAGCTGGACACAGACAGAAAGTCTTTCTGCTCAAAGCCTGTTAGAAGTAGATGCCACATCAGAGCCAGTCACGTCTCAAGCTGATGAGTATGGCACTTTTCAAGTGGAAGATCTCGCAGCAGCAGACGATGTAGAACTCGCTCAAGCCCGTCGCCGGACTCGTAATAGCGCAGCAAACCGTAGCGGGGGTGGAAACTTTGTTGGAATCGGTGCTGATTTTGGCTATGCAGACGATGTGTCATTTGCCGTCATTAGTAAATTCGCATTGAGCCAGCAGATTTCGCTACGGCCTTCTGTCCTCGTCGGTGATAACTTTTCGGTACTTTTACCCGTTACTTACGAGTTCAACCGCTTTTCTACTAACGTTGGCGGCGGTTTTCAAATTCGCCCCTATGCAGGCATCGGCGCGTCTTATGTAGATGGCAATGATGGAAACGATGATGAGAACTTCAACGTGCTGTTGACGGCGGGTGCTGATGCGCCGCTCTCTAGACGCTTTACGCTGAATGCTCAGGCTAATTTAGGCGTGTTTAACGATACTGATTTTGGTGTGACTGTTGGGGTTGGATACAACTTCGGTGGACTAGGGCTCTAGGACGATGCGCCGCTCTTAAATAGAACTCTTAAATAGAATAAGTGAAGCGCCGGGCGGCTGAAGTTAATATTCTTCAGCCGCTTTTGCTTTAGAGCGCCGTGGGAAAAATAAGGCAGGCCAATTTATAGGGCATTGTCATCATGGTTCAGTCTGCTGGGAAGCCGAAGTTACAAACTGATTTGGATCGGCTGCGAAAAAAATTTAAGGAAACTTGGGGCTATGACGACTTTCGTTCGCCTCAGGGTGAGATTGCGCGATCGCTCCTAAAAGGCCAGGACTCAATTACGATTATGGCCACCGGGGGCGGCAAATCAATTTGCTTTCAACTGCCAGCGCTCATGAAAACAGGTGTGACCTTGGTGATATCGCCCTTGGTTGCGCTGATGGAGAACCAGGTTCAGGAGCTGCGTGAAAAGAAGCTCCCGGCGGCAGCTTTGCACAGTGAGTTAGATGGGCAGGCGCGCTGGCGGACGTTGCGATCGCTTCAAAGCAACCATCTCCGTCTCCTCTACCTATCTCCCGAAACGCTCCTTAGCAAAAAGGTATGGGAAATGCTTTGCCTGCCTCAGGTCAAAATCAACGCTCTTGTTCTAGACGAAGCGCACTGTCTCACGCAGTGGGGCGATAGCTTCAGGCCAACTTACCGCCGATTAGGCGCAGTTCGTTCTGCTTTATTGGAGCATAAGCCCAAGGGTGTCAGCATTGCGATCGCGGCTTTTACCGCCACTGCCGATCCACTCACGCAAAAAGCCCTCCACACCGTCCTACGCCTTAACAATCCACAAGTCATCCGCCTCAATCCCTATCGCAGCAACCTGCACCTATCGGTCAAAACGGTCTGGACACCCAAACATCGTAAGCAAGCGATGCTCAAGTTTATCCAAAACCAGGGGAAGCAATCAGGACTGGTGTATGCCCGCACTCGCAGAGGCACTGAAGACTTAGCGCAATGGCTAGCCAGCAAGGGATATTCCGTAAAGGCCTATCACGGTGGGCTTGCTGCACCCCAACGCCGTCAGATAGAGGCGCAGTGGATCAACGGCGACTGTCAGTTTGTGGTGTGTAGTTCCGCGTTTGGCATGGGCATTAACAAAGCCGACTGTCGGTTTGTGGTGCACTACGAGGTGCCCAGCCTGCTAGCTGAATATGTGCAGGAGGTTGGACGCGGTGGACGTGATGGGAAACCTGCGATCGCCTTAACGCTTGTCAGCGAACCAACCGGCTGGATTGCCTCTGAGGACAAAAGGCGCTGGCAGTTTTTTGAGCGAAAAGCTCAGCAGCTCGAAATAGCGGCCGCGCATTTAATCAAACAAATTCCAGCACAGGGCAATATCGATGAGGTAACGCGAACGTTTCGCAATGGAGGGCAAGCGTTAGCTTTGCTGCACCGTAACGGCCAGCTACGGTGGCTAGATCCGTTTACCTATCAGGTACAGAAGCGATTCTCCCATGGAGAGGCTTCGCCAACACAAACCAAGCTTGAAAAGCAGCCATCCTCTATTGCCGTCATGAAGCGCTATCTGTTTACTCGGCGCTGTCGGTGGCAGGTATTGCTAGAGGCGTTTGGATTTGAGCATGAGGCCAAAGGAATGAAGTGTGGGACGTGCGATCGCTGCCGTTCACGCGGATGAATTAGACCTTTTCAGAAAGCTTGTCATCACCGGCAATTACGAGAGGTTCTTGATCAGACTCAGGTTCAGCCACCGCAGATGACAAATCAGGAATCGTTACGGTGTCGTCTTCATCACTCACTTTTTTAGAGAAGCCCCAGGCGAATAAGCCGAAGATAAGGCTGACCATAATCCACTCAGGGGGAACCCACTCGGGGTTGATAACCCGCACAAGCAGGCGAATACCGACAAGTGCAACAGTAATAAAACCCGCATCTTCTAAGTGAACATATATTTCTAGCCAGCGGATGAATAGGCCCGCCATGAATCGCAGAGCGATGATGCCGATGGTGCCGCCGAGGAGGACGATGAAGACATCTTTTGAAAGGGCGATCGCAGTCGTCACACTATCTAAAGAAAAAGCAATATCCGTCAGTGCAATCGTCGGCACTGCCTGCCACAAGCTGCCAAACTTTGGCCCGCTCTCACCATCTTCACCATTACCCGTCATAAAGTGCTGATACACCAGCCATAGCAAATACAACGCGCCTGCCACTTCAAACTGCCAGTATTTCAACACCCAGCTCGCGGCCAAAATAAGCGCCACGCGCAGGATGAAGGCAAGGACTAAACCTATGTTGAGCGCTTTTTTTTGCAGCTCTTCAGTTTTCAGGCCTTGTGCGATCGCAGCTAGCGCGATCGCATTATCCGCCGAGAGCACCAGCTCTAGCAGAATCAGCACAGGCAGTAGCAGTAAGGTATCGCCTCCTAACGTAGGAGACATATCAAGCAGGCGGTCTAGCATGTCTGGACTCTAGAGAACGGGCGGTTTAATATAGCCCTTTTGATTATTAGCAAGATAGGGCACGAGAGCCCTCCCCTATTTAGAATAGATCGAAAGCCAAAGGCTATTTTCTTTACCTTTGGTTGAACTGCTCTTTTATAGCTTGTGCCTGTGACCTCTTCCCTTACTGCCTTTAGATCTCAGTACCCAGAAGGCCGTCTTATTTCGGATTTGGTCACCATTCAAGATGGGCAATATGTGGTGCGCACCAGCATTGAGCAAGCCGGTGAAACGCTGGCAACTGGATTCGCGGCGAGTGCAGATGTGCAGATTGCTGAGGATAAGGCACGGGAACGCGCGATCGCAGCACTCGTCGTCAACGATTCAAACACACCAGATAAAACGACACAACACACCGACGACCCTCACACAGTCGCACCTGCTGCTATCAACGTCACGAACGGTTCTAAACAGACAAAAGCCGCAGAACCAGCGCCCGTAGTTGCTACAACAGCCATCAGCGATAGGTCATCAGAGGAGTTTGTAGAAGAAGCACCTACGCTGCCGTTAGAAGACTCAGCGCTACCGGCAGAAGAGGAAGACTTAGGCCCACCGATTGCTGCGATCGCAGATAGTCCTATCGCAGCAGCACCGCCAGCTAGGCCTTCTGCGGCTACGATTGCTTTGGAAAGCTTCAATACCAGCGCCAACCCAGTCGATCTTTCAGATGTGATTGCACAAACGGATGTGGAGCTGACGCGGCTGGGCTGGACAAGCGCTCAGGGGCGAGAGTATTTAGAAAGTACGTATGGCAAGCGATCGCGCCAACAGCTCACAGACGAAGAACTTATGAGCTTCCTTCTACATCTGGAAGATCAAAACGTCTAAAACGACTCAGCGCGCTTGCGATCAATTTGCGCTTTAATCTCCGCTGCCTGCTCAAACAAATCAGCCTGCGTCAGCTCTGACTGATCGCCAGAAGCTAGCCATTTGAGCTGAACTTTTTCAGCCTCAGCCTCAGCCTCACCCAGAATCAGCCCAATCATGGCACCGCTGCGATCAGCCCGCTTAAACTGCTTACCAAAAGCACTTCCACTCAAATCAACTTCTACTGAATAGCCTTGCTTTCGCAGCTTATCAGCTAGCACCGCCGACTGAAACTCGGCCTTCTCACCACGAGAAATCAAATACACATCTAGCTCAGGAATTGTGCTGTAGCGATCCATTTGCTCTAGCAGAATAATTAGGCGCTCTAGGCCCATACCAAAGCCGATAGCGGGCGTATCTGGCCCGCCTAGCTGAGAAACTAAGCCATCATAGCGACCGCCACCACAAACTGTTGCCTGTGCGCCCAGGTCAGAAGACTGAATTTCAAAAGCAGTGTGCGTGTAGTAATCTAAGCCGCGTACTAAGCGAGGATTGATATTAAAAGGAATACCTAGGTTCGTGAGGTGCTGCTGTACGCCATCAAAGTGACGCTGAGAATCTTCGCTTAAAAAATCTAACAGGCTCGGCGCATCGACGACGATTTCCTGGGTGCGCTTGTCTTTACTGTCTAAAATGCGGAGCGGATTACGGGTGAGGCGATTTTGCGAATCTTCGTCTAGCTCATCTTTAAAAGGGGTGAAGTAGCTGACGAGGGCATCGCGGTATTGCTGGCGATCTTCCCCGCTGCCGACAGAGTTGAGATCTAGAGAAAGGGCTTTGAGACCTAGGGAATTGAGAATTTGAGTAGCGATCGCAATAACCTCAACATCCGCCCGAGGATCGCGGCTGCCCAAAATCTCCACATCTAGCTGATGAAACTGCCGCTGCCGACCCGCCTGAGGCCTTTCATACCGAAACGCAGGGCCAATGTGCCACAGCCGCTGCACGCCACCGAGCGCATACAGCTTGTTTTGAATAAACGCCCTGACTAATCCAGCCGTAATCTCAGGCCGCAGCGCAATCGAGCGCCCGCCGCGATCCTCAAAGCTATACATCTCCTTGCCAACCGCATCAGTCGCCTCCCCAATGCCACGAGCAAACAGCTCCGTCTGTTCAAAAATAGGCGTCCGAATTTCTCGGTAAGCAGACCTGTTAAGCGCACCTCTGGCCAAACCTTCTATCACTTCCCACAAAGGAGATTCGGAAGGCAAAATGTCGCGGGTGCCACGAATGGCTTGAATGCTGCTCATGAGAAAATTAAACCTGATGTATCAGGGGCTAGGCGTCGGGCAAGTGACAGCAGTTAAGCTCGTCAATGCACACCTTACCTGACTGCAACGCCCAACGAACTAAAGCCACGCGATTGCCCGTTGCTGTTTTGTTAAGCACGTTGCTTACATGATTATCGACGGTACGCTTGCTAATATCTAACTCGTTTGAAATTTCTTGATTGGTCAGGCCTGCGGATACTAACTCCACAATTTGCAGCTCTCGCTTAGATAGCGATTGCTGCGCCAAATCTTCTGTGTGCTGCTCACTTAAAGGCTTAGATTGATCCAATGTCACTGTTTTCTGCTCTGTAATCTGGCGATCAGATTTGACATGGGAATGAGAGGGGCTACTGCCGAGCATGAGCGTTTAATCTGTAATTATGCTTAGTGTAATCAATCTAACAAAATCAATGCTGAATATTGACACTCTTAATAGAATGTTCGCTTCTCAAATACGCCGTTTAGAAGTCAAGTGGCGTAACTGCATGAGGCGCGTTCAGGTTTTTGTGCTCGTTAGTGCGGTTTGTACCATCAGTGGTTTGATGGGGGCGATCGCCTTCCCCTCCATAAGTTTTGCCGACGATACGCGCTTGCAACCGACCGTTGAAAATATCGCCCCCCTAACGGATGGGTCTGACATTGCGGCTGATAAGGTCGATCAATTTGCGCTGGCTTATTTGCAAGTACTTAAGCTATTGAGCGACAGAGAACCCGAGCTACCCGCTGCTGAAACTAGTGCCGAGGCGGTTAAAGTGCAGCAGGCGATTGAAGCAGATGCTGTCAGGCTCATTGAAGGCAGCGGCCTGACCATGCCGGAGTATATGCAAATGCTCGGACTCGCAAGCCAAGACACCACCTTCCGCGACAAAGTGCTCAGTCGAATGAACGCATCCATTGAAGAGTGAACCGCGATTGCTTCAAGTATGCAAAAAGCGGACATGGCACTACGCATAAGCTCTTTGTTCGCTTTTCAGCTTATGGCTTCAAAGTCGAATACCTATGCCGCTACAGGCTTACAGACTCTAGGCTTTCGCGATCTCTTCTCTCACCCAACAAGCTAGAAATCAACGACGCAGGCTGTTCCTTATGCGGCCAAGCAAACGAGTGGCGAAAAGCCGACGCCTGACAGGCCCGCAATTCATCAAAACCAATCACATCGTGCGTTAACAAATTCTCATACTCAAACGGCAGCCGCACATTGTGCAACCCTGCGTTATCCGTACAAATCGCAATATCTACGCCCGCGTCAAAGCAGCGCTTAAATACCATCTTAAGCTGGCCAATTTCCTCTAGTGTGCCTGTCTGTAAGTAAGTCGTCGGACAGACCTCTAAGCACTGACCCCGCGCCGCTACATCCTTCAACAGCTCAGGATAGTGCAAAGGAATCTGAATACCGTGACCAATCCGCATTAAATAAGGCAGCAGCTCAGGATAGCAACCGTCCTTAGTCTCATACAAATGGCCGGTTGTGTTCAATCCTAGGCTTTGAGCGTGAGCATACAGGCGCTTTATTTCATCCAAATTATAAGCAGCATCGCCCCCTGCAATATCAATGCCGCACACATACTCAGGGTATTGAGCCGCTAGCTCTAAGGTGGCGCGATTAATTTCGTAAGGCAGCCGCGAGTGCAAACAAAGGATTTGCTTTGTAATGACGGGATACTCACTCTGGTGGCTAGCGCGGCCTACAACCTCAATAATTTCCGCCATCGCGTCAATTCTTTGGGTATCGCTGAGGCGCGAGGGCGTGCGATAAAACGGCGTGTAGCGCAGCTCCAAGTAAGCCAAATTCTCGAAAACGTAAGCCCCTCGAATGAGCCGATAGATAAAGTAAGGAAGCGCTTCTTTTGTTTGCACGCTTTCAACGAGCGTGTGCAGTTCTAAATACTCTTCGAGCGTATCTTTGGGCTGCGTGTAAAACTGCTCAAAGGCAGCGTAACCATCAAATTTATCTGAGATATCAGGGCGGTTACGCTCAAAGTAGCGCCATAGCACCCGAGGAACCACGGAACCACCAAGATGCCGGTGCAGCTCTGCGTATAAACTCATCGTGAAACCCTCCAATTGGAAATCGTTAGTAAAAGCAAGTTAGACGGAGCTTGGGCTTATCTTTTAGAAGTAAGCCTGCTTAAGCAACGTATGTGAGAAAAAGAATTCGCTTGTTTGGTTTGTAAAGGGGAATGCCCTAGTGTCAGAACTTGTTAATGGGAGAAAGCGTAAAAAAACTTAATTTAGTTATTTCTACAGCATAACTAAGATTTTTAAAAGGGAGGGGGAAGTCCCCTCATTAAATACAGAATTCGCTGACAAATTGCCCTGAATTCGCCCCAACGCTTCAATTTTTGTTGTTGACACTTCGATCAGCACTTGGTGATAATGGTTGTTTGAATTGAACCCTAGCGATGTATTCCCTTGGCTAACGTTATTGTTATCGGCGCTCAATGGGGCGATGAAGGTAAAGGCAAAATCACAGATTTGTTGAGTAAATCAGCAGATGTGGTTGTGCGATATCAGGGCGGCGTCAATGCTGGCCACACCGTTGTCGTCGAAGACCAGACCTTTAAATTGCACCTGATTCCCTCAGGTATTCTCTACCCCAAAACCGAATGCATAATCGGTAGCGGCACGGTGATAGACCCGAAAGAACTTATTGCTGAGCTAGATCAAGTGGAAGCGCTAAACGTTTCTTCTGAAAATCTATTTATTTCTCAAAGTGCGCATGTGACCATGCCCTATCACCGCATGATCGATCAGGCCGCTGAGGAGCGGCGCGGTAATAAAAAAATCGGTACCACCAAGCGCGGCATTGGCCCGACTTACGCGGATAAGTCAGAGCGTACCGGTATTCGCGTCATTGACATGATGGATACGGATGCGTTCTCTGAGCTGTTGGAGTGGACGATTGACTATAAAAACGTGGTGCTTGAGAAGCTTTATGATCTTAAGCCGCTGAATTATAAAGATGTGCTGGATGAGTACGTGGCGTATGCGGACAGGCTGCGATCACACATCACCGATAGCTCCCTCCAAATTTACAAAGCCCACCAACAAAAAAAGAACATCCTTTTTGAAGGCGCACAGGGCACCCTCTTAGACCTCGATCACGGCACCTACCCTTACGTCACCTCCTCAAACCCCGTCGCCGGAGGAGCCTGCATTGGCTCAGGCGTCGGCCCTACCACCATTGACCGCGTCATCGGCGTGGCCAAAGCCTACACCACTCGCGTTGGCGAAGGCCCCTTCCCAACTGAGCTAGATGATGAAGTCGGCAATATGATCTGTGAAGTCGGCGCGGAATTTGGCACTACGACGGGTCGCCGTCGCCGCTGCGGCTGGTTTGACGGTGTGGTTAGCCGCTATGCCGTGCGGATTAATGGCTTGGATTGTTTGGCGATTACCAAGCTAGACGTGCTGGATAACTTGGATGAGATTAAGGTGTGTGTGGCCTATGAACTGGATGGCGATCGCATCACCGAAATGCCTACCAGCGCCCGCCAATTTGGTCGCTGCCAACCCATCTACGAAAAGCTCCCCGGCTGGAAAACCTCTACCGAAAAATGCCGCACGCTCGAAGACTTACCCAAAGCCGCACTAGACTATTTAGAATTTTTAGCAAAGCTGACTGAAGCCCCGATTGCAATTGTGTCTTTAGGCCCAGGTCGCGATCAAACCATCATCGTAGAAGACCCCATTCATGGGCCCAAGCGGGCGCTGCTTAAAGAACATACCAGTGCTTTTGGAAGCCAAGGTTGAACACCCTCCCCAATCAGGTACAATCGATCTCCGGGCCTAATACCTTAAATTATTTGGGCCTGCTAGCCTGCTCCGAAGGCACCCGCTGGCAAAACTGTTTTTGACTGAACCACCCTAGTAACTCTCATGGATCTAAAGATTGACTGCACCCAGCGTGCCTCGGACGAAAAACCTAAAAAACTCCGCCGCGAAGGCACTTTGCCTGCCGTACTCTACGGCCACGAAGGCACTGAAGCCGTAGCACTCAAGCTCAGCAACTACGACGCAGAAGCGCTTCTGCGCCACGCCACCGTCAACAAGTCGGTCATCACCGTCAACGTGCCCGACATGCCCTGGAGCGGCAAAGTTATTTTACGTGAAGTGCAAAAGCACCCGTGGAAAAATAAAATTCATCACCTCAGCTTCTTCTCTATTGCATCCCAAAAAGAGATTGAAGTCAGTATGCCTATCAACTTTGTCGGCACCGCTATTGGCGTTGAGAACAAAGGCGGCACGCTAGACATGGTAATCACCGAAGTTCAGCTCAAGTGCCCACCGGATGCGATTCCTCAGTCACTAGACGTAGACGTTTCTGGCATGGATATTGGTGACGCACTGCACGTTGGCGAAATCACGCTACCCAAAGGCACCTCCATTGCCGCTGACGACAAGCTTCTAGTGGTTTCTGTGTTGGCACCTCGAACAACTACGCTTGAAGAGGAAGATGCAGCCGCAGCCGAAGCTGAAGCAGCACCCGTAGTCGAAGGTGAAGAAACTGAGGCCGAAGCCGCTTCATAGCATCGCAGCTTTGATTTAGATAGCCAAAAGAGCTGGGAGCCATAAGTTCCTAGCTTTTTTTGTGCATAGATTCCTATCCAATTTATATATAAGGGCTTGCCCTCACGAGCTGGCATAATAGCTGGGCTTATCCCGCTGCGTTCTACACCTTACACTTCTCGCCATGACTGACTCTGCACTTCCGGCCATCATTCAGCAAATGCTCAAGCCGGATTTTTATCCGCATCTGGTCACCGAACCGATTCAGTTCATGCAAACACACGTATCTCAGGTGCTGCTCACAGGCGACTACGTTTACAAGCTCAAAAAGTCTGTCAATTTCGGCTTTTTAGACTATTCCACCCTGGAAAAGCGAAAGCACTTTTGCGAAGAAGAAATTCGATTGAATCAGCGTGGTGCTGGCAGCTTGTATTTAGACGTTGTACCGCTCACTCAGGACGATGATAAGTTCGCAATCGACGGCAGCGGCGAAGTCGTTGAGTATGCCGTTAAGATGCGCCAGTTTCCACAGTCGGCAATGCTGAGCAATCAGTTTGAGCGAGGCCTGATTGACGAGGAAAAAGTACGACAGCTAGCGACGACAGTGGCGCAGTTTCACAGCAAGACAGAAACCAATGAGCACATCCGCAGCTTCGGCACAATTCCGGCCATTCGTGAGGCCTTTGATGAAAACTACGAGCAGACGGTAGGCTTTACGGGCGGAGATGACATCACGAAGCCTCAAACTCAAAAACAGTTCGACGAAACAAAGGCTTACACAGATAACTTTTTTGAAACCCAAGCAGCCCTTTTTCAAAAGCGCCTCGATCAAGACCGCATCCGCGCCTGTCACGGCGACCTGCACCTCGGCAACATTTGCGAATGGGAAGATCAAATCTATCTATTCGACTGTATTGAATTCAATGAGCCCTTCCGCTTCGTCGACACCATGTACGATGTAGCCTTCATCGTGATGGATTTGGAGCTGGCAGGCCGTAGCGACCTCAGCAAAGTTTTCTTGAATCAGTATGTTGAAGAAACGGGCGATTACGAAGGTCTAGAGATTTTGCCTTTATACGTGAGTCGTCAGTCTTATGTGCGTGGAAAGGTCAATTCATTCATGCTGGGCGATCCATCTGTACCCGAAGCTGATAAGAAAGCGGCGCATGACAAAGCCGCTAAGTACTACACGCTAGCCTGGTCTTACGTTCAAAAAAAAAAAGGTAGCTTAGTCGCAATGGTCGGGCTGTCGGGCTCAGGAAAAAGTACGACAGCCCAGCATTTAGCTGTTCAAGCTGGCGCGATTCGTCTGCGCTCAGATGCTGTTCGCAAGCATCTGGCAGGTGTGCCGATACACGAAAAAGCAGGTGATGAGATTTATACACCTGAGATGAGCAACAAGACATACACGAGACTGATTGAGCTAGGAGTTGAGCTAGCGGGCTTAGGATATCGAGTCATTTTGGACGCCAAGTTTGACCGACAGGCAAAGCGAGCAGAGGCGATTGAAACCGCTCAGGAGCGGGGTATTTCGCTCACGTTTTTGCACTGCACCGCACCGATTGAAGTGCTTAGAAAACGGGTGACCGCGCGTACGGAAGATATTGCGGATGCGACGGCTGATATTTTGGCGAAACAGTCTATGGAGCCTTTTGGAGACGAGGCTGTAGTGAAAATTGTAGATACCACGCGCAGCATCGCTGACGTTCAGCAGCAGTTGACTGATGTATTTAGGTAGTAGCGCGGCTCAAAAATTTGTCACTTCAAAATCAGCTCCTGTGGCTTCGGGCTATATTAAAGGCACTTGAGAACTGAGAATTGAAATGGACTAGGTGCTTTGGCTGATTTAATCATTCCAGCAACGTTACAGATCTGGCTGATCTTTCTACTGGTGTTTGCGCTGTTAGGATATCCGGTGCCCTTTAGTATCGTATTTGGTGCGATTGGTGGGCTTTCGGGTGGGATTGCGACGGCGTGGTGGCAGGTGAAAGGCGGCGCACCGTCTGATCCTGAAGGGGATGCTAGAAACCGGCCCCCGGTAGATAGTCTTGAGCCACCGGAGACGTTTGTGCCTGAGTCATCTTCTAGGTGGGATTTGCCTTTCTTTAGGCCCAATAAGTCTAGGGAGCGATATATGGCCAGAACTAGACGGGCTCGGCATAGACGGCTAAGGTAGGCCACTGGTCTAGTTGAGCGTGTATGTTTTTTCTGTCTAAGCTGCTGCCGATTTTTGTTTACCCGTTGGGTCTTAGCTGTTTGCTGATGGCGCTGGGCTTGGTGTGGATATGGAAGCATCCTGGGCGGGCTACTTGGGCGATCGCACTCTCCCTTTTCATTCTTTTTTCCACTAGCAACCCCATCATCAGCAACAAGCTCGTCAGCACCTTAGAGTGGCGCTACTTCCCATTAGATCCCATGCCGACAGCCGATGCGATTGTAGTGTTAGGTGGCGCGACGGCTCCAGCTTCAGCGCCGCGTCCTTGGGTTGAGGTGCTTGAGGCAGGCGATCGCATCCTTTACGGAGCCCGCCTTTACAACCAGGCGCGAGCCCCAAAACTCATTCTCAGCGGCGGACGTGTTTCCTGGCGTGGCGACAGCGGCACCAGTGAAGCTGATGATATGAAGCAATTTGCAATGGCAATGAACGTGCCAGAATCAGCCATTGTGCTGGAGGGCGAGTCACTTAACACGCGGCAAAACGCCGTGAACGTGAAAAAGATATTAGACAAGCAGTCGATTGGGTCGGTGCTGCTGGTAACGTCGGCCATTCATATGCCTCGCGCGATCGCCATTTTTAAAAAGCTTGAAATTAATGTGATTCCAGCACCGACGGATTATTTAGTGCCGACGGATGCCTATAAAAACGTGACTTCTACCTGGGAGGGGCGAATACTTTCTTTGCTGCCAGACTCGGAGGCGATCGCCCGATTTACCCGCGCCCTCAAAGAATATATGGGTTTTATAATATATCGCCTACGCGGCTGGGTGTAACCGATACGATGGACGATAGCCACCCACCCAAGAACGCCCTCGCATGTTTCACTATTTGCTGCCCAAATCAACAGCGGAGCTTCAGTGGATAGAAGAATCGCTACAGCTACAGCAAGCCGCCCAAGACTTTCGGACGGAGGTGGAAAAACGACAGGTTGAGGACGCCTACTGCCAGTGGTATTACGATATGGCCAAACAAACTCAGGCAGAGGCGGCAGCAATGGAGAATGATCCTAATTTCTTCAGTTGGTTCTGCGGTCTAAAGCGGCGAAAATCATAAGTACTAGCCTGTACTCGGCATCGGAATGCAGGAAGCTAATAGGCAAATATAATAAAAGGAAAAGGCTGTGGGTAACGTTTTAACAATTGGAGGCTTTCGATTCTTCATGCCACCGAATGACCACGAGCCCAGTCATGTTCACGTTGAAAAAGGCGATTTTGCGACCAAAATTGATATATCAGGTGATGAGGCTACGCTGATGAAGGGTGAAGAAAACAAGCGCGCCGCCAAAGATCCAAAGCTTAAGAAGAAAGCACTACGCTTAGCGAATGATAACTTGCAGGAATTAAAAGCAGAGTGGAGAGAACGACAATGACTTTAACAACACAAGCGATACCCAGTATAGAAAAAGGTGTTGAACCATTGGCAGCTCGCTATCTGCCACAAAGCCGAGAGCTGGAAATAAAATTCAATACAGGGGCTCTCTATCGCTGGCCAGTTGATTCGCTACAGATGCAGGAGAAAACAGCTAGCGGCTGGCAAAATATTTCACCGCCAACGAATGAGCAGCTAGTTAACGTCCGGCTATGGCCGCACAAGGAAGTTATAGAGTTTTCTGATATTGAGCAATGCTTTGAAATTGCTGCCTTAATGCGCGGACAGCTTGGCTCTAGGCAGTGGATGGAAGAGTTGTTATCAAAAGCTGAAATTTATGGAAAGCTATAACGATTTAAATATGCTAGAGCGCCAGCCTGACAAGGTTAGTGGTGCATGGCTATTTAGAGGGACGCGAGTTCCTGTCTCGGCCTTTTTTGAAAACCTCAAAGATGGGGCTTCAATCGATCAATTTCTAGAATGGTTTCCAGGCGTAACCCGAGCACAAGTAGAAGCGCTTTTAGATTATGAGCTGGCAATGCTAGCGAAAACCACTAGCTAATGAAGATTCTTTTTGACCAGGGCATCGCTGCGCCGCTATCTGCCAATCCACACCATTGATACAGCCTACTGCCATTAAATCGTTAGAAAACAGCAGCAGCTACCACTATTCAGTAGATAACTGGAGTTTAGACAAAAGCTGTTGTAACCCTATACGAAAATGGAACTAGCCGAATTGGTTGGCTAGCTCTTAGTGAAAGCGTCAAAAGTAAGTACTATGCGGTTCTGTCGGGCATCGGCTTAGGTTTGGAATAGGACTTTTTGACGGTGGGGAATCGGGGTCGAGGTGTTCTGGCTCTGCCGGTTGGCCATCCCGGCGATTTTCCGCGAGGTTTGGGCTCATTAGCAGGAGAACCAATCCTAATCAAAATGTTGGCAAAGGCATTCGCGACCCGTCCTGGGGTCTGATTAGACAGAGGTTTTTGCCAGGGTAGCGGCTGGTCGGGGCTCTCGCTTCTGTCCAGCCATAGCTGCCAACTCATGAGCGGCATCAGCGTACTCCATGCCTGGGTTTGGGCAGCGCTACCCAAGTGCGGCAGGCACCAGTGCAGTCTCTGCTTAAGGAAGCGATACCAGTGTTCAATCGCAAATCTTCTCAAGTAGAGTTGCCAGAGCGAGTCTAGGCTGGGGAGGGTTTCTCCTATCCAAACGAGCCAGAGAGGCTGATGTCGAAGTTGACCCGTCGCATCTAATCGTTCTACGAGAATCAAGGTCATTTCATGGTCGGCACTCTGCTTAAAATGAACGGCTGACCATTGACTCAACCTGAGCTGACCCAATTTGTCATCACTGACGTTTTGTTGTTGCTCACTCTCCCACCAAGTATCACGGTCTTTCAGGGTGAATTTTGATCCATGCTTGGCCGGACGACCTCGTCCACTGTAAGGTTCGGGAGGGCCATAAAGCACACGATTTGGACGTAAGCGCATTAGTTTGTCGCAGGCAATCTGAGCGGTCTGGTTCACAAATGAGGCACAGCCATATTCTGAATCCCATAGAGAAAGGGGACGACTGTTGACCACTTCGCACACTTGCTTAAGCTGTTGGGCCGCTTTTTCTATCGGCGTTTCAAAGCTGGTAATGCGCTCATGCAGCAGCGGTAGCGCCCAACTGCCCGAAGCCTCAGGCACGCACACTAAACTGCTATAGCCTTGACCTACTGTCACGGCACTATCGTCTGGGTGGCTTTGGGGCTGGTGTTCATAGGTTCGCTCTCTTAGCGTCGGTGACCAAACTCTCGGCCAAGCCGTATGGTCTCCGGCCAGCAGTAGCTGTCTCCCGACGGCTGGCTTTGGTAAATAGCCGCTGTACAGGCGCATCAACTTGCCCTCGGGCGGTTGGCTGCGCACTAAGACTTTGTACAGACTTTGCCAAGCTCGACGAAACACTGGCAATAACGATAGTTCCGCAAAGCTCGTCATGCTGCGGCTGGTGAGCACCGCATCGGCCAAATCGAACAGGCTGTCGCGGCCGTTCCCTAGCAGGGTATAGGCGCGCTTGCGAAATCTCTGTAAATCAGTGAAGCTTTCCATAGGGGATTGAGAGCGGTAGTGTGCTCTCAGTTTCGCCTATTGAGCGATCTGCTTTTTAGCCTTCATCTTCGATGCGCTCTAAGCGATCGCTCTTCCAACATTTTTTGTCTAAACTCCAGTAGATAAGCTGAACCAAAAAAATCACCGCTATGGGAATTCTGTAGGTGAATTGATTTTGGTATTTGTCATATGAAGTTTGAGCTTAAGTGGTTCCGGAGAAGTTTTTCTACATTCCTTGCAGTTTTGACGTTTGCTATCTCTGTGGGATTAGTTTCTCCATCGCCTGCGATCGCCTCTACCGATCTTCACCCATCACGAACAGAACAGATCCGCGAAATATTATCTGACAAAAAACTTATCCAAAAAGCCAACAAGTTTTTGAGCGCATCACCAGAAAAGGTATGCAGTGCCTATCTCGACGCAGACTCTACAGCTTGGTCAACACTCGCAAAAAGTGCTGATGCTGCTTTTGTTGTAACGAATGCAGTAACCGCTGCCGCCACTGCTGGTGCAGGAACATTAACAGGCTATGCGGGTATCGCTGCCGCAGTCTCTCATCTAGGACTAGGCGGACTAACAACCGCAGTTGCTGGGTTTATGGGTAGTCATGCAGTAGGAGCCGCCGCAACCTCCGTTGTTACCGCAGCCGTTGGTGGCCCAATTGTGATGGGAACGCTGCTGGTCGGCGGTACTGGAGCTGTCGCTTTTGGCACTTATAAGCTAGGAAAAGTAGCTGCTGGAAAATTAGGACTAGGAGATTGGGCTGAAAAGCACTGTTCAGAAATGAGTCCTAAGGCTGTGCTACTAGCTTCACCATAAAAAAGCCATCCATATGCTGCTGGTGTGGCCACACTTTTATCCAGCCTTCTGCCGTTGCAGGTAATCCAAACTCTGAGTCAGGCGGCTGTATTTCCCAGTCTTCATGCTCGCTCAAAAACCACTGAATCTGTTCTTCATTCTCAGCCGGATGCAGCGTACAAGTTGAATACACCATCACGCCACCCGGCTTTACCCAGGTAGAAGCGTGGCTCAATAGCTCTCTTTGCAAAGTCACGAGCCCTTCTACACTTTCAGGTGTTTGTCGCCAGCGAGCATCGGCATGGCGGTTCAAAGTGCCTAAGCCTGAGCAAGGAACGTCAAGCAATACTCGGTCAGCTTTGCCGAAAAAGGCAGCCTGGTCGCGGCTGTCGCACATGAGCGGGCGGACAATAGTTGAGCCTAAGCGGTCAATGTTTTGTTGGATTTTTTTAGTGCGGGATGCGGTGCGATCGCAACTCCAAACCATTCCCTCATCACCCATCAGCTCAGCAGCGTGCAAGCTTTTTCCACCAGGCGCACCGCAGGCATCGATCACCGTTTCTCCTGGCTGCGGGTCGAGCAAATACCCAACAAGCTGAGCGCTACTATCCTGCACTGCCCACCAGCCTTCAGAATATCCAGGGAGCGCAGTAACCGACCCATGCCGCCCTTTAACTCTTAGTGCTGAAGGCACCGCAGCCACCGGCTCAACCTCAATCTCTGCGGCCTTAAATATCTCTATCGCCTCATCCAAAGAATGACGCTTTAAGTTAATTCGCAAATCAAGCGCAGGCGGCTGATTAAACCATTCGCATAGCTGAGAAACTTCCTCATCAGGCAGCATTGATTGCCACACGCGCACAATCCAGTTTGGGTAGCTGTGTAGAATGCCAAGTTGCTGAGTCGGATTGTTCGGTAGCTCAATCGGATCGGTGCCAGGGTCAGCGTCGCTGCGTCGAATGTACTCGCGCAGCATGCCATTTACAACGCCGCTGAGCTTGCCGAGACGCTGCGATTTTGCAAGCTGAACTGTCGTATCAACCACCGCGTGATCAGGAACATGCGAAAGATAGCGAAGCTGATAAAAGCCTATTCTTAGAATCTGAAGTAGGTCGGCCTGCTGCTTACCAGCAGCGCGATCGCCAAGCTGACCAATGAGTGTATCTAAGGTTCGCCGACGCCGAACCGTGCCATACACCAGCTCAGTCACCAAGCCCTTATCTTGTCCGCTCAAGTCCGACTCACTCAGCTTGCGATCTAGCACCACATCAGCAAAAGCGCCCCGGTCAATAGCTCGGAGCGCTTCAAAAGCTATTTGCCTGGAGGTTTTTCCCGCTGCCGTAGAGGCTGGCTTTTTATTGCGCGGGCGACCTTGGGTTCGTTCGGATTTGGGAACAAGCTTGGGCTTTTGATTCACAGATGCTGACTCGGGTGATGACTTACTTATTGGCTACTTTTTGCGGTTCCCTCTCAGGTTAGCGGGTAGCGCGTCAATTTCTCTACCGCGTCTGCGGCGATCGCGCCACTCTACAGCCGTTAAGTAGCCAACGCCAACGGTCACCACAATGAGCAACAAGAAAGCCAGCACTGCCAAAACACTTAGCAACTGACTTTCTACAGTAGCCTCAGAAAAAGAGGTAAAGAAAGAACTCAAAGCCCCAATCCCAAAATTTAGACACTCAAAACTCGACAACTATCTCGGTCTAGCTAACGTCTCAAAAGACCTTAAAAACCGTTGCGACCCCAAATTACCATGGAGATAGAAAAGGTGAAGCAGCCCAGTAGCGAAATCCAGCCTAAAGTCAAAATATCCATAATTAAAGCGTCGAAGTCTTCAGCTCTATCATACGGTAAAGCCAGACGGTGTACACAGTTATGGTAAAAAGTTTAGTCGGTAGAGGCGTTAGAACAGAGTGAGCGGATTAGAAGTTGGTACCCAGAATAGTCAGTCAGAGATATCTATCGCCGAGATGCGAATGGAGTCCGTTAGGGCTGGGCTTTTAGGGGCCGGAGCCGTTATGATTGCGTCCGGATTAGCCTGGGCCGTTTTGATTACTGTTAACGTAATATTTGCTGATAGCGATAGCGTTCAGGCTATTGCACTACCGATTGCGAGCACGCTGGTTGAGTGGCTAGTAAATTTAGCGGTGGCTATCTGTTCTGGGTTTTTCTTTGGGGTGACATACCGCTATATTGTGCGGCAAGATGACAATTTGCATTTGGGTAGTGGGGCGGTCGGAGCGTTTGCGTTTGTGCGATCGCTTGCCCAAATAGAAGCCCTCTGGACGGACACCTTCGCCCTCCACCTATGGCTGCTTATCACAGGCGAAAGCTTCCTCTGGTTTGCCGCCGCACGCTACACGTTGGACTGGGCCATTGAAAAGAACTGGATTAAGCCACTCGACTAAAGCTCAACCACCTTAAACGCCTTATCGCTTCGCTTCATTGACAAATCAATCGCAGAAAACACCTTGTTGACGGCCTTATCACTCTCCAAACATTTCACCGCCAGTTCAGCCACTGCTGCCCTTGGGATTGAGCCCGCCACCGTCGGATCTTCTGTTAGCACAGCCCGACCTGTCGCCGGTTCAGAGAGCAGTCCACCCGGACGAATGACCGTATACGCTAGGCCACTCTTGGCCAAATGCTCCTCAGCCTGCGCTTTTTCCTTCAGCACTGGCCCCAGCGTTTCGATCACATTGGGCGGCAGTGCCTGAACGCTATCGCCGCTGCCAATTGAGCTAATTAAAATAAATCGCTTGGCCTTAGCGGCAACGGCTCCGTCAATTAGGTTTTTATTGCCTAAGAAGTCGGCGCGATCGCCCCCGTCGTTAGGAAGTCCACCAATTGTGCTGATTACCGCGTCTGGTGTGTGCTCGGGTATGAGCTGAGCGATCGCCTCACCCTCCAAAGCATCTCCTTTCACCACCGTCACGCCCATCGCCGTCAGCTCAGCTTTCGCCTCATCACTTCGTAGCAGCGCTATCACCTCATGCCCTGCAGCTATTAGCTGATTAGCAATTTCTCTACCTACACCGCGACTTGCCCCAGCCAAAAATACACGCGTCATAAATACTGTCTACCTGAATAAAGCTTAAGTTTAGTGCCAACGAAACGATAGCAAAGCAAGACCTTCGGGTTATCCACACCTGAAGCAAGCTCAACAAAGGTGAAGCCAAGTCGGTACAATCAAGTGAACGAATAACTGATTTTAAGTAGCTTCTAATGATTCCAACCGTTATCGAGCAATCGGGTCGCGGTGAACGCGCCTTCGATATCTACTCTCGCCTGCTCAGAGAGCGCATCATCTTTCTACACGGGCAGGTCGATTCAGACTCTATGAATCTGATTGTGGCTCAGATGCTCTTTTTAGAAGCTGAAGACCCTGAAAAAGACATTTATTTGTACATCAACTCGCCTGGTGGTGTGATCAACGCAGGGTTGGGACTATATGACACCATGAACCACATTCGCCCTGATGTGGCTACCATTTGTATGGGCTTAGCTGCCAGCATGGGTGCGTTTCTACTCAGCGCAGGAACCAAAGGCAAGCGCATGATTTTACCCAACGCCCGCGTGATGATTCACCAGCCTTCCGGTGGTGCCCAAGGTCAAGCCACTGATATTGAAATTCAGGCCAAAGAGATTCTGTATCTAAAAAGCTCTCTAAACGAAGCCATGGCTAAGCACACCGGCCAGCCTTTAGAAAAGATCAAAGAAGATACCGAGCGTGACTTTTTTATGTCGCCTGAAGAAGCGGTGGAGTACGGCATTGTAGACAAAGTGATTGATCGTCATGCGGTTGGTTCTCGGCCTGCGGCAGTAGAATAGCCACCACTTGAAAACACAGCTTCTAAAAAGCCAAAAAAAAGAGCCAAGCGCTAATTGATTCTGCGCTTGGCTTTTTTCTATTTTAACGTCAGTTCGGGTTAAGCCGCAGGCGGCAACGCCCATTCTAGATGGAGTCCAGGTTTCTTAGGCTGATGACAGTAGGCAATTAAACCGCAAATGATGTTGACCCAGCAGTTGACTGGGCTGCGAT
>JBHYED010000002.1:0-239864 GCA_051860365.1 Phormidesmis sp.
GGGTATCAGCACGATGGCGTTCAACCTGAACGGATTCAACTTCAACCAGTCGATCATCGACTCCCAGGGTCGCGTGATTGGTAGCTGGGCTGATGTATTGAACCGCGCCAACTTGGGTATGGAAGTAATGCACGAGCGCAATGCTCACAACTTCCCGCTTGACTTGGCGGCTGGCGAAGCGGCACCGGTTGCTTTGACTGCTCCTTCTATCGCTGCGTAGTTGATGGTGTGAATCCTTTGGTCAGACGCCTAGCGTTCTGATTTGGATTTACTAAAGAAAGCGCTTCTCTTCGGAGAGGCGCTTTTTTGTTGGCTGCACAAGCTTAAGAACTGAGCGTCGCTTCTGGCAGAATCAGCATGGCGTCACCAAATGAGTAGAATCGGTATTCTTGAGCGATCGCTTCCTCATAAAGCGCCATCAACCGCTCCCGCCCAATCAACGCACTTACCATCATCAGTAAGCTAGATCCTGGTAAATGAAAATTAGTAATTAGCCCGTCAATGACCTGCCACTGGTAACCAGGGTAGATGAAGATTTCTGTTTTGCCGCTGTACGGCTGAAGTTCGCCACAAATAGCGGCTACCCCTTCTAAAGCCCGAGTGGACGTAGTGCCTACAGCAATCACTCGGCCACCGTTAGCTTTAGTGTGCCTAATTTTCTCAACTGTGCTTTCAGAAACTTCAATACGCTCTTGGTGCATTTGATGCGTTTCAATGTCGCTGACCTCTACTGGGCGAAAGGTTCCAATCCCTACATGTAGGGTGATTTCAGTAGTTTGTATTCCTTTTTCTTGAAGCTGCTCTAACAGTCTATTGGTGAAGTGAAGTCCGGCGGTCGGCGCTGCGATTGCCCCTTGCCTGCGAGCAAACACCGTTTGATATTGCTCTGGTAATGACTCAGATTGCGTGATGTACGGCGGTAGCGGGACTTGTCCTAGTTCGTAGATAAGCTCTTCTATAGTGCGATCGCATTGAGGCATGAGCTTAAGAACGCGACCGTTTGTGGCCTCATCTTGTGACTCTACTAAAGCCGTCATGACTGGATTTTGAGTGTCTCCAAATGCAATTGTTGTACCGGGCTGAAACCTTTTTCCAGGTTTGACTAAGGCTAGCCAGCGATCTTCAACAATTGGCTCTATCAATAAAACCTCAACAGCCGCTCCAATTTTAGAGGAGGGCTCTACCTCACCACGCGTTGATTTGCTAACCACTTGCTTATTTCCAAACAGCCTAGCCGGAATAACTCGCGTATTATTAAGAACAAGCAAATCCCCCGGCTGTAACAGATCTATAAGGTTATGAAAGTGGCGATGCTGGTGCGACTGCTGCCCATCCACGACTAGAAGCCTAGCGCTATCTCTAGGCATAACTGGGTTTTGAGCGATTCTAGAATCAGGTAGTACATAGCTGTAGGCGGCTAGCTGATGATCTGTATTGATAGCATTTGAGCTGAAAGATGAAGAATTGGGGGAACACTGCGCCATAATGACATTAGACTTTCTAGATTCAGATTGTTTAACAAAGAAGCGCTTGGTTTCCAGCTATTGGCCATGTGTCTAACAGCTTTTGAGAGCGCTCAACTGTAAGATATTTTCTTGATGATGGCTGTTACTGCTAGAGCAGCCTATTCCTTTTAAAAACTATTAGACTGTAGCACTCACCCACTATGGACAATGGAATACATCTATTACCTGACGAATGCAAGCCTAACGCTGCGTGTGGTCGAGCGATTACTAGGCGTAACACAGCAGATGCCGCTTGAGTTTATAACGGTTATCCATCAAATTAACGGCTGGATCGTGAAAGTAAAGCTGCACGATAGTGTGGGCCAACAGGCGCAGCAAAATTTCTTAGCTTTTTTAAATGAAGTTGGAACGGCTTATGAGCCAGGTATTAGGGTGAGAATGGCACTGTGGGGACTAGAAATGGGACAGTCGGCAGTTGATGTGATGCGCCGCTATCAAGTTGCGGTTGTTTCGCATGGAAAGCCCGATCGCACTGAGATTGAAGAGTTTCGAGAGCAGTTTGTGACGGGTTTGGGCTATTGCCCTGAGACGCTAGCGTGACCAAACTAGAAGATTGTTACGAATTTTAGAAAGCATTGCGGATATAGCTTTGTAGGCTAAGGTATTTTTGGGTATTGGGTATTTTTAGGCTTAGTTGCCTGGTAGGCGGGTTGGCCTCGCAGATAACGAGCGCAATGTCGAAGCGGCAGGGCAGCTCTGAGAAGTGAGGATTGCGCACAAGAAAATAGCGGGCTGTGGTGCGAAGCTTTCTCTGCTTGGTGCGAGTGACCGCGAGTAGTCCATTCGCGTCCCAGTTTCCCTGGCTGCGTGTTTTTACTTCAATGAAGGCAAGCATTTCGCACTGCATCGTACCCTGACCGCTTTGCCCTTTGGCAACGATGTCAATTTCGCCAAAGCGGCTGTGCCATTGCCGATGAATGATCTGGCAGTTTTTGTGAGTCAGCCATTGGCAAACGAGCTGCTCCCCGTAGTTGCCAAAGTCTTTGGAATGAAGGGTCTTTGGGGATTGGTTGACCATAGTGACTGGAGCAATAGGGATGATTCTATGTTTCCCTGGCCTACTGAAAGGCTTATCGCCCTTGAGTCCACGGCACGCTGGCTAAATCAGCAAAGTCTACGCTGCGTTCTTTTTCTAGTTCAGCGATCCGGTGTTTTTCGGCAACAATCTTTTTTTGATATTCGGTATGCCGTTCGGGCGATGCTGAGAAATCAGTGTCTGACCACAGGTTGAGCAGCAGGCGATAGCGTTTTTCGCACATATTTTTTTCCAGGCAGGCGATCGCAGCTCTAATCACCAGAGGCTCACGCAGCACATCTAGCTTTGTTTTCTCTTCGAGATAAAGCAGGTGATGTACTAGCGAAAGCGGGCCAGTCGATTCAGATGAAAAATTACGCAGTGTCTCTAGCAGACTTTGCAAGGGTTCATCGGCAACAACAGCAGACGCCTGCTGAGGATTATTTTCGGCCTCCACGCGCACCAGCTCGGTAACCATTCGCCATAGAGAACGGTGATGGGAAAAGCTAAATCCAAGGTCGCGCAAGTCTAAACCATCGACAATAGCCTGACGACTTTGCGGACTGTGAATATAAATGCGGAGCAGCGCGGCCTCAGCTTCTTCTAAAAAGCTGCGGTTGAGAATTTGAACATCGTTAGATTTGCTCTTTTTATCACCAGGTGTCCTGCGCTTACGGCGAACTTGTGCAAGCAAATTTTCGGCTAAAAGCGGGACGATGCGACTGTCGCCTTGGCTAAAAATTTCGGCGCAGTGACGTAAATAGTGCGTGCGAGTATCCGCATTGGCAATGTCGCTCAGAAGACTCACGACGGCTTGCGAGGCTTGCTGAAACTGATCGGCCTGTTTGAGGTTGCGATCGCGCACAATATTATCAATTTGCCAGTCGAGCCAAAGCGGGGCGCTATCTGCCAGCGCAATATAGTCCTTTGACGTGTGAACGCGTAGATAATCGTCGGGATCTTTGCCATCAGGGATATTGAGGATACGCAGTTGTACGTCGCCTCGATACGCCATGTCTGCCACTTCCCCAATTCCACGCTCGGCGGCTTTTACCCCGGCTGCATCCGCGTCAAAGTTGAAGATAATCTGCTTGGATTCGGTGTAGCGCAGTAGCTGTTTTACCTGACCCGCATTAAGCGCAGTGCCCAGCGAGGCTACAGCACAGGTGATGCCGGCTGTATGTAAGGCAATGACGTCAAAATATCCCTCTACGACAATGGCGCGATCCTGCTTGGCGATCGCAGCCTTTGCCTTATCAAGCCCATAGAGCGTTTTCCCTTTGTCAAACAGCTCAGTTTCAGGTGAGTTGAGATACTTTGGCTTGACATCAGCCGTGAGGCCTCGGCCTCCAAATCCAATCAGTCTGTTTTGAGAATCGTGGATGGGTATCATCAGGCGATCGCGAAACCGATCGTAATAACCACTGCCCTCCTTGCGTGGCACAATCAGCCCCGCCTGCTCTACTAAATTAGCGGGATAGTGCTTTTGATCGACTAGGTAACTGTAGAGCGTTTGCCATCCTTCCGGCGCATAGCCCAGCAAAAAGTGCTTGATGATTGACTCGCTAAGCTTGCGTTCCTCTCTTAAATAGGCGAGAGCCTGCTTTCCATCCGGCTGAAACAAGGCATGTTCGTAAAACTTAGCGGCAACCGCCACAATTTCATATAGCTGTTCGCGCAGAGTGAGCTTGCGCTGCAACTCCTGCTGCTGGGCAGGCTCCATTGTAGTGACTGGAACCTGATAGCGTTTCGCCAGATCCAGCACAACGTCGGCAAAGGAACGCTGGCCTAGCTCCATCATGAATTTAAAGACATTGCCACCCGCTCCACAGCTAAAACAGTAATAGAACTGTTTAGAAGGGCTCACGCTAAAGCTAGGAGACTTATCGTCATGAAAGGGGCACAGGCCTACAAAGTCCTTGCCCTGCTTTTTGAGCACAACCTGCTCGGAGACGATATCAACCAGATCGGCCCGGTCACGGACTTCTTCAATAGTATGGGGATGCAGACGAGGGCTACTCATTTAAGCGTAGGCCAATTAGAGTTAATGCAGGCTATATCTTACAGTCTCAACGCTAGTGATAGTGTTTTGCTGCTATTCATCTGAATCGTTATCATCATCCAATCGCCCTGGCAAAGCCTTCATGGCTACTTCAACTGCTCGTGCTGCTGCTAAAATATCTTGTTCAGCGCCACCGAGATAAAGTCTGCCGAAGCTGCCAATGGCAGAGATTTGCAGAATATTGATAAAGGCTGCTTTTTCTGCTTCGTTTGCGGCGAGTGAGGCATAGGCAGCAGGCTGACACTCCATGACGTAAAGCGTTTCTCCAGCCAAAATCATTTGGCCTCGGCGGGTACGGTTAATGAGCTGCACATGATGAGGATCTAGATTTCGGATAACCTGATTAGACATCAGTTCAGGCTTGAGCGAGTCGCTTTGCTTGAGTCCTAAGTATTCCAAAATGGCTCGACCAGCCGCTTTGACTTCCCCCTGGCTGCCGTGAATTTCTAATACCCCGTACAAGCGTTCTACCACTTGAACGCCCGGACGAACGACTGCAGACTTAAGGGCGACGTCTGTAATACGGTTAATTTCGATGCCGGGAGAAACTTCTATCCATAGCGAGGCGTCGCCGGGAAGGGGTAAAAAACCAATGGAGACAGTGCCAATATAGGCGGCGTGCTGAGCCTGAAGGTTGTCGAGATACACGTAACTGCGAAGTTCTACGCCCAATGATCCTGCCGAGAAAAAACAATCTTATTCAAATTCAACTTTTATGTTGTCTTAACACTTTTACTTTCTCTTAATAATATGGGGTCGTAGAGACATTTGTGCGTAATTGTTTGTGCACGAGCGCGCTTTTGAGTGAATTCACGCGATCCCCTTTCTGATGTATGAAGTTAAGAACAAGAGAGTTTGAGCCTGTGTAATGCAATTTTGAAGCACTTCTGACAACTTTTTCTCCACATTATGGGAAAACGGATAAAAGCATTAAGACGTAAAGGATTATAGCGCTCTCTTAGGATTGTCTTTAGGTGTGCCGAGTGATACCTAAAAAGTCGGCTACTTATACGCTCGTAATAGTTTGACAACATCTTGAACAATGATAAGGCGTTCTAGAGTTTCGTCTTTTTACAAAATAGTTAGCCATATGCGTTCAGCTAAGTCTTCTCAGTCGTCTACTTCATCAACCAGTAGCATTGCCGATAGTTCAGATTCTTGTTCTTCTGGGCAAGACGACTATGCCGATTCGGATGTGATGTGTTTGGTGTATCCAGATGGCAGAACGACCACTGTTACAGCTCAGTCCAGTTCTTCTTAGGCGGCTACCCGTGAAAAATCTGATAGCGGTTGGTGGTCGTCAAAGTTTGCGGCTCTCTAAAAATGGTTTCAACGCCTTGAAAAAGGTATTTTTGATGCAGGGATGCTCTGTTTGCGATCGCCCCTCTTCTGCTCCTTTGTGCACAGACTGCCAGCGCCAAATTTTGCAGCAAGGTAAGCCCTTTCCATCACTTAACCAATCGGCTGGAGACTTATCCATTTGTGCGCTGGGCGCGTATGGCGGTTCGCTAAAGCGTGCCATCTTAGCGATGAAATATAGCGATCGCCCCGATGTTGCGCGTCCCCTCGGCGCGGCACTTGCTCAACACTGGCTATCACAGCAGGCGGGTCTTTCAGCTTACGACCACCTGTACGCAATTCCTATTCCACTTCATGCGGGTCGCCAAAAGAGTAGAGGTTACAACCAAGCAGAACTCATTGCAGATGCGTTTTGCCGGGTGAGCAAGCTGCCCTTACTGGCGGATGGACTGGTGCGATCGCGAGCAACTAAACCTCAGCATGAATTAGGCCTAGCAGAGCGCCAGCAAAACCTCGATCAAGTGTTTGAGGTAGGCACTTCGCTGCAAAGAATTGTTAAACGACTGGCTCATCAGTCCAGCAGCCAGTCCAGCAGGGCTAGGGTCGGTGTGTGGCTCGTGGACGATATTTATACGACAGGGGCAACGGCTCAAAGTGCCGTGCGATCGCTGGAACAAAAAGGCATTACGGTGGTTGGTATGGCAACGGTTGCCAGAGCGGCCATTTAGAACGTGTAGATACGAAGCCCAGTCGTTTGATCTTGCACAGTCAATAGTGAAAAGGGATTGTGAGCAGTGGCGTGAGTGCCAAGGAAATAGCCATCCATTGCCAAGGCACTATTTTGAACGTGCTCACTCTATTGTCTGTAGGTAAGTCAGCTTCTAACAACGCATCTATGCGCTGTGCGAGTCGGCTGCGCGGTGCGGCGCAGCTAAAGCCGGCACATACTGATTCTGGAGCCATCAGAGGGGCGCTAATGACGCTCATTAAAGATTCGGCTAGCACCAGTGCATCAACACTGCGAGCCGCCCAGCGGTCAGCGCGAATCTCTCGGAGCAGTAATAGCTCTTGCCACAGCACTTCGGTGTTTGGGAGCCAGCTTGTGAGCCGCCGTAACCCACCCAGCCAAAAGAACCAAAAGGTATCTTGATAGTGCTCGTGCCCTGCTTCATGAGCTAGCACGGCTGCTAGATGCTCATCATCTAAATGGGCAAGTAAGCCTTTGCTAACAATTAATTCTGATGGCCACAGTCCAACCTGCGCACTGAACACAGCAGGAACGTCTATAACTCGGCCTCGGTGATTAGCCTGAATTGTGCTGACGGGATGGTGCCTTAGCTGTTGCTGGGTCTGAAGTGACAGCCAGTATAGATGTGTCCATTTGAGGGCTGCGATCGCGACAAAGCCCAGCGCTAGTCCGTAGCTGATTTGACCTTCCCAATGATGATGCCCTGTGTTGATGCCCATTGCAACGACGGCAACGGCTGTGGTCAAAAGCAGCAAAGGCGGTACTACAAAGGCAATTAGTGAGCGATGCCAGCGACCTTGCCAGGACGGTAGCTGTGAGGTGAGGCTGACCCCGATTTTTTCAGCAGGGCTGCTGGTAAGGCGAATGATCAGGGCGATCGCAACGGCAATCCCAATCATGTTCAGATGCATCATGAGCCTGATTCCGGTGAGTCCTCTCTGGCCTGACGCGCGGCTTTAATTTTTAAGGCGATCGCATCCATTTGCGCCAGGCTATCGTCATCTAAAGTGTCAGCAAAAGCGGCCACAATGTCTGGGCTGCCAACGGCTAGGAAGCGATGTAGCTGCTCATGCGCTTTGAGAATGTCAGCCTGCTGCCGGGAAACAAGAGGCTTCCATATATGGATTCTGCTGGTGCGATCGCAGCTTACCCATCCTTTCTTAATCAGCCGCTTCAATACTGTAGACACCGAAGAATATGTCAGCTCTCGGTCAATGTCCGTCAAGATGTGCTGATGAACAGCGGTAGCCGAGGCCGGCCCTAGCTTCCATAAGATACTAACAATCTCAGCTTCTAGAGGCCCCAAAGACAGTTTTTTAGGTTGATAGGGCGGAAAAGGTACCATACAAAAAATTTCAAAGCTTGTTGTTTAAACCCTACCATTCCCCTAGAAAAACATAGCAAAAGGCCCCCATTACTGAGAGACCTTTTAAAAGCAATTGGAACTAAAAGATTCTTAGGTTAAGAATCTTTTAGTTCCTCTATTGAAAATGCTATGCAGCCACAGGTGTCCGTTCAGCAGCAGCCTCTTTCAAAGTTGCGGCTTTATCTGTCTTCTCCCAAGGCAAGTCAAGGTCATCGCGACCGAAGTGACCATAAGCGGCAATTTCCTGATAGAAGCGACCACCGCGCTCTTTTGGCAAGCCACGCAGATTGAAGGTTTCGATGATGCCCGCTGGGCGCAGCTCAAAGTGCTCGCTTACTAGCTCAAGCAGCTTGTCATCGGAAACTGTTCCGGTATCAAAGGTCTCGATAAAGATACTGGTTGGCCTAGCGACACCAATAGCATAGCTAAGCTGGACCTCGCACTTATCGGCTAACCCTGCGGCAACGATGTTTTTCGCTACGTACCGACAAGCATAAGCCGCACTGCGGTCTACCTTTGTAGGATCCTTACCAGAGAAAGCGCCGCCGCCATGGCGAGAGTAGCCGCCGTAGGTATCAACAATAATCTTTCTACCGGTTAGTCCAGAGTCACCCTGCGGGCCACCAATCACAAACTTACCCGTAGGATTCACCAGGAAGCGAGTGCTCTTTGTCGGCTGTAATTCCAACCCTTTAAAGGCAGGCAGTACAACCGCTTTCCAAAGGTCTTTTTTAATCCTATCTTGAACATCTTCGTTGCTGCTCAGCTCGCCAATAGTCTCAGTATGCTGTGTAGAGACCAAGATGGTGTCAATGCCAACTGGTTTACCATCTTCGTACTGAACAGTGACCTGGGTTTTCCCGTCTGGGCCCAGGTAGGAAAGCTCACCGCTTTTTCTAACAACCGAAAGCTTTTGAGAAATGCGATGAGCCAAGCTGATAGGCAAAGGCATCAGCTCAGGGGTTTCATTGCAGGCAAAGCCAAACATAATCCCCTGATCACCCGCGCCGATTGCATCCCAGCGCTCATCGCTAGTTTGCTCGCGCGTTTCTTGGGCCTGGTTCACGCCTTGCGCAATATCAGCCGACTGCTCGTCTAGTGCAATCAGCACAGAACAGCTATCGGCTGAGAAACCATTGTTTGTCGGGTTAGTGTAGCCAATTTCAGCGATTTTCTGTCGGACAACTTTTACAAAGTTGGTCGTTGCTGTCGAAGAAATTTCGCCCGTAACAATTACTAACCCAGTATTGACTACAACCTCAGCAGCCACACGGCTCTCAGGATCTAGCGCCAGCACAGTATCCAGGATCGTATCCGAGATCTGATCGCAAATCTTATCGGGATGTCCCTCTGTAACCGATTCTGATGTAAACAGGTAGCGACGAGACAATAGCCAGTCCTCCTTAACCTAAAAATCTATAAATAGCGGCAGTGAAGCCTAGCCAGCAGCTAAGCGACTAGTTGAGACGACCAGTCAAAATGGTCGCCCGTTCGCCTTTAGTTAACAATTTGCCTTGATTTGAGTATTCACTACTTTGGGAAGTTGTACCAATCTAAAGGATTAATATAGATCTAATCGAAACTTTCAACTTGATCCAGGCAACTGACCGTAGCAATCCTCAAATCTACGGCTGAACGGCCTTTCACACTAATGTATGGTGGGCTTCGCCAGCCTCCGGTCATCCCTATAAATCCAGATGCCCCCTGAAGTGCTAATCGTAAATCAGACGCTGAATCGCCAATTATAAGTGTAGCTGTCGGATCAATATCCATTGCTCTGCAAACAAACTCTAGAAAGTCAGGGTGTGTCTTTGCAGGTTTGTCGGAAGATGCACCACAATGCCAGCTAATCTCAGAAAGCTGGTACCTATCTATAAATGCGGTCACTTCTGAATGCAAATCAACAGAGACAATTCCTAGCGTTATCTCTGCTGATTGGAGTCTTTGCAACAGTTGTTTTGCACCTGCTAGCGGTGGGGTCTGTGTAACCTTTTCCGGCAAGGAGCTTTCGGCCTTCTGAAAAGCGGTACCTGCCATTTCTAGCGAGGCTATCCATCCTTTACCGGTGGCGGCTATGTATGCGGCAGCGGCGACTTCGTTCTCATAGCGACTGCCTACCGCCATTAGTCCAGAGGGATCAATTCCTTTTTTTTCTATGCCAAAAGTGGTCAGCAGCAAATCTTTCAAGTGAGGCACTTGAGTATTGATGCAATGCGATCGCGCCTCACCCAGATCTCGCAGGTACTCTTCCACGTTCGCTAGCGTGCCGTCCTTATCAAAAAGCACCGCCTGAATATTCTCGAACCGTTGATCCAAACAGCGAATAGTCGCCATATTTTGCTAATGTCCCTTTCAAATTAAGCAATAAAAAGGGGAAAGACTTACAAGCCTCTCCCCTTTTTATTAATTAGTAGCTGTTCAAGCTAAGCGTTAATCAGCGTCTACTCAGCCGTTGCCAGCTCCTCTTGCGACGCTTCCTGTGATTCTTCCTGCGAAGACGCTTCCTGTGATTCTTCCTGTGGTTCCTCTTGCGATGCTTCCACCGTGTAGTCATCCTCTAAAGGTGCTTCACCGCTTTCCCCTAAGGCTTTCTGACGCAGCTGCTCGCGGTAACGCTCAGCCATCTCTTCGGCCTTTTCGTATACTAGGTCAGGGTTCTTCACCATGTCACCTGGTTCAGGCTCAAGCTGCTTGGTAGAAAGTGAAATGCGACCACGCTCAGCATCAAGGTCAATAATCATCACCTTGATCTCATCGTTTACATTAAGCACAGAGTTAGGCGTGTCAATGTGGTCGTGAGAGATTTCAGAGATGTGTAGCAAGCCGCTCACACCACCAATATCAATAAACGCACCGTAAGGCTTGAGGCCACGAACGGTACCGATGACAACTTCGCTGACTTGTAAGCCATTCATCTTCCGCTCAACCAGCGCACGACGATGGCTGAGAACAAGACGATTACGCTCTTCGTCAACTTCTAAAAACTTCAGCGGTAGCTCTTCGCCCACCAAATCTTCTTTGGGCTTGCGAGTGCTGATATGAGAGCCCGGAATAAATCCGCGCAACCCCTCAATGCGTACTAGCGCACCGCCTCTATTGGTCGCGAATACGATAGAGCGAACGGTCGCGTCTTCCTGCTGAAGCTGGCGTACTCGCTCCCAGGCGCGCATATACTCAATTCTACGAATAGACAGCGTTAGCTGACCATCTTCGTTGTCATCTGTAAGGATGAAAAATTCGCGAGTCTCATTAGACTGCAAAACTTCTTCAGCGCCCTCGACCCGGTTGATAGACATCTCCTGTATGGGGAGATAGGCCGCAGTTTTTGCGCCAATATCGATCAATGCCCCCCGTGGCTCAATGCTGAATACCGTGCCAGGGACGATATCGCCAGGGTTGAAATTGTAGTCGTATTGGTCTAAAAGTGCCGCAAAATCCTCATGCGTAAAACCGATGTCTGCTGCTTTATTATCCGGGTTGGCCATACTAGATGTTTTCCTACAGTTTTCTCCGCGTACGAGTGAACACCTCGCGAGCACACATTCTTCGTTGCGCTAATTTTCAAGCTAATGAAAGCTGAAACTAGGCACGGAGCAGTGCGCGCACCGCTTGTAAAGTCTTGACTTGAGAGCTGTCTGAAAGCTCTGCCGATTTACAGGACTAAATTTATAAGTGGGAAAGGGCTAAATAAAGCCTTTGAGGTTGTGCTTTCACAAGAGTACTAATCATAGATCAATAAGTCGATAAAAGTCACTTAATTTTGTAACGTGCTTATCAAATAAGTAGGTGCATGGCTAAGCCTTTTTAGAAGCGGCTAGCTGACTTCTCCCATCACGATCAGAGTAGGGCGGTTGAGAAGTGCTTGCGCTGTTGAGATCCGACCGTTCGTTTTCTATCTGACCATCTTTTAACTGACTAAGGGCTTCGGTAAAGTCACGAATTCCTTGGAACTGGCGGTAAACGGAGGCAAATCGAACGTAGGCCACTTCACTAATCTTTTGTAGACGGGCGAGTACCCGTTCGCCAATATTTTCGCTGGTAATTTCCCTAACGGCCTGCTGCTGAAGCCCTGCCTCTATTTCATCGACAATCATCTCAATAGTGTGAGCGCTCACACCTGTTTTTTCACAAGCGGTGACAATTCCTCTCAGGAGCTTGGATCGGTCAAAAGATTCTCTATCGCCGCCTCTTTTGACCACGGTAATCGGGACATATTCGATTCGCTCGTAGGTCGTAAAACGACGCTCGCATTCTAAGCATTCACGACGACGGCGGATGCTTTTGTCCGACTCGGCTGAGCGAGATTCTAAAACGCGGTTATTGGGATGTTGGCAAAATGGACATTGCATGAGGTTGAGCCTTGCGTTTCCCTATCGCAACGGTACGGCAAAACGAGACGGTGATTGTTGCGATCGCGCTAAACAAAAAAATATAAACAAAAAATAAAGGCTCAGCGTCATCTTAATTGATGAATGCTAAGCCTTTATTTTATCGACTGTTTAACTAGTTACATCAACTAGCGATTAGTCCTTTGTAATTTTGGGAGGTTCGCGAAAGGCGATCGCAAAAAACAAAGTTCCAATGATCATAGCGAAAATCAAAATGTAAGCAACGGCTTCCATGTCTTATTCCAATGAACGACGTGTTGTCTTAACTGTAACAAAATAAGCGGAGACAGGTGATTAATAAGAAACCGGTCAGAAACTAAAGATGTCTTCTGACCAGCTCTAATAAATCTAGACCTTGTTAGCTGCCTTTGTAGAACGGTCACCAAGCTTCTGGTAGAAGCCCCACTCAACCTGCTCAGGAGAAAGATCAGGGTCAACGCCTGCAAATACGTCTCTAAAGAGCGTACGTGCGCCGTGCCAGATGTGACCGAAGAAGAACAGCAGTGCGAACACAGCGTGTCCGTAGGTGAACCAGCCGCGTGGACTAGAGCGGAATACACCATCAGAATCCAACGTTTTACGGTCGAACTCAAAGGGTTCGCCAAGCTGAGATTTGCGTGCGTAACGCTTTACAGCCGCAGGATCAGTGATGGTTTGACCATCGAGCCTACCGCCGTAGAAGTCAACCGTAACGCCAACCTGTTCAAAGTTGTACTTTGATTCAGCGCGTCGGAACGGAATATCTGCCCGCAATACGTTGTCTTTATCTAGCAAAACAACAGGGAAGGTCTCGAAGAAGTTAGGCAAGCGGCGAACGTGTAGCTCGCGGCCTTCACCGTCTCGGAACACGGGATGACCGAGCCAAGCAGTGGCAATTCCATCACCGGAGACCATTGGTCCTACGCGGAACAAACCGCCTTTGGCAGGGCTGTTACCGACGTAATCATAAAAAGCAAGCTTTTCGGGAATAGCCTCGTAAGCTTCTTTCATAGAAGCGCCACCGGCAACAGAACGCTGTACGCGTCGGTCAATTTCTTCAGCGAAATAGCTGCCGTCCCACTGATAGCGAGTTGGGCCAAATAGCTCAATCGGCGTAGTTGCTGAGCCGTACCACATCGTACCTGCCACGATGAAGGCAGCGAAGAATACAGCGGCAATCGAACTCGAAAGCACAGTTTCGATGTTACCCATACGTAGAGCTTTGTACAGACGCTGAGGTGGTCTTACCGTGAGGTGGAACAGGCCTGCAATAATCCCAACAATACCGGCTGCAATGTGGTTTGCGACCACACCGCCTGCGTTGAAAGGATTAAAGCCTGCTGGCCCCCACTCTGGTGCGACACCTTGAACGTGCCCAGTAATACCGTACGGATCAGAAACCCACATACCCGGTCCCCAGAGACCGGTAAGGTGAAACGCTCCGAAGCCGAAGCAAAGTAAACCGGATAGAAATAGATGAATGCCGAACATTTTGGGCAAGTCCAAGGCGGGCTCACCTGTGCGCGGATCGCGGAATAGCTCTAGATCCCAGTAGACCCAGTGCCATACAGCAGCGAGGAACAGCAGACCAGAGAGCACGATGTGAGCGAGCGCCACACCTTCAAAAGACCAAAAGCCAGGGCTAACGCCGACAGCTCCGGTTACATCCCAACCGCCCCAAGAACCCGTCACACCCAGACGAGTCATGAATGGCAGCACGAACATGCCCTGCCGCCACATGGGATTCAATATAGGATCGCTCGGGTCGAAAGTGGATAGCTCGAACAGGGCCATAGAGCCTGCCCAGCCTGCCACCAGCGCCGTGTGCATCAAGTGTACAGAAATCAGTCGGCCTGGGTCGTTCAGGACGACGGTATGTACTCGGTACCAAGGTAGACCCATTGACTACGCTCCTCCTTGTTTTGCTAAAAGATTGATTTGGACTAACTCAAATGATTGAGCTAATTAAAGCGAAAGCTTTCTTAGATTAGAGACAAAAGCTTTATTAAGTTAAAATTTGATGCCTTTATGACAAGACTTCAGATACTAACAAGGCTACCAGATATCCGACGTTTTTCGGGGCCCTGCGAACCTGAAAAGGCTGGTTGTCTGGTCTAATCTTGGGTTGCTTTCTCACCTCCTGAGAGTGGCTAAATGCGTGAAAATATGTTCACGTAGCCAGCGGTGTCTACAAAAGTGTAAAAATGAAGGTGTATAAAGAAGTGTAACTAGTCCTCAAGATTCAGGCTACGTGATTAGGGACTCTCGGCTTGAGTGGGGGGTACGATTATCCGTAGGAAAGGCTAGGCCAACGGCTTTAAAATCCAGGTAAAACTCAGATCATGGCTCGTATTAAGTTTGTTAAAGAAGATAAGGAAATCGAAGCCTCTACTGGCTCGAATCTGAGGTTTAAGGCTCAGGAAAACAATATCGACATTTACACCTTTATGGGCAAGCTTACCCAGTGTGGTGGCTATGGTCAGTGCGGTACCTGCGTTGTGGACATTGTGGAGGGCATTGAGAATATGTCGCCTCGCACCGCCGTAGAAGAGAAAATGCTGCGTAGAAGGCCTTCTACCTGTCGGTTAGCTTGCCAAACGACGATTCAAGGGCCAGCGAGTGTGGAAACGAAGCCTGACAAGAAGGAGAGCCTAAAAAAGCTAAAGGCTGAGACGGCGGCAAAAGAAGCGGCGGTAACGAGTGAGTTTGCTGATCCTGAGCCGAGTGAGCCTGCCTCTGCAGCGGTTGAGTGATCTTTTGTAACGGCTTGATTGCGTGTGGGTGTGGTGAGCTGATCACGGCTTCGGATGATATGCTAAGGCCATAAGACCATTGATTTTTAGGAGAAGGTTCGCTCTCATGGAAACTAACAAACTCGGCTTTGTAGCTAGCGTCCTATTCGTTTTCGTTCCCACTGTCTTTTTGCTCATTTTGTATATTCAGACGGCGAGTAAGAACACGGGCGCTTAAGTTAAGACAATGCCATTTGAGGCAGATAGGTCGTGACTTCGGCTTCGCTCAGCCAGCGGAATATTTTGGTCGCAACATAAAGCGATCTCCTTGATGAAATTTCACCAGGATTACTAAAGAGATCCTGGTGAAATTTTTTGTAAGGGGGCTTCATGTTTCCAAAATTGGAAGTATACGAATGTCTGCGGGTTTTGAGGCGCAAGGAAAACGAGACCTAGTAGCCAAAAGAAAAGCTAAAACCAGTGACTAAGGCGGCTTAGCTGAATGTGTCGTCCTTGATAGAGTATCTTTCCTAAGTAATCGGAAATCAGTATTCCTGGAATGATGGTGAGGCCGGTGGCGTACCAGTTAATGCCGGCGGGCGTCCAGCTATACATTTTTTGGTAGGACGGTGAAGACCGCTTGGAAGTCTGTGGCTCTGAAGAAGACCCAGGTGGTGCAGATGAAAAGGAATGTTACTGCCCAGGCGATCGCGTGATACAGCAGGGCGGGTAGCGATACTTTGGGGCGAATGTTGTCTGTATAGAATTTGTGGATGGCGAGAGCGGTGCCATGAAGGACACCCCAGAGAACGAAGTTCTAGCTTGCGCCGTGCCACAGGCCGCCAAGCAGCATAACAAGCCAGAGGTTGAGGTACTGGCGGGGTTTGCCTTTGCGGTTGCCGCCGAGGGGAATGTAAACGTATTCGCGAAGCCAGGTGGAAAGGGAGATGTGCTAGCGTCGCCAGAATTCGGTGATGCTGCGGGAGAGGTAAGGGGATGTTGACGTTGGCGGGAATGTCGTAGCCGAGGCATTTGGCGGTGCCGATGGCCATATCGCTGTAGCTGCTGAAGTCTTGAGGGGCGTCGAATACGGTGCCTACGTATAGGGCGACCCGGTCTGCGATCGCCCCCTTTTGAAACAATCCTAATAAGAATAACTGCATCCCGAACAGCAGGTTCTCACGGCAACTAACAATTTTCTTCTGCAATTCAGGCAAAAACTGCTTGGCCTTGAGAATTGGGCCCGCGACGAGCTGTGGAAAAAAGGCTGTCAGCAGCGCAAAGTCCCAGAAAGTGTCAGCAGGTTTGGTGACGACTCGGTAGATGTCAATGACGTAGACTATCACCTGAAACGTGATGAATGAAATGCCGACCGGCAGAATGATGTTGAGCGGCGAAAGTCCGGCGGTTGAGTTAGAAAAAAGGCTGTAGGGCGTAGTGGGCTGATTCGATAATGGGCTGTCAGGCTAGCTGTAAAAGTCGATGAGCCTGTTGGCAACGAGCGTATGACCTTTGGCATTTTGGCATTGAGATGGCCTTCTTCAGGAACGGTGTTGTTAAAGCCCTTTAAGTGGGTGCCGTACTTGCCGTGGTGAGCGAGGAAATTGTCTCGCATGTTTAATAGCAGAACAGTTTAGTTCCGTCGTGGCCAATGTCAAAGTCTCTGCGATAGCCGCGTTGAGAGGTTCGCTGCTGGTTGCTCCGAAGTCTTGGTAGTTCATAGCAGGAATGACGACGACTAGATGGGGAATTCGACAGTTTCGGTGACGGGGCGGTTGTTATGGGTAGGCGGTTGAGCGTTGGTGAAATGACTTTGGAGGCGATCGCTAAAGCTCAGCCAGCCCGTCGCTTACTTCATCAGCTCGAGTAAACGAATCACCTAGCATCAAGATGCGACATTCACCTGGCGACTTAGGCGTGGGTTCTTTTGGGATGGTCGATTTGCCGAGCGCGGAATGATCGTTCATACCCTGGCTAGTCTCGACGGCGAGACGCAGAATTCCTTCCCATACAATTAGCGCCGAGGTAAAACCGGCAATTCCCATCGCCGCAAGGGTAAGGCTCCGTAGCAAACCTTGAGAAAAACGCTGGGGAGGAGCAACTGATGTGGTTGAAGAACTCGAGAAGCCTGCTTTCGGGTCACAAAAGCGGACTTAAAGAGTGGAAAATGCACCATGTTACTTCAGCGTTTAGAACTAATCAAAAAGACACTTTCTACGGGCTAGAGTTTCATTGATTCTGATAAAGGCGCTCTACAGATCTATGAAGAGAGATCTATGAAGAGATCTATGAAAAAGATCCATAAAGATTACTCGTTCATGTTTTTGTAAGTGGCGACCGCTGAGGGTGAAATTTGGTTGAGATAGCGGAAAATCCAGTACTTAAAGACGGTATCTAAGATGACTGGGAAAGTCGCGATGAATAGGAAAATAAAGCTGTGATTTGCGGGTAGGCCTAAGTGGTCTGCCATGCCCTCAAGCAGGACTTCCCAGCCGTGAGGAGAGTGGAATCCGACAAAAATATCGGTGAATAGAATAATGATGAAGGCTTTGGCACTGTCGCTGAGGCCGTAAACGATTTCGTCAATGAAGGCTTTAAGGGTGGTGACTTTTTCTTTGTAGGTGGTGAGAATTAGAGAAAAGGTAAGGACGGCGATCACATCAGCAAAAACGTTCTCAATGGCATCATCGCTGCGCTGACGATACTCTTCCTCGATTTCAAACGCTTTATCTCTGACCCGTTTCTCAATTTCAGCTTCGCCAATCGCAGGTGCTTTCCCAATCAGCACCTCAAAGCGAAAACGCTCTTCGTACCGCTGTAGATCATGCAGCGCGTCTTCTTCCATTTCCTCGTTGAGGAAGACTTCGGCCTGATTTTTGTCCCTGATCTGTTCGACGATAGGGCCGACGACAAAGTTTTTGCTGAGGTACTGGGTCAGCAGTGGAATGACAATGAGCTGTAAGACGAAGGTGATGGCCACCGTTGTTTGCGTTTTGGAGTTGCGAAAGTTACGAACGACATCAACTTCTGCTTCAGGATCGAGATCCTGTTTGATGCGATCTACAGTGCGCAAAATAGATCGGGGTAAGACGCTGCTTTTGCTGCTCAGTCCTTCGTTAACGTTAGCGTTTTTTTCGCCTGCGTCTCCTTTTGAAAGTGGGCTTAAGCTAGACGTGGGCTGCTGTTTAACTTGGCTGAGCGCGAAAATAGAGGGGTTCGAGTAGCGGTCGAGCACAGCATCTACGAGCTGGAGCTTGGTAAAAAAGACGGCTGGGCCGTTGATTTGATCGAGAGGAATATCTGCTGGTAGCGGCGCGTCAATTGATCCAGGTAAAGCGTTGCTGCGCCTGCTGTCGCTAAAACCATCGCTAAGGCTGGCACTTGATACTGAGTAAACGGAGCTGCTGGCTCTAAATTCTGCCATCCGCCCTTTAATGATGCTCAAATATTTTTTGAGGTCTTTTTGAAGTATCTGGTAGGTGCTGCGGCTGTAGCTGCCGTAGGCTTCTGAAACGGGATTACCGTTGAAATGCGTTTCTTCGAGCTGGCGAACTTTGAGCGCGGCTTCGTAAGCTTGGTCAAGTGCTCTGTCAGGCGTTTTAGTGAACCACTGCTGGAGCTTATTAAACAGCCCAGACTGCCGCGAGGAGTTTGTCATTGCTTAACGAAATCTACCAGTCGGATAAGGCGCATCAAGGCGTTTTGATGGCTTATCTTATCCTAAGGGGGCGATCGCACAAAGGCTAAGTTTTCCATGTAAGATAGCGGCTAATAATTTTGGCAAGCTTGCGCCCCGATCAGCTTTTGGCTGAACAGAAGTCACAGCGTTGCCTGATCAGTTTTGAATTAAGTTTTTGAATAGCGCTGAAGCCTCAGACATCAGCCTTCGTAGCTTCGATGGCGGCGCTTCTTGTGAGGCCAAAAGACGGTAATGAAGGCTCTACCGAGTTCCTTTGCGGCGCGGCGAGCGACTTTGATCTGGTGGCGACGGGTGGGCATTCGAAAAATGTAAACGCCTCGGCGGGATAATGCGGCAAGGCGTCCGCCGATGGTAAGGCCAAAGCTCCATAGGCCCGCGTCGTTGATGCCGAGGGTGAGCATGTCTCCTAAGTGAAGATAGTTGAAGGGTTTGGGCTGTTTCCCTTGGGTAAGGGCGGCGATGTTAGCGGCGGCTTTGCTAGCAGCTTGGAAGGCGGCTTGGGCGGTATTGGGAATGGGTTTGTGGTGGCGATCGCGCACGTCGGCACTGTCGCCCAATACGAATACATTGTCGTGATTGAGGAGTTGGAGCGATCGCCTAGCCACCCGCTGCCCTCGCCCATTCTCTGGTACGGACTGCTGACCCAACCAAGGTTTAGGCTGAGTGCCTACTGCCCACAGCGTCATCTGACTAGGCAGCGTTTTTTGCTTTGAGCCAATCTCTATCGTGACTGAATCTGACTGTACAGATAGCACCGATGCTTCAGTTAGTATGCTAATTTGTCTGCGTTCTAGCGCTTTTTCTCCCAGCCGCCTGAGTCCTGCTTTAAATGGCTGAAGAATCGTTTCTCCTCGATCGACTAGCGTGATGCGGTGAGGAGCCTGCCCGCATTTTTTTAAGTAGTCTGATACTTTAGCCGATAGCTCAACGCCACTGGGCCCGCCGCCGATGACGGTAATATTAATCGGTTGAACCTCAGACTGTCGCTTTTGACCCTGGATGAGCTGGGCCAGTCGAGCCTTCAACGTCAGCGCGTTTTGTAAGGATCGAAACGTCAGCGTGTGTTCATCGACGCCAGAAATATCTACGGGCCGGCTGTCGGCACCTTGAGCCACCACCAAATAGTCGTAGCGGAGAGTTGCGTCGTCTGTCGTCACCGTTTGTGCCTGTAAGTCAATAGCCTCAGCTTGGGTCTGCTGCCAGATGATGTTAGTGCCGGCAATGAGTGAGCTGTAGGTCGGGGCAATTTCCCATTCTTTGAGTTCGTCGGTAATTAGCTCGTACATCATCGGGGTGAATAGAAACTTTTCTTTAGGTTCTATCAGCGTGATACGGCTGCCTTTGAGATGCCGGTACTTTTGTAGGTAGAGCGCGGTGTATAGGCCGCCGAATCCGCCGCCTACGATGCAGATATGAACAGGGATAGCAGGCGTTTGAGCGATCGTTTGGGTGATCATCGGGCGTCTAAAAGGAAAGGGTTTAGCTGACGGACAAGCTGTTGCGATCGCAATTATTTACCCCTAGGGATTAGATAATAGTGAGTATCGACAAACAGCGTCATAGGAGCGTGAGTATGGACAATGTGACTAGAAGCAAGTGACTTAATAGGATTTGATCGTCAATGAGTGACATTGTTCAGGTTTGGCAAATTTTGCTACAGGTGCCAGAAAGTATTTGTAGCCATTACTTTACGTGCCTTTCACCAGATGAAAAGTCCAGAGCCAACCGTTTTAAGTTCGCTGATGACAAGCGCCGTTATGTGGTTGCAAGAGGAACGCTGCGACATTTATTAAGTAGAGAGTTTGACCAAAGACCAGAGGCGATCGCATTCTACTACAGCAACTATGGAAAACCCTTTGTAGGCAAGGCCTCAGGTGCTTCTGAGAAAACCGTAACCCCAGTCCAGTTCTGCGATGGTAATTTCCACTTCAACCTCTCACATTCTGGCGAGCTAGCTATGTGCGTACTGGGCTATCAGCGGCAAGTCGGCATAGATATTGAGCGGCTTAAACCGATGGAGCGATTAGACAGCATGATAGAGCGCTGTCTATTTGAAGCGGAAGCAACGCAGGTGAAATCGATGCCTTCGGACGAGCAGTCACGCGCCTTTTTACAGCACTGGACTTGTAAAGAGGCGTACTTGAAGGCGATTGGCTTGGGCCTAACACAGTCCATGCAGACAGTAGAAGTGCAGTTAGCGCCGCCTCGTCTAGTTCGCGTGCCGGAAGACTGTGCTGAAGGCTGGCATTTGACCGTGATGAATTTGCCCAAAGAGTATGCCGAAGAGTATGTCGGTGCAGTGGTAGTGGCCGGACAGGCAACGTTACAGATGCACCCGTGGACGCATCCGTAGGTTTTGATAACTGATTATTTGATGATGATGACTGACTTTACCGGGCGCTGAATGGAATTGCCTTCGCCGTCGAGTCGCGCTAAATGCACCTGCCCGTCGTAGTAAAGAGAGGACGAGCTACCGCCATCTAGGTTCAGCAGTTGGGCTGCGCCGATGGATGCTGCAAATTTGGTGAGTTCGTCTAGCGTCAGGCCGCGCGCAACTCCAGATGTATCTGAGCGCTGAGCGGCCATAATTAGGGAAAGGTTGCCATCTGGATGAAGGGCGATCGCACTTCGAGCATTCGGCCCCATACTGCCAATCGCATCCCTCACTAGCTCGCCATTTGCATAAGTTTTGAACGCTTCAATTTCACCCGTATCTTCAGGCAATAGCTGAGGCCCAGCGCCCACAGCCGTTTTTATCGTGCAGGCACTCGGCACGGGCGCGTCATGAAAGGTAATGTCGTACGGGTGCAGCATATCGGCGGTTGGACAGTCATACACTCGAAATTCTGAGCGATTGAAAATTTGAGGCAGATAGGTCTGTAGCTTGGGATTGCCAGTAAGGCCTTCATTGTCAGCAGGGTCGCCAGCAGGCAAGCCTTGGGCGGTGAGATAAGAAGTGGTTTTGCCATTGTTTGGATCAAAAAAACCGGCATTGATGATAGCGATCGCGCCTTTCGTCTCACGCGCAAACTCTTCAACAGTCTTCAGCTCGTCTGCCACCGCGATTGAAATATCTCTCCAGGCAGGCACACTCACGACATGTACGGTGGCTTGCGGCAATTCGTAGGTGCGATAGCTGGGTTCAGGAAATGGCGCGATCGCCTCCGACATTCCCGCTGTCTCTGCTGGGTTCTGCACCGCTTCTTCCGAGGCCGAAACCGTTCTGTTAGATCTGCCAAGGCCAATCCAAGCCAGATTAACCGCCAAAATCAGCAGCAATCCATACAGCTTCCATGGCTGCGTCTGTCGTTTTTGAGAAGGCTTATCCGGCAGCATTGCGTACTTTCTCGCTGTAGTCTTTGGGTCGAACCTGACGAAAACCTTGAAAGGCGAGTTTTCTAATCCCGCTCGGTAAGTACGATAGCACCTGCCCCACTTTGGCTCGGTTAGACAGTGTGCCAGCCGCTTTTAACTCATCAATAAGCTGCCTACCGTGCTGAGTTTCACCTTTTTCAATCAGGCGCATTGCCAGCACTTGCTTAAGTCCATTGAGCTTGGCGAGCCTCGCCGCTTCAAGCTCAGGCCGATGAAAAAACCGATAGCCATCCAAGCAAAAAGACTTTGCTGTGAGGAAGTGAATATCTTGCTTTAGGCTCGTTTGCCCACCATGAAAGCGATATTCCATTAAGCGCTCAGGAATAAAGTAGGCCGTTTGGTTGGCTAATGCGCATCGAATTAAAAGGTCAAAGTCTTCACAGCCATCCGCCTCAAAGCGCATAAAATCCACAGCGTCTAAGCTGCTTTTGCGAAAGAGTGAGGAGCCCACCTGTAGGCTTTGATGCACAAAGGTTTCGGCTACTAAGTCGTCGATAATACCAGTGTCGATGCGATCTTTACCCCATTTTGCGGAATTAGCAGCCGTAGCGTCTTGATCGCGCTCATTGTGAGCATTAATCACCCAGTGATCGGTGCAGACAAAATCTACATCGGCCTGTGCGTCGAGAATGGCGACGGTTTTTTCTAAAAAGGTGGGTGTCAGCGCATCGTCATCGTCAAATTTGATGAAGTATTTGCCCTTCGCGGCTTCGTAGCCAGAGCGCATATTGCGGCTGCGCTGAATGTTTTGAGGATGGCGGATATATCGAATGCGAGGATCTGTCCACTGGCTAACGACTGTGGCGGTGTGATCGGGTGAGGCGTCGTCACAAATCAGCAGCTCAAAGTCTGCATACGTTTGGTTGAGAACGCTTTCTACCGCGTAGGGCAAAATGCTGGCGCGATTGTAGGTGGGTACGACAACGCTGACTGTTGGATGGGCTTTGGGATTGGCAGAATTTTGGGGCACAGGAATTGAAGGGTTTAAAGGGACTGATTAAATTATTTTGATAGAAGCGTTTATGTGGGCACGCTAAATCGTACAAGGATATGTTGAAGACCTTGTGCTCTGATGTAATTTTGGGATGAGTTAGCGCGATCGCCTGATATAACATTGATGCATTCTTTTTCTTGCGCCCTGCCAATGACTGTGGACACACTGCCTTCATACTTCCCCACGGTCTCGGTCATTGTGCCTATTTACAACGGCGAGCAGGATTTGCCAGGGCTGCTAGATTGCCTGATGGCGCAGACGTATCCGGCTCAGAACGTGGAGTATTTGCTGGTGGACAATGGGAGTTGCGATCGCACGCCTCAACTCCTAGCCGCCGCCCAGTCGGCATTCACCGCTAAGAACCTCACTCTCAAAGTGCGTAACGAACGCGACATCCAAAGTGCATATGCTGCTCGCAATACCGGTATCCGCGCGGCCATAGGAGAATTTTTCGCCTTTACCGACGCCGACTGCTACCCACAGCCCCACTGGCTCACGAACCTCATCCAGCCTTTCCAAGACGAAGCCATCGGCCTGGTCGCAGGCGAAATCATTGCCTTTCCTGGCACCACCCTGCTAGAAAGCTACGCCGACCGCAAGCACATCATGAGCCAGCAAGACACACTGGCCCACAAATTTTGTCCCTATGGCCAAACGGCGAACCTGGGCATTCGTAAACAAGCGCTAGCAGCGGTCGGACTGTTTCGGCCACATCTTACAACCGGTGGCGATGCTGATATTTGCTGGCGCATCCAGAGAGAAAGCACCTGGAAAATTCATTACGCGCCCGATGCCACCATTCAGCATCGCCACCGACAAACGCTGAAAGACCTGTACAGCCAGTGGTATCGCTACGGCAAGTCGAACCGCTACCTGCATGAGCTGCACGGCGTAGATTTGTCCTGGTCTTTATCGTCTACAGAGCGAAATCGCAGTCTGCTACGGTGGGCGCTCAAGGCGTTGCCAAAGGCTGCTGTCAGTCGCTTTTTATCAAAAGGGCCGACGGTTGATATGCTCACGACGCCTTTAGACATTTACTGCGCAAGGGCGCGTGATTTGGGCCAAAAAGAGGCCAAACTACCAGACGCTGCTCAACAAAAGGCCTATTTGCCCGCGCTCCATTCCGCCACCGAATAATTAAACCATGAACATTCTGATGCTTTCTGCAACGTTCCCGTATCCGCCAACGCGGGGTGGCACTTCAGTAAGAACGTTTAACTTGCTCAAGTATTTGAAGCAGCAGGGGCATCGAATTTCGCTGGCAACGCTGCGAGCCGGTGACGTGACAGACGAAGAGATTTCAGCGCTTGAGGACTGGGTTGATGAGCTGGCCGTTTTTAATAGACCTACAGATAGTGGGGGCTCAGGCGCACTTGGAAAAGTTCAGCGTCTTGTGACGTTTGCACTAGAGGGCGTGCCGCCGAGCGTGAGCGGCAGCCATTCAGAAGACATGCAGGCATGGGTGACTCAGCAAATTGAGAGCGGTGAGTTTGACGCGATTACCTGTGAGCACAGCGTGAATGAGGCGTATGTGCCTCAAGATGTGAGCCGACATATTGCCACGTCTGTGGTGAATATTCATAGCTCGGTGTATGGCACCTGCGCGCATCAGTTAGCGGGTGGGACGGCTGAAAAGCCTATGCGCGATCGCCTCAACCTCCCCTTACTCCAGCGCTACGAACAGCGCTACTGCCGCAAGTTCTCAAATATTGTGGTCACCACCCCCGAAGATCAAAAGCAGCTTGCTGAGCTGGCAGGCGATCGCAATATCTCCGTCATTCCCAACGGCGTCGATCTGGCCATGTTCACCCCCCGCCCCAAAGATCCGGGTGGGCATAGCCTGGTCTTCATTGGCGCGATGGACAATCTACCAAACATCGATTCGGTTACGTTCCTCGCAAAAGACGTTTTTCCACAGGTTCAGGCCCGCTATCCGCAGGCCACCTTATCGCTCGTAGGGGCTCGGCCCGGTGCGGCGGTGAAGGCTTTAGGCGGTATTAAAAATGTGACCGTCACGGGCAAAGTGCCTGAGATGACGCCTTACTTGCATGAGTCTACGGTGTGTGTGGTGCCGATGCGGACGGGCTACGGCATTAAAAATAAGACGCTAGAGGCAATGGCGGCGGGGATTCCGGTCGTGGCGAGCGATCGCGGCTTGGAAGGGCTTACGGTAGACGATGGTACGGTGCCTTTGCGGGCCTTACGGGCAAATACGACCGAGGAATATGTGGCAGCGATCGCCCAGCTTTTTGATTCATCTGAGCTACGACAGCGGCTTTCAGAAAATGGGCGGACAATGATTGAAGCAGACTTTACCTGGGAGATTGCAGGCGATCGTTACGAAAAAGTTTTACGCCATCGTCAACTATAAAACATCGATAAATTCAATCTCAGCAGATCTACAATCTCAGTAGATCTTGCTAGATTAGGTAAACACCTATCGTCTTCTTCCAATGCGTTCCTTCATTACCGCTGCTTTAAGTCTTACCCTCCTTACGGGAGGTGCTGGGTTTGCCCAGGCTCAGGCCCAAGCTCAGGATGTACTGCTGCCCACGCAAGATAAAGCTTTTGAAGCACAGACCGCAGGTGACTATGAGCAGGCCGAAACGCTCTGGCGCGAAGTCCTTGAAGACGCTCCGAATGACGCTAAAGCTTTAAGTGGTTTAGGCCTTTCGCTACTGGCTCAGGAGCGTGAAGATGAGGCTGAAGTTGCCTTCCAGTCGGCGATTGAAACCGACTCGGCGCTGGGCTATGCGGCTTGGGGCGTGGCGCTGGCATCACAGGGGCGATTTGCAGATGCAGAGGTGGCTTACCGAAGTGCGATCGCCGCCGACTCGACCTCACCCGATGTGCATTACAACTTGGGCGTAGCTATCGGTAGACAAAACGAGCGCCTAGATGAAGCTGAAGCTGCCTATCGCGAGGCCGTCCGGCTCAACCCCGAGTACGACGATGCCTACTACAACTTAGGCAATTTACTAGAGCAAGAACAGCGCTATGAAGAGGCCAAAGTCGCCTATCAAAGTGCGCTCGATATCAAGCCCTCATTCGATGTCTACAACAACCTAGGCTCTATTCTAAATATTCAAAAGCGTCACGAAGAATCGGAAGCTGCCTATCGTTCTGCGATTCAGCTAAAGGCTACTTCAGCCCGCCCTCATCGCGGTTTGGGTGATGCGCTACTCTTTCAAGAGCGCTACGAAGAATCAGAAGCTGCTTACGAAGCCGCGCTGGCAATTAATCCTGATTTTGCGGATGCTTTCTATGGCTTAGGGGTGGCGCTATTTTCACAAGGCCGTGGCGATGAAGCTGAAACGGCTTTTCAAGAAGCTATTCGGCTAAAGCCTTCATACGCAAGCGTTTTAGGGCGCTAGGTCTATTTTGCTGAACCGAGTGCTTCACAAAGCATCCTTGCGCTTTTGCTGCCATAAACTGACGCTCAAACAGAATAGGCTATAGGCACAAAGCACGCCCCGATTGAGAGCCAAATTTTCCTAAGTCACATCGTACGTAGCAGAACCTTCAAACGGTAGCGACATGCCTTGTACGGCTTCTGGCACCATGCCGTAGACAAGCCGCGAAGGCCGTTAAAAACTGTTGTACTGGTATTGTCTTACGGACTTGTCCAAAAAAGCACAGAAACAGCCTTAATTAGGTCAACCTTGCAATAGGCAACTCATGCAAACAAGCGTTAGCCCTATCAGACCAAGCTTTAAAGTAGTGCTGGCGCGCTAAGCCTTCAGGAATTGGGCTGCTAAAGCGCGTATTAGTGATTAATAGCTGCGTTTTGCAGGGCACTTTGCCTATGAGAAAACAGCACTTTTATTGATTTAAGGACAAAGCGATGGCGGCTCCCGAGGATATGGCACCTGTACTGCTTAGCAATCGCTATCGAGTGCTAAACGTGCTAGGCGATGGTGGATTCGGCAAAACCTTTCTGGTCGAAGACACGCAAATGCCCTCCAATCGGCGGTGCGTTCTTAAGCAGCTCAAGCCCGTTCACGACAATCCTCAAACCAATCAAATGGTGAAGGATCGCTTTCAGCGTGAGGCCGCGATTTTAGAAACGCTAGGCGAAGGCCATGCGCAAATTCCGCGTCTGTATGCGTATTTCTCAGAAGCCGATCAGTTCTATGTGGTTGAAGAATGGGTTGAGGGCGATACGTTGACGCAGCGCGTGCAAAGAGAAGGCGCACTGTCTGAAAAAACGGTTCAAAACTTGGTGGCAAGCCTGCTGCCTGCGATCGCGCACGTTCATAGCGAAGGTATTGTGCACCGCGACATTAAGCCTGACAACATCATTTTGCGATCGCGCGACGGCAAACCCGTCCTCATTGACTTTGGCGCAGTCAAAGAAACCATGAATACGCTGATCAATAGCCATGAGAGCAGCTCGCATTCAATTGTAGTCGGCACTCCCGGCTATATGCCCTCCGAACAGCTCGCAGGCCGCCCTGTGTTTGCCAGCGATCTCTACAGCCTTGGTATGACGGCAATTTACGCGCTTACGGGCAGAATTCCACAGGAAATAGACGTTAACCCTGCCACAGGTGAACTCATGTGGCGACAGCGTGTGGCGAACCTAACACCCGAGTTCGGCAATTTTTTAGACTGCGCGACGCACCTGAACGCCAGCCGCCGCTTTCCATCTGTTAAAGAAATGCAGGCTGCTTTAAACAGCATTATTTTGAACGGGATGACGGTTTCCGCAACTGGTTCAGAGATCCCTGAAACGCGACAGTCCTCACAAACTATTGTGTCTGCTCCACCTGACCTTGAGTATCAAACTGTGGCCGCTGCGCCTGCGGCACCCTACTCGCATCTGGGCTCCAACAGCATCAATACCCAAATTTCAACACCGGTAACGGCTGCCGCTGCCATCAATCCTGCTACCGTTCAGAAATCCGCTCAGTCGTCTGGTCAATCGTCTGGTCAGTGGAAAAGTGCCGTCATTATTGGAGGCATGGTTGGCTTTAGCGTGCTGCTAGGTGCGCTATTTGTAATGGATAGGCTATCACCTGACGGGGGTTCGGATACGCCAGAAGTGATCGGCAGCGTTGAGGAAGATAGTCCAACAGGTGAGGCTGACGAAAAGCCGGAAGATAAGCTCGAGCCTGATGATAAAGCGATTCCAGCGCCAGCGCCAGTTGAACCTTCCGTGCCTGCACCATCGCGAGCGGCATCGGTACCGGGGGCAAACAGTACGATTGTGGGTCAGCCGGGGGACAAGAATGTGCGTTCGGGAGCGGGGACGGATTACGGGGTGGTAGATGCGGTGAATGTGGGCGATCGCGTCAAAGTCGTTGCCCGAGACACCGACTCTGGCGGCAATCCCTGGTACCGCGTTGTTGTCCCCAGCGGCAATTCAGGCTGGGTCGCCGGACAGCTTTTGCAAGTCGATGGCGATGCAGCGGTGCCCAAGCTGCCAGCCGCTCAAAAGCCCCCAGAAAAGCCCTCTAGAAGACCAGCCGAAGAGGAGTACGATGATTCAAAGCCCACGGTTCCAACCGACAGTACGAATGCGACTATTGTGGGCGAATCAGGAAGTAAGAACGTTCGTTCTGGGCCAGGGACGGGGTATGGAACGGCGCATGTGGCCTATCCGGGCGATCGCATCTACATTCGCGATTCTGCTAAAGACGAAGGCGGTTTCACCTGGTACAAAGTTTACTTTCCTAAGTCAGGCGCAGAAGGCTGGGTGGCCTCACAGCTTGTGAACCCCGATTAGAAAGCGTCTATCATGGTTGCTGAACTGTCTACGCCCCAGACACAGGTGTTCTGCTGATGAAGCTCTTTCACTCTATTCCTAAGCCCACACGGTACGTTGTAATATCGATTGTTACGGCTGCGGTGATCGTAATGGGTGGACTAACGTTGAGAAGCGGTGTGTTGAAAGCAACTAGCGCTACACCGGATGTGATGTTGAACGATATGCGATCGCCCATCGCCAACGAAAACACCTCCATTACGTCTAACAAGCCAGATACATCACCTGATGCATCTGGTATTATCCGGGGCAAAGTCCCTACGCCCTTACCGGTTCCCAATCCCGAAACGATTACCGTCCTGCCAGATACCAGCGCCTACCCTCAAGAAGATCTGACCAACAAGCAGCCTTCACCTATCGCTGTCACTCCTGACAGACCGCCTGAAGCCGCCTACGGTCATCTTCCCTATACAGAAAGATCTGCCAACTTAGTGAGCATCGGCGCATTTATCCGCGAAAACTACGAGCGAGAAGAAACCTTGGATGCCGAAGCTGCCCAAGCTTTTGCTTATATGCAAACAGCTGCGGCCATCCAAAACGTCCGGCTCATTCCTATTTCAGGCTTCCGTAACATCGTCGATCAAGACCAGCTATTTGAAAATCAAACCCAGCGTAAGGGCAGCCGTACAGTCGCAGCGCAGTTTAGTGCTCCTCCAGGCCACAGCGAACATCACACCGGATATGCTATCGATATCGGCGACGCAGACCAGCCAGAAACCGATATTAAGTACGGTTTTGAAGAGACAGAAGCCTACAGATGGCTTCTCCAGAACGCTTCAATCTACGGTTTTGAGCAATCTTTCCCGAAGAACAACCAGCAGGGCGTAACCTTTGAACCCTGGCACTGGCGCTTTGCAGGCTCTGAAAGGGCCGCACAAGTCTTTGCACCTGCTCACAGATATTTTCCGAGTCAACAAAAAGCTCTACCATAGCGTTACCACAACAGAGCTTTTCCGTTTTGTTCGATTTTTAATAAAGCCCAAACTTTCTAGTAAGCGTCTTGCAGCTCGTAAAAGTCGGGCGAAATATAGTCCTTCCGCAGTGGAAAGCCTTTCCAGTCCTCAGGCATTAGCAAGCGCTTCAGGTTCGGATGCCCTTCGTAGACAATACCGTACATGTCATAGCACTCACGCTCTTGCCAATCAGCCGCTTTCCAAATCCAGTACACCGAAGCGATTCTAGGATTTTCGCGTGGTAAAAAGCACTTGATTCGCACCTCTGCGGGCGCATCTGCATCGTCGCTCAGCTTAGTCAGATCGTAAACACTCACTAGCTCTTGGCCAGGGCCAGAATCATAAGCAGTCTGACAGCGCAAATAGTTAAAGCCATTAGCGTACAACGCAGTTGAAAATGGTAGTAAAAACTCAGGCTCTACCTTCAGCACTTCTACACCCGAGTGATCACGCTCCATCACCTCATGAGCAAAACCCTGTTCAGTTAGCCAGGTAGAAACTTCACCAGCTTCGACAATGGCAGTCTCTTCAGCAGTACCTTCCGCTTTGTTCTCTCCCGCATTAGCCATCTAAGCGTTCTCCTTATCTGCCTTCATATCTGCCTTTTGCTCATCTAAGGCAACCGGCATACCCATCGCTGCCATCAGCTCCTTAGAAGGCGCTTCTCTGGTGCCAGTTTCCAGGTATTTACCCGTCAAGATTGGATCAACAACCTTCATGCTGTGACTACGCGTGTAAAAGCGGTGAGTGCTTTCAAACTTTCCGCGCTCTTGCATAGACTCGTTAGCAATTTTTTTGCGCAGTTTAATAATTGCATCAAAAATGGCTTCAGGTCGTGGCGGACACCCAGGGATATAGACATCTACCGGAATGATCTTGTCTACACCGCGCAGTGCAGTTGGTGAATCAGAGCTAAACATACCGCCTGTAATAGTGCAGGCACCCATCGCCATGACGTAAGAAGGCTTAGGCATTTGCTCATATAGGCGAACCAGCGCTGGAGCCATTTTCATGGTCACCGTACCGGCCACAATAATCAAGTCAGCCTGGCGGGGGCTGGCCCGAGGCACTAGGCCAAATCGGTCGAAGTCAAAGCGAGACCCCATCATGGCTGCAAATTCGATAAAGCAGCAGGCTGTTCCATACAGCAGTGGAAACAGGCTCGATAGCCGCGTCCAGTTATATAGGTCATCTACCGTCGTCATAATGACGTTTTCAGATAAGTCCTGAGTAATGCCTGCGTTTTGAGCAGGATTCATAATTCGCTCGCCAGGATTCATGCCTTCTAAAGGCATGTTCCGACCTTTTCCTTGTAGCGCGCCTGCTTTCATTCCTGATCCTCCAATACCTGCATCTACGACCACTCCAATGCTCCTTTACGCCATGCGTACACTAGTCCAACGACCAAAATTGCGATAAATATCAAGGCTTCTACAAACGCTAAAAGACCCAGCGTGTGAAAGGCGACTGCCCAAGGGTACAAAAACACCGTTTCTACGTCAAAAATCACGAAGACCAGTGCAAACATATAGTAGCGAATGTTGAACTGAATCCAAGCGCCGCCAATCGGTTCGCAGCCTGACTCGTAGGTGGTTCGACTCGCTGGCCCAGCGTTGGCTGGTCTGAGTAATTTGGAAGCGCCTAAGGCGACTACCGGAACTAAGCTGCTGATAATCAAGAAGCCTAGAAAGTATTCGTATCCACTTAAAACAAACACACGCGATCGCCCGTAACGGTTCTAAAATCTTCCCTATTGTAGCGGCCTGGGCTCTTGTATGGGCTCTCGATTTTGGGTGAACTGGCAGATTTTGGCGATCGCTTCCCTTTCGATAGATCTCGCTTAATAGTGCTGACCACCCAAAGACCTAGCGCAGCAAGCATCAATCGCTAGATAAAACCCGCCGTATGCAATAATAGTTAACAGATATTCTCATATTTTTAGCTTGCCTTAAGCATTCATCGTCTTGCTCGATCACTTGCTTTATATATGGGCTAGCCGTTGATATGCCATGCACTTTCAACCCGATGGGTTCCAACTGAAGCAATGAGTACAGAGCCACAATCAAACCTCAATCCAGCGCAGCCGCCGCCTGTAGAAGAGATGATTCCTCTGGTTAAGTCCGAGGAAACGCTACCGAATGAAAGTCCAGAGGACGGTGCCGAAGGCGAAGCGCCGAAGCCGCTGACGCCCGCTGAGATGGACTGCTTTGAGTGTCGCTCTTGCGGGTATACCTACGAGCCGGTGAAAGGGGACAGCCGTGCGAATATTCCACCGGGCGTTCAGTTCAAAGAGCTACCCAATGACTGGCGCTGTACGGTGTGTGGCGCTAGCACAACGCAGTTTAGCAACGTTGGGCCTGCCGGTAATGCCTCTGGATTCAAGGAAAACTTGAACTATGGCTTTGGTGTTAACAAGCTGACGCCCGGTCAAAAAAACCTGCTTATTTTCGGGGCGCTAGGCATAGGCGTACTGTTCTTTTTAAGCCTCTATGGTTTGCAGTAAGTAAGGACTTGCAATAGGTGAACTAACGTTGTTCATGGCGTTAGTGAGTACGATAAATCGCTTGCGAAAGCGTGAGTTTGTAAGCTGAGCTGTGATGAGGCTAGTCTACATTTTCTACAGACTGATTTTTTACTTTGATTGGGATTTTTGCTGGAGTGGTCATGCAGACGGTTTTAAAATACTTAAAAAAGACGTTAGACGGACAGGGCCTACAAAAAATTGGGCAAAAAATTGGGCAAAAAGTTGGGCAAAAGGCCTGGATGAAAGGCCTCGTGCTATTAATGGTTGCGACTTTAACGACTAGCTGTGGCAGAATTTTCTTAGAGGGCACAGCTACAAACCCTTGGGAAGTGATTGCCTTACCGACTGAGGCCGCCATCTCAGATGTGGCTTTTGCTTCTGATGGTGAGCACGGCTGGCTAGTGGGTTCTCGCACGACGCTGCTGGAATCGACAGACGCGGGCAACACCTGGGAGCCTAGAATCTTAGACCTTGGTGAACAGCGGTACACCTTCACCTCTATTGACTTTGCAGGCGATGAAGGCTGGCTAGTTGGACAGCCTAATATTATGCTGCACACCACCGATGGCGGCACGTCTTGGTCAAACATTCCGCTTGATCCACAGCTCCCCGGTCAGCCTTTGCTGATTACGGCAACGGGTAAGAATGCGGCTGAGCTGGCGACTGATATTGGTGCTATTTATGAAACCAATGACGGTGGTAAGCAGTGGAAAGGATTGGTGCAATCGGCAGTCGGTGTTGTTCGCAACATGACGCGTGATCCGGAAGGCCGCTACGTAGCCGTGTCGGCTCGCGGTAACTTTTATTCCACTTGGCTACCGGGCCAAGACGCCTGGCAGCCTCACAATCGAGAGAACTCAAAGCGCTTGCAGAACATGGGCTTTGATAAAGACGGCCTGCTTTGGCTGATTGCTAGAGGCGGTCAGCTTCAGTTTGGTACGGAGAGTGAAGCTTACGAAGAGTTTACTGAGCCGATTAACCCTGAGTTTGCTTCTAGCTGGGGCCTGTTAGATATAGGCTATCGTACACCTGAGGAGCTTTGGGTGACCGGTGGTAGTGGCAACCTGCTGGTTAGTACAGATGGCGGCGAGACTTGGAAAAAAGACAAGGCTGTAGAAAATGTGCCAACTAATTTCTATCGTATTAAGTTCTTAGGCGATGATCGGGGCTATGTGCTCGGTCAACGCGGCTATTTACTACGATATGAAGAAGAGCCTCTAACGACGGCTCCATCTGTATAGGCTGTATAAGTATTTAAACCTAGTGTGAAAGCGCTGTCCTCACGGGTTTGTTGAATTTGTCGCAGATTGCTTGTGAGGAGCGTTAAGAGTTCGTATGATGGTAGTTACGTGTTGATTTGATGATAGTTAGGAGATTTTGAGATATGGCTGGCGATACCGGTGAGAGACCTTTTGGCGATATTGTAACGAGCATTCGCTACTGGATCATTCACAGCATCACAATTCCTGCTTTGTTTATTGCGGGCTGGCTATTTGTTTCGACAGGCCTTGCGTATGACGCCTTTGGCACGCCTCGTCCTAACGAGTACTACCCTAGCAACGAGATGGAGATGCCCATTATCGATAACCGATACAATCCTGATAATGTGCTGCCTCGATAGCTGAAATAATCGTAGGCCTTGGTCGGTTGTCCCAGTCGGTACCACCGGAGCGATCGCACAGGGCCTAAAGCAGCGCATTTGGATAAGACTTAACTGACCCCTTGGAGATTTGCCATGACCAGTGGAAACCCTAATAACGAGCCGATTACCTACCCCATTTTTACCGTGCGCTGGCTGTCTGTGCATGCTTTGGCAGTGCCTTCCGTCTTCTTTTTAGGCGCGATCGCCGCTATGCAGTTCATTCAACGCTAATCCTTTAAACTAAAGAGCCCAAAAGGAGATACCCCCATGGCAGATAGACCCACTAATCCGAATAAGCAGCCCGTAGAACTTAACCGAACGTCTTTGTTCTTAGGTTTGCTTGTGGTTTTTGTGACCGGTTTGTTGTTCTCTAGCTACTTCTTTAACTAAAGAACCAGTCAAGAGATAAGATCGTTAACGTTGTGAGTAGGAGAAGTGTTTCATGTTTCAAAACGGTAAGATTCCTCTGTGGATTGTTGCGACGGTTGCGGGCACAGGTGTGCTGGTAGTTGTCGGCATCTTTTTCTATGGTTCTTATGTAGGAACTGGCTCTGCTGTCTAGAGCTGTTGTTGCACAGAAAAGACCAAAAAAGCGACCTTTCATTAAGAGAGGTCGCTTTTTAATGGTTTTTGGTAGTGGCTAGACGTATAACCTTAGAAACTATACGACAGAGACTATACGACGTCAGTTTGGCTATCTTCAGAGATTTGGCCAAATGTGGAGGAAGTGCCGTCGGAAGTCGTTGCCTGACCGCGCTCAACATATAAGAACAGAGCAGCCATAGCGATTGCAGGGAATACCAGACCTACGGCAGGTACCAACACGGACGGTAAGAAAGAAGCAGACATATAGATTGTCCTCTTTTGAAACAAAAATTAGGCGATGCTACAACATTACTCCGAATGGGGTCTATAAGGTATCCCTCCTTAGTGGAAGTTAAAGATTGAAAGCGAAATTTGTAACCTATGTTTATTTTTTCGTCGCTCTTAATTGAAACTAAAGAAAGGGCTGTGTTTATTGCGCATACAGCCTTTTCTAGGAACATTCCGGATCATACAAGGGGCATAGAAGGGCTTATGTCTTGCGGCTGACGGAGAATGCTGTAGTTTCCAGTAGAGTGAAAGCACTTAGACGAAAGCGTACTTCAAGAAAACTTCTTTTATACGTTTTTCTATTAGTCAACATCATTTCTCTGGAGCGTTTTTTCATGGGTATTCTTGCTTGGGTTGTATTAGGTCTTATCGCTGGTGCGATCGCACGAGCTATTTACCCTGGTCATCAGGGCTTGGGCATCATCGGTACGATGGTACTCGGTATTATTGGTGCAGTGATCGGTGGCTTTGTCGCTAGCTTATTTGGCTCGGGTGCCTCAGCAGGTTTATCTGTATTAGGTGTTGCGCTTGCAGTATTGGGTGCTATCATCACTCTCTTCATCTATTACGCAGTTACTAAGCGCACTGCATAGAGAATTTGAACGCCAATTAACGTTAGATTTATTGGATAGCGGATGTTTTCAACCGCTTTTGGTAGGTTATAACCATCAATAGGTCAGCTAGAGTTAATGTCTAGCTGACCTATTTTGTTGGTACACTCAGTGCTCACAACCGCGACACTACAAAAAAATTAATGGCAGAGCAGATTGAACAGTATTACGAGCTAAAGCAGGCGCTGACCGACTTTGTATTTGATGCTGAAGATGCGATCGCAACCGCCTTAGAGTCTTTCAGCGCCCGACAGCTCAGCCGGTGGTCTCAACCTGTTTTGTCCGGACTTGATCGCAATGCCTTAGCCGTTGACATGTTTTTGACTGAGGGAAAGGTCGGTGATCGCGCTGTTATAGAGTGCTTCATTCAAGACGATTCCACCCTTTCTGCAAAAGACGAATTGAAGCGGTGGCAGGGCACATTTAATGGCCTATTTGTCGTTCGTGATGTTTCAAACGAGGGCTACTCCCTCATGAACTGGCTTACCGAAAAAAGCTACGAGGTCTATACCGATGCATCAAGGCCCGCAGAAGTTATGTCACGGCTGAGTCCTGGAGAGATTGTGCTCGCTCGGCTATTGCCTCTCACCGCAGAACGCTGGATTTTTTCAGGGCCGCTGACGCTTTTAGGAAAACTAGGAAAACCTAAACTGGCCGTCGCTATCGGCAACTTTAAAAAATGGTTTCCGCATCATCTATACGGCGATGCCCCGGAGCTAAAAGAAGCTGCTTGGGAATCTGTGACACAGCAGTACGACGATTTCTTGGAATTTTTCGGCACGCCGCCAATCACGCTCTCAGGCTACGACCTAAATAAAAAAGTGCAGGCTTACCAAGCGGTAACCACTGAAAGGCAGCTAGGTAAAGCTGGACTTGATAGCTCCAAATCTTTGCAGGAAATAGCCAAAGATGCCGGTGTTTCAGACGCTGAAATGTCAGAAGCGCTTAGTGAAATTGATGAAGAAAATGTAGCTACCAAAAAACTGCTAGAAAGCAAGCAGTCGCTCAAAATGGTGATGCCAAAGGTGTCGCTGCCTGACGACTTGCGTAAGGCTGAAAAAGTAACGGTATTTTCTCACCCTCGGTGGGGGCAAACCTTTTTGAAGGATTATAGCCGTTTAGTTGAGCTGCTAAGCACAGAAACAAATGAGGCTGATGAGATTGAAGCGCTTGATCGGCTGGTGCTGAAATACTTAGAAAACGAACAGGCGAACGCCTATGTATGGCGGCATATCGCGCAGGTTCATAGAGAGGCCATAGAGCCGGCGCTACGCCGGGTCCTTAACCGCCCTGAGTTTGACATTGCATCAGATTTGGATGGTGCGATCGCACAGTACGACAAGCCGCTATCCCCAGAACTTCCCGATAGTGCCAGTGTGCCTATACACCTGCACAACCTGTTTCAAGAAGCGATGCAGGCGGTAGGCAAAGGTGAAAAGCAGGCAGGTGCTAAAAAGAAGAAGGCTAAGAAAAAATCAGGCTTTGGGGCGTCGTAACCGCTGACTATCACGAAAGTTTATCGCTAGCCTTTTTGCACCTTATATATTTCCTTAAACGCTGCTTGCTGATGCTTATGATCAACAATCGGCAGCGGATAACCCGTGCCTTCTAAAACCTGCTCCGGAATTTTGCCGGTAATCAGCACGCTGGTATCAAGGTGCCGAATTTCAGGAATCCACTCGCGAATGTATTCCGCCTCAGGGTCGTACTTTTTAGCCTGACTAGCTGGATTGAAGATGCGTAGTGGCTTGGGATCCATGCCGCTAGAGGCGCTCCACTGCCAGCCGCCGTTGTTGGCAGACAAATCGCCGTCGTACAGCTTTTGCATAAAGTATTTTTCGCCCCAGCGCCAGTCAATAATGAGATCTTTGGTCAAAAAGCTGGCGACAATCATCCGGCAGCGGTTGTGCATCCACCCAGTTTCGTTGAGCTGGCGCATGGCCGCATCGACGATAGGATAGCCCGTTTTCCCTTCGCACCAGGCTTGAAAATTGTCTTCGCTATTATCCCAGGGAAAATCTTTGAAATGTTCGCGGTATGGGCCTTCGGCGAGCTGTGGAAAGAAGTACATCACGCCCTGATAGAATTCACGCCAAGCAAGTTCTTGTTGCCAGGTGCGAATGTTGTCATGGGTTTCATCGCTGCGGGCACGGCTATAGGCGTCAGCGGCAGCTTCCCACACGGTGCGAATGCCAATAGTGCCAAACTTGAGGGCGGCGCTGAGGGTAGAAGTGCCCGGTATAGCAGGAAAATCGCGCTGTTCGTCGTATTGAGCGATCGCCCTATCATCGTCACAAAATTCCGCTAGCTTTTCTAAAGCTGCCTGTTCTCCTGGTGCCAGTAAAAGCTCACTTTCCCATTCATAGCCCAGCTCAGCCGCAGCCGGCAGCTCAATACTCCCAGCTTTGTTAGCCACTGCTTTTTCATGCGGGCTCAGCCCAGTTGCTTTAGAAAATGTGCCGACAGCCGCAGGCTTTTCCTTGCCAATCCAATTTCGCCAAAACGGGCCATATACCTTGTAAGGGTCGCCGCTACCCGTTTGAATCGTATGTGGATCGTGCAATAGCTGATCCCAAAACTTGGTGTGCATTTCAATGCCTTCATCCTTGAGGGCATTAGCGACATCCGTATCGCGCTGACGAGAGTAAGGCTCTACATCACGATTCCAGTAAACGGCGACAGCCTCAAGCGCTTTGGCTAGCTTAACGATTGCTTTTTTGGGATCGTCTTTGAGAATGAGAAGTTCGCTGCCTGCTGCCTGATAGCTTTCTTGCAGAGCAACTAATGAGCCCATCATATAGGTGACGCGGGCTGGGGCGATGTCGTCACCGTCTAGAATGCCGGGATCTAGGCAAAAGATGCCGATGACTTTAGGGGTGCGATCGCGCGCAGCGGCCAGCCCCAAGTTATCTCGAATCCGCAAGTCTTTTCGATGCCAAAATAGCACCAGCTCATCAGTCATAGCCCAATTATGTTTTGATGTTTTCTTTAGGGGTATTGGGCCTTAGTATAGCGGCTATTACAAATAGGCCTTCGCCATATAAAAAGCGGCAATCGTCTTGGCATCTACCGGCACGCCCGTCAAAATTGCTTTTTCTAGCTCATCAGCGCCCATCAGCACCACTTCAATGTCTTCGTCGTCATCTAGCGCTAGCGCCTCATCCAGCTTCGTCAGATCGGTCGCCAAGTAAGCATAAATAATCTCGTCAGAATATCCAGGCGCGTTCGGAAATTGACCCAAGGTCTGCCAAGTAGCCGCCTTGTAGCCCGTTTCTTCTTGAATCTCACGCTGTATGGTCGCCAGTGGCTTTTCACCTTTTTCAACGGTGCCCGCTGGAAATTCTAGCAGCCGCCCCTGTATGGCAAATCGATACTGCCGCACCAGCACAAACTGTCCTTCGGCTGTGACCGGAACTGCCATTGAGCCGCCCGGATGCCGAATACATTCCCAATCACCGACTGCCCCGTTCGGGAGCTTAATGCGATTGACTTCGTAGTCGAACTTGCGTCCGGCGTAAAACAGTTTTTGCTTTAGTAGCTGAGGGGGCTCTTGTCCTAGTTCCATTGAGAAGGGGCCGTAAAAAGTATCTATGTTGCCGTTGACTCGTACTGCTCCAAAGGCTTTATACCTTCTAAAGGACGATTTACATCACCGCTGATAGATAGCTGATGCAGTAGCTGAGCAACCGTTTTAGACAGTATGGGATGCGGCCAATATGGCGCAATATCGGCAAGAGGTACCAGCACGAAAGCGCGTTCGTGTAGTCGCGGGTGCGGCACGGTTAGACCCGGCGAATCGATGATGTCTCGATCGAATAAAAGAATGTCTAGATCAAGCGATCTAGCACCCCAGCGTTCCTTTCGCACTCGGCCAAACGCATTTTCTATATCAAGCAGTTTGCGTAGCAGTGCTCTGGGCGTCAGCGTTGTCTCTATAGTGATGCAGGCGTTGATGTAGTCAGGTTGCGGCGGGCCGACAGGTGCGGTTTTGTAGAGCGGCGATCGCACTATCACCTCAATCTCATCTTCGCAGTCAATCGTCTCAATCGCCTCCATTAAAACGCGGCGGGAGTCGCCCAAATTTCCACCGAGTGCAACGGCGACTTGCGACCGTTTCCCCGGTGCTTGACGACTTCCCGCTTGCACCATTGAGCCTTTCTCCTTCGAGATACCGTCTTCAGCCTACTGCTTTGGCTACGCTTTATTGGCCAGTACGCCGCGTACTCGGCCCGCAAGCTGCTCAGCCGTGAGCACACCTTCAATTCGATCAACCGGCTGCCCCTGGTTGAATAAAACCAGGGTAGGGAGTGCATGAATGCTGTGCTGAGAAGCAATTTTAGGGTACTTTTCAGTGTCAATTTTGACAATTTTAATTTCGCCTTTCATCTCAGCGCCTACCTGCGCCAAAATTTTAGACATCATCTGACAAGGGCCACACCAGTCGGCATAGAAATCGACTAAAACAGGCTCGTCAGAGCCCCCGATCATTTCTTCAAAACTGCTGAACTGCTGTTTGACTGCCATGGGCGTTGCTCGTGTCGGTAAAAATTAACTTCTACATGCTAATTGTCCAGATCAGCCGTGTGGGAATTACCACGGAATAATTTAGGGATCTTAATTTTAAGGAGCTTGCAATAGACATGCGTAGGCGATCGCAATTGCTCCGCTGTCCCGCGAAATATTACAGTGACTAAACGTCTTTTAAAGAATTTAAGGATCACCATCATGGCTAAAGCGCTTGCTGATCAGGTTGCCGTTGTTACAGGGTCTTCTCGCGGTATCGGGAAGGCGACGGCGATCGCACTGGCCACCGAAGGTGCAAAAGTGGTAGTGAACTATGCCCGCTCTAGTGAGGCCGCAGACGCGGTAGTCGCTGAAATTGAAGGGCTGGGGGGAGAGGCGATCGCGCTACAAGCCGACGTTTCCAAAGCCGATCAGGTAGACGCCATGATTAAAGCCACTATGGATAAGTTTGGCCGTATCGATGTTTTTGTCAACAACGCAGGCATCACTCGTGACACCCTGCTTTTACGCATGAAGCCCGAAGACTGGCAGGCCGTGATCGACCTCAACCTTACAGGCGTTTTCTTGTGCACCCGTGCTGTCAGCAAAATCATGCTTAAGCAGCGCTCGGGCCGCATCGTCAACATTTCCTCTGTCGCTGGCCTGATGGGTAATCCCGGCCAAGCCAACTACAGCGCCGCCAAAGCAGGCGTCATCGGCTTCACCAAAACCATTGCTAAAGAACTCGCCCCGCGCGGCATCACCGCCAACGTCGTCGCCCCCGGCTTCATCGCCACCGACATGACTGGCGACCTTAAAAACACCGAAGAAATCCTCAAATACATTCCCCTCGCTCGCTACGGACAGCCTGAAGAAGTCGCTGGCCTCATTCGCTTCCTCGCCGCCGATCCTGCCGCTGCCTACATCACTGGCCAGGTCATGAACGTAGATGGCGGTATGGTAATGCACTGATAACAGAGATGAGATCGGCAAAGGAAATGTTCACAGCACAGCGTTAGTTGTTACGATAGCTAAAAGCTAATTTAAGCGTAGGGTACGCGACATTATGAGCCGTGTCGGAGTTTTACTACTGAATTTGGGTGGCCCAGAAAAGCAGGAGGACGTTCAGCCCTTCCTGTTTAACCTATTTTCAGACCCAGAAATTATTCGCATTCCATTCCCCGCGCTGCAAAAACCGCTGGCCTGGTTCATTTCGAGCCGCAGGGTGAAAACGTCTCAGGCAAACTATGCCGAAATTGGGGGTGGTTCGCCGTTGCGACGAATTACCGAAGAGCAAGGCGTGGCGTTGAAAACGAAGCTGAAAGAGCGAGGTGAGGACGCTGAAGTGTATGTGGGGATGCGGTACTGGCATCCGTTTACAGAAGAGGCGATCGCCCAAATTAAAAAAGACGACGTTGAAAAGCTCGTCGTGCTCCCGCTATACCCTCAGTATTCTGTCAGTACAACCGGCTCAAGCTTTCGCCTGCTAGAGCAAATTTGGCAAGATGACGATCAGCTTACACCGATTGACTACACGCTAATTCCCTCGTGGTATTCGCGTCCTGGCTATGTGAAGGCGATGGCCGGTTTGATTCGCGACGAGTTAGAAAAAGTGCCGAATCGTGAGAGTGCGCATATTTTCTTTAGCGCTCATGGCGTGCCTGCTAGCTACGTTAAAGAATTTGGCGATCCGTATCAGAAGGAAATTGAGCACTGCACTGATTTGATTATGCAGGAGCTGAACGTGCCGAATGATTTCACGCTAGCGTATCAAAGTCGGGTTGGGCCTATTGAATGGCTACAGCCTTACACCGAAGATGCGATTGAAGCACTGGCTGAAAAAGGCGTAAATGACCTTGTGGTTGTGCCAATTAGCTTTGTCTCTGAACATATTGAGACGCTACAAGAAATTGATATTGAATATCGTGAGCTGGCTGAAGAGTCTGGTATAAAAGGATTTCACCGGGTGCCAGCGCTAGATACGGATGAGACGTTTATCACTGACTTGGCAGATATGGTGGACGAAGCCTTAGCGGCTGAGCCCATTCTATTTTCTGATCTGGAGAAGCCGCAGAAAAAGGTGAAGATATATCCTCAAGATAAGTCTGCTTGGGGCATGACGCCGGTTGCTGAGGTGTGGAATGGACGCTTTGCCATGCTGGGATTTTTGGCGCTGCTGGCAGAAATTTTGATGGGGAAAGGGCCACTGCACTCGATTGGACTGCTGTAAGTTATGGACGCTAAGCGCTCAATTTTTAGCGAATTTAAGACGCAGATCACGGTTTTACTCGGCATCGTTATTTTGCTGTGGGTAATTGAGTCGGTGGACGTTTTTGTCTTTCGGGGCGCCCTCGATCAGCAGTTTGGCATTAGACCGCGATCGCTCTCTGGCTTATGGGGCATTCTGTTCGCCCCTTTTTTACACGGTAGCTTCAGCCATCTATTTGCCAATACCGTTCCGCTGGTGACGTTGGGCTGGCTCGTCATGCTGCGCCGCACTAGCGATTGGCTGAGCGTCAGCGTGGTGGCGGCGGTCTGTAGCGGCTTGGGCACCTGGTTAATTGGCGCGCCTTACTCAACGCATATTGGGGCGAGCGGCGTTATTTTTGGCTACTTTGGCTTTTTGCTGCTGCGTGGCTACTTTGAGCGGAGCTTTGTCGCGATCGCCTTTTCAATTCTGGTCACCTTCCTATACGGCGGCATCATTTTAGGCACGCTGCCCTTCTTTAACGCGCCTAACGTGTCTTGGGAAGGCCATCTATTTGGCTTTTTAGGCGGTGCGCTGGCCGCCTGGCTATTGGCCAAACCGTCAGAGCAGGCACCGCCGTAAAACACTATCCTTCTGGCGTGAGCTGGCTGCTGATATCTAAAGTTTCGGCCACAGCGTCTGTTAAATAAGTCGCCGCTGCTTCGACTGCAGCCACCGCATTTTCATACAGCATTCGAGTTGGGCCGAGCAAGCCTAAGCTGCCGACGGGGCCGGGTGAGCTGCCGTAGGTTGTGGTGACTAGCGCGCAGGTCTGCATTGGTTCAACCGGATTTTCTGCGCCGATCCAGATGCGCAAGCGCCGAGAGCCGGTTATGTTTTCGCTAAGTAAAGGCTCTTCGGTTAGATTGGCGGTCGAGATTAGCGGCCAGAGCTGATCGCGGCCGTCTTGAATGAGCTGGACGATGCTGCGGATTTGGCTGCGCTCAGAAAATTCGGGCTGATCGAGCACTTCGGCAAGGCCGCTGACCATGATTTGCGTGGCTGGGTTGGTGCGCGATCGCTTTGCTAGCCCCAAAATCGCTTCTTGCAGATTGCCTGCTAAGTCGATGGCATAGCTTTGAAAGGCCTGATCGAGAGCGGCCCAGTCTAAAACTGAATCTCGCAGCGATCGCCCCTTGAGCCGATCGGTCAAAAAGTTAGACAGAATTTGCAGCTCGCGATCGCTCACCCCTGATGCTTTCCCTTCATCATCAGTTGAATGCGGCATCAAAATAGAATGACTTTCACACGTATCAATCACCACCAGCAGTAGCTGATCGTCACTCACGCGCACAAGCTGTAAATGCTTGATCTTCGCCTCGTTTCGCTGTGGCATCGTCACCAGCGCAATATGACCGCTTAGGCTAGCAAGCACCTGTGCCGACTCTTGTAACAAGGCCTCCATTACCTGACCGTCCCAGTCTAGCCGTTGATTCACCGTGCTTTTGATCTGCTGCGCCATCTGCCGGGTGAGTGGCTTAGAAGGCGTCATCAGCTCGTTTACATAGGCCCGATAGCCCGAGTCTGAAGGGATACGACCGGCAGAGGTGTGCGGCTGATAGAGCAGTCCCGACTCTTCGAGCGCGCTCATGACGTTGCGAATGGTCGCTGAGCTGACCTTGAGGTTATAGCCGCTGACTAAAGACTTAGAGCCCACCGGCTCTGCGGTGCTGACATAGTGACGTACGGTTGCCCGCAAAATGTTTTGCTGCCTGGGATTAAGCTTCATTCACACGTTGCCAATAATGCCTGCTTTTAATTGTGCACCACGTTAACCGATCATTAAACGATTTACTGTAATGATTACGTCTAAATGATCCCTGATCTTGGAGCGCTGCGTATGGGTTGTAAGGCTTCTCACAGGTAATGTTCGGCAATCTTCTCGATATCCTGGTAAATTCAAAGATAGTTGCGGCAGCGCGGAAGTTTCGTTGTGGTGACGCTCTTAGCCAGGTTATGCCGCCATCATGTCTGACCTTCCTTTTACTCTGGATCAGCTGCGAATTTTAAAGGCCATTGCTGCTGAGGGGAGCTTTAAGCGGGCCGCAGATAGCTTATATGTGTCGCAGCCTGCGGTGAGCTTGCAGGTGCAAAATTTGGAGCGATCGCTCGCAGTGCCGCTATTCGATAGAGGCGGACGCCGAGCGCAGCTTACCGAGGCTGGCCATTTGCTGCTGGAATATGGCGATCGCATCCTTAGCCTGTGTCAAGAAACCTGCCGCGCCATTGAAGACTTACAGAACCTCCAGGGCGGCACGCTCATTGTCGGTGCCAGCCAAACGACAGGCACCTATCTGCTGCCCCGCATGATCGGCCAGTTTCGCCAGCGCTATCCAGAAGTGGCTGTACAGCTACACGTGCATTCTACCCGTCGTACCGCCTGGGCTGTTGCGAACGGCCAAATAGACTTAGCCATTGTCGGCGGGGAGCTGCCGCCAGAGCTACAGGAATCGCTTGAGATTGCACCCTATGCAGAAGACGAGCTAGCGCTGATTATGCCAGTGTTTCACCCGCTAGCCACCAGTGAAGTGATTGCCCGCAGCGACCTGTACAAGCTTAAGTTCATTACCCTCGACTCACAATCGACCATTCGTAAAGTGATCGATCAGGTGCTTACACGCGGGGGCATTGAAACCCGGCGGCTGCGCATAGAGATGGAGCTAAATTCAATTGAGGCAATTAAGAATGCTGTGCAGTCGGGGTTAGGCGTGGCCTTTGCCTCAACGACTGCGATTGAGAAAGAGCTACAAATGGGCGTGATTCATCGCGCTCGGATTGAATCTGTAGAGGTAAAGCGTACGCTGTCGGTGATTTTTAATCCCAATCGCTATCGCTCTAAGGCGGCTGAGGCCTTTACAAAAGAGATTTTGCCGCAGTTTACGAATAAGGAGCTGTCGTTTACGCGGGCGAGTGCAAAGGCAGTGAGCAAGGTGAATGGGAAAGCTGCGATCACCAAAGCTGCCGCCGATAGCAAAGCCGCCAGTGCCGCTGCCACGGCAAAAGGGTCGACCAAACTGCTAGATACTGCTAAAGCCGTTGTAGATGCAGACGCTCAACCATAACCTGGGTTAAAAGAGTGGCTATAACTTTGAACTTCGTGCAGTCGTCTTTTTTGCCCCGTTTGACGTTAAAATCGCCCCATGCAACTGCACTGCACCCGCCCCAACTGCCCCAATCCTTTAAATAGCTTCCCGAGCCTTGACGATCCTAATTTGCCCAGGCCGCTGAAGCAGAAATATTGTAGTGCCTGCCGCATGGAAATGATATTGCGCGGGCGCTATCTGCCGCTGAGCATTTTAGGTCAGGGCGGTTTTGGTACAGCTTTTTTAGCCCGCGATTTTGATTCGCCGACAAAGCGTAAATGCGTTGCTAAGCTATTTCAACCGCCGGTCACGCTAAAGCCAGCCCAAATGGCGACAGCGCAGCGGCTATTTGCAAAAGAAGCTGAAATTCTTGAACGGATTGGCGAACAGCATCCGCAAATTCCCAATCTGTACGCTTACTTTTCGCTGCTGATTACCAACCCGCTCACCAGTCAAACGGAAGAACTGTTTTATCTGGTGCAAGAGTTTATTGATGGTGAGGATCTAGAGAAAATTTTAGATCGCGACGGCCCGTTTTCTGAAGCGGCTGTGGTTGAGGTGCTTTCAGAAATGGCGAAAGTGCTTGATTTTGTGCAGCAAAAGAACGTAATTCATCGAGATGTAAAGCCCTCAAATATTATGAAGGGGCGAGATGGTCGGCTGTCTTTGCTCGACTTTGGCGCGGTTAAAGAAGTCACTGCGCCCGTGGGCGCTCCTAAAGGGCCAACCACCATTTCTACGCCAGACTACGCGCCACCTGAGCAAATTTTTGGGGGGGATGTAAACCTCACGACCGATCTCTATGCCCTAGCGGCGTCTTGCGTGGTACTGCTCACAAACGAAAATCCCAGCAAGCTCCGCAATAGTTCGACCAATCGCTGGCAGTGGCACGCACACGCTCAGGTGTCGCCAGGCTTAGCTCAAATGCTCGACAAAATGCTGGCGGCCAGTCCAGGCGATCGCTATCCCTCGGCCAAAGCTATTCTCTCAGCGCTTCCGGGCAATACACCGCCACCGCCACCACCGCCACTAAAGCCACCGCCGGGGGGCAAGCCGGTACCACCGCCACCAAAGCCACCTGTTTCACTCATTCAGTTTTTGAGCAGTGCGGCCTTTATCGGCTCAGAGGGCGGGCTGCTTGCGATCGCGGCTTTCAGCTTAATTGGAACCTCTGCTTTTGGCGGCGGCGTTTGGATCGCGATGCTCGCAGTCCTTGGCTTTTTACAACTGCGGCGCACAATTGAAGGCTGGGACTACGTTATTATTGCGGGCCTAACGCTGGTCGCTGTGGTGCTGTTTCCGCCACTTAACGCTGCTTTTGTTCCTAAGTATGGTGTTGCATTTGTTTTTGTGATTGCGATGATGGCAGGTGGAGCAGCCGTCATAACGGCGGTTATATTTCGCATTATATTTAAGTTGTTCTCTCGGATTTTGTAGTTTGCTAGAGAAAGCGAGTATAAGCACTACAAGCCTTGTTGATAAAGATTTTCAGAGATGCCTCTAGCGGTGCATTACCGACAAACTTGCCGCGTATCAAAATAAGGCCGCTAGCATCGGCTTTGACGTTTGTTCCGGTAAGATATTGAACATATTTTGCGGCGACTTTTTGTGTATTGACTAAGCGCTAGCAGCCTATTTGTTAATACTTAAGTGCTAAAACTCATATGTCTAAACGAAATGAGCTACCGATCTTAATTGCAGCGCTAGTCTCTACGCTTGTTATCTTAGGCGGCGGGGCTCTGTTCTTTCTTAACCAGTTAAATAAGGACGGAGGCCCGTCGAGCGGGATAGAAGATACATCTGCTTTGTCTACAAAAGCTGGAAGGACGAACGTTGCTAAAGCGGACGGTCGTGCAGGCGTCTCTGTTATTCCTGGGGAGCGGCTTACAGCGGATAAGCAGGCGGGTGTGGATGCGTTTGCCGCTGGAGACTACAAGGTTGCACAAGCTAAGTTTGAGGCATCGCTTAGTCAAATACCAAACGATCCAGAAGCTGTAATCTATCTCAACAATGTCAAAATTGGCGATGGGGCTTCGTACGATGTAGCGCTGGTGGTACCGGCTGGCAGTGATGAAAATGCAGCAAAAGAACTTATGCGTGGCGCGGCCCAAGCGCAGTTAGAAACCAATGCCGATGGCGGCATTGGTGGTACGCCGCTAAGGATTTTGATGGTTGATGATAGTGACGATAAGGCGATCGCAAAAGATGTCGCAGAGCGTTTGGTTAAGGCTGATAACGTCCTGGGCGTCATCGGACATTTCTCAAGTGGAACAACTTTAGCGGCAACAGAGACATACCAAACTGGTCAGCTCCCAATGATTTCGCCAACGAGTACGTCGGTAGAGATTTCAAATGCAGGCGACTATATTTTTCGGACGGTGCCGAGCGATCGCCTGGCTGCTTCTACACTGGCTCGCCATGCCTTAGAAACGCTCAACGCCACCAAAGCCGCCGTTTTCTACAACAGCAACAACGCTTATAGCAAGTCGGTACAATCTCAGTTTTCTCAAGAACTTGCCAGTGATGGCGGTGAAGTGGTGGCTCAGTTTGACATTCAAGAGCCTGGCTTTAACGTAGACGATGCGATTCAAACGCTGACAGAAGATGGGGCCGAGGTCATTATGATGGGCTTGACGTTAGATCCATTAGATGTGCCACTAGAAATTATTGCGGCCAACGGGCGATCGCTTCCTTTGTTAGGCAGTGATGCCCTCTACAGCCCTAAGATTCTCAAGTTAGGTGCAGACAATGCCATGGGTCTAACGGTTGCGGTGCCGTGGCACATTCTTAGCCATCCGCAAAGTTCGTTTGTAGCAAAGTCTCAGACGCTTTGGAAGGCAGACGTCAACTGGCGAACCGTGATGGCCTATGACGCGGTGAAAGCGCTGGCGGCTGGTCTTGAAGTTTCACCGACGCGAGAGGGCCTCGCAACCGCTTTAGGAGACTCTCAATTTCGAGTAAAAGGCGCGACCGATCCGGTTAGATTTTTTCGAGAAACGGGCGATCGGAATCAGGCTTCTCAGCTTGTAGAAGTTATTGAGGGCAGTCGCGCTGGCGGGAACTACACCTTTAGGCCGGTAGAATAACTTTGTCAGCAACCAAGCGACCTGCTGTACTGCCTATTTGACGCGCCAGCGTGTCAACCATCCAATTATCTCTTTTATCAAAGACTACCCATTAGGCCATTCCCTTCATGAGCAAAAAAAATGAGATTCCTGCCCTACTTCTAGCGCTATTTTTTACAAGCGTTTTAATCGTCGGTGGTGGCTGGTGGGCTAAAAATAATCTTTTCAACGCTGGTTCAGGACAGCAGACTACTGAAAATTCTGGCAAGGGCGGACAGAACGGAACGGCTGGCGCTGATGGTAGCTCGGGTGAGTCTGTGCTGCCAACGCCGGCTTCTGCTAACAAAAGAAGTGGACTACAGGCGCTTTCGTCTGGGGACTATGCCAGAGCCCAGCTCGATTTTGAGGCCGCGCTAAGAGAAGAGAAAAATGATCCAGAATCACTGATTTACCTCAATAACGCCAAAATTGGCGACGGTGAGGCCTACACTATTGCAGCCGTGATTCCGGCAAGCAGAAAGCTGAATGGGCCAGCACTGGCCATTTTGCGCGGCGTTGCTCAGGCGCAAAATGACATTAACGCGGCGAATGGTATTAACGGCAGGCCGCTGAAAGTGCTGATACTCAATGATGAGGGTAACGTTGAGGCGGCGAGTGCGGCGGCGAGTGCTTTGGTGGCAGATGAGCGGGTGCTAGGCGTGGTCGGTCACTACTCTAGCGATACGACACTGGCTGCTGCTAGGGAGTATGAAACGGGGCGGCTGTCGATGATTTCGCCCACGAGTACGGCGGTTGAAATTTCTTATGAAGGCGACTATATTTTTCGGACGGTGCCTAGCGATCGCAATGCCGCAGAAACGCTAGTGCCTTACGTTCTTAATAACTTAAAGAAAACCCGAGCAGCTATTTTTTACACAAGTGAAAGTGCCTATAGCCAATCTGTTAGAACAGAATTTACAACAGAAATGGAGGACGGGGGCGAAGTGGCTATCTCGATTGATGTGAACGAGGCCGGATTCAGCGCTGGTCAGGCACTCAGGTCAGCTAGCCAGGCTAATGCCGACGTGATTATGCTGGCGCTGACTGAAGACACCGACGATATCTCTGTACAGATTCTCTCTGTTAATAATGGTCAGTTACCTGTGGTTGGGGGCGACAGTTTGTATGACTACAACATTTTAGACAGCGGTGGCGCGAATGCGGTCGGGCTTACGGTGCCAGTGCCCTGGGATATTGTGAGCTATGCCCAAAGTCCTTTTGTCACTGAGTCCAATTCGCTTTGGGGGGCGGCGATTAACTGGCGAACGGCAACGGCCTACGATGCTACAAAGGCCTTAGCTACTGCGATTGAGATTGGTGGCGACAGCCGCGATGGTGTTTTTAAGGCACTCTCAGACAGTCAGTTTGAAGCAGAGGGCGCAACGGATACCGTCGAATTTTCAACCCAGGGCGATCGCCGCAATCGCCCGCCGCAGCTCGTAACCATTGTAAAAGCAGAGAATGGATTCTCTGGAACGGGCTATGACTATGAGCCTATAGAAGACTAATCACCAGATGCCTAGCAAAGTGCGATCGCAAGGCACCAGTTTGACACTTGATAGCTTTGTATGAAGCTACTTGAGAATTTTATGTTTGTCAGGCTTACAACAGACCTACACCATCTTTCGCTACGTACATAGAGATGGCTAAATCGAGAGATGCAAGCGATCACCATCTTGAAATAACGCCTTTGGCAGCTTCATGCTCAAGCTCGTGTGGAAACCGATTTGTGTAATGTGTCCAGAACGCTTTGCGAAACTCTCCTGCTGGCGATCGCAACTGAGACTCTTTTGCGATCGCCTGTAGTCTTTTCTCCCAATTATTAGGACGATCTAACACTACTCGTTCAAAGGTGTTTCTCTACTGAGTAGATTCTCTCTTAATGGGTGTTTTTTCAAGTAAGCGTGAGATGAAATACACCAGTAATCCTGCCGCCATACCGGGCAAAACCTCATACATGTTGCCTGAAAGCCCTGCTTGCTTCCAAATAGTGGCAACTGCAATACCTACCAGCATCATCAGAACGGCAGCAGTCGTAGAAACGGGCTTTTGCCAAGCTCTGAGGACTAGAAGGACGCCGAGGCCCGAGGCTAGAATCGACCAGGCGAAGGTAATAAGGCTGAACACGCTGTCGTTATTTGCTAGTGCGATCGCCAGCACAATTGCCGTTACCACCAACGTTCCGACCTTTGCCAATTGATAAGACTTTGCCATTCCAGGAAACAAATCTTGAGTCAGTGCTGCTGAACAAGAGAGAATTTGCGAGTCGGCTGTAGAGATTGTAGCTGCAAATAATCCAGCTAGCATAACGCCGACAAGCACTCCTGGCAGCAGGTCAACGGATAGATCCAGCAGCGCCAGTTCAGGATCAGCTAGCTCAGGTAAGAGAACTCTTCCCGATAAGCCAATGAATATTGCAGAAAAGGCTGTTACTAGCCCGCAGATGGTTCTAATGTCTCTCGCTTTTCCCATATTGTCAGCAGAGTCAATTGCCATTGCTCGCACAAGAATATGGGGCTGACCGACTGCACCAAAGCCAGCCACCAGCCAGCCGATAAAGAATGGTAGAAATCCCCAGCCCAGATCAGCCGGGAATAGTGCCACAAGGCTTTTGTCCGCATTGCCTAGGGCTGCAAAGATATTGCCTATCCCATCACCCGCATCAATCGTAAAGACCAGTAGCAGTAACAGCGCGCCAATCATGACAACTGTTTGCACCGCGTCTGTCCAAATAGAGGCGCGAATGCCGCCCGAGAAACAATATGCGACAACAATCACCGCCCCGATAATAATGCCCCAGGCGTAATCCCAACCAAAAATACTGTTAAGCGCCTTACTCCCAGCCAGTAGCTGCGCGGCTGCATAAGCGCCTAAAAAGAACACTGTAATTAAAGCAGAAATAGCCGAAATCCAGCGATAACCTGGCTGCTTTTGCGCTAGGAAATTAGGTACGGTTTCTGAATCAGAGGCTTCTGAGGTCTCTCTGAGCTGTTTGAAGACAAGCAGCCAGGATAGATAGTCGCCGATGGCCCAGCCGATAGCGAGCCAAATCGCTGAAATTCCGATGCTGTAGGCGTACCCGACTTGGGCCGTGAATAAAAATCCACTCTGACCAGTAGAGAGAGCTGATAGGGCGACTAACCAGGGGTTGACGCTTCTGCCTGCTAATAAATAGTCGGCAGTAGAGTCTTGTTTTTGGGTGGCTGAGTAAAGGCCAACGACCGTAAATAAAATAACGAAGGCAATGAACGTGAGCGCTGTGGACATCGTGATTCGCAATGAATACTTTTCGTATCAATAGTAGGCGATCGCCTATTGCTGTTTACTATCGCCTTTGTGCAAATAGTGCCAGCAATCTTGTGCGATCGCCCAGTTCTCCTGCGCTTTAATCACCAATACCCGCACTTTAGAATCAGCCGTTGCAATATCCCTATCTACCGGAAAATCCTCATTAGCTCCCGACTCTATTGTGAGTCCTAAAAACGCCATGCCGTCACAAGCGGCTGCTCGCACCCAAGGCGAATGCTCACCAATACCTGCGGTAAAGACAACGGCATCAACGCCGCCTAAGCTCATCAGCATGGAGCCAAAGCACGATTTTAGGCGATGAATGTAGAGATCTTGAGCGAGCTTTGCTCTAGGGTTTCCTTGCGCGATCGCCGCTCTAATCTCTCGCATATCGTGCGACACCCCCGAAATCCCTGCTAGCCCAGACTCTTTATTCAGCATTCGATCTAGCTCATCTGCTGAGCAACCTTCACGCATTAAATGGATTAAAATCCCAGGATCAACAGAACCTGAACGCGTGCCCATCATTAAGCCATCCAACGGCGTAAATCCCATGGTTGTATCAATGCTGTGCCCATTTTTAATCGCCGATAAAGAACCCCCATTGCCGAGATGACAAATGATGAGTCTCAGATCTTCTAATGGACGTTTTAGGATTTGGGCGGCTTTGTGAGCGCAGTACTGATGGCTAATGCCGTGAAAGCCATAGCGGCGGATATTTTGCTGGAGCCAGTCGTATGGCCCTGGGTAAGTGGCTGCGACCTGCGACATTTTGCTATGGAAAGCCGTGTCGAAGGCGGCGATTTGAGGAATGTCGCCTAGCAGCTTTTCAGTGAGTTCAATGCCTTCAAGATTCACGGGGTTGTGATTCGGCGCGAGGGCACTAAGTCGGCTGATAGCAGACTTGACTTCTGGCGTTATCTTCGTGCTCTTTTGATAGTCTGCTCCACCGTGAACAACGCGATGTCCAACAACATCAATCTCGCCTAAGCTTGAGATGACTCTAGTACTACCTTCGCAAAGGAGATTTAGTAAGTAGGAGAGCGTTTCTTTTCGAGCAGAAGATTCTAGCGTTTCTTCTCTAACCTCTCCTTTATAAGTTTCAACTTTCAGACGAGTAGCTTGCTTTTTCCAGTCAATCTGAGCTTTCCATATAGGCGTGGGGGGAGCTATGGGAAGCTCGTCTTGGATGTGGTACAGGCAGCTTTTTTGACTGCTAGAACCAGCGTTGAGGACTAGTACTTTCATCCGGCTGTCTCGCTCAAAACGTACTAAAATCGTAACCGCGTAGCCTTCTTTTGAGTATTAATTTTCACCGATTATGACTAACTCCACCCTCGACGATAAGACAGCCCTTGATGACAAGACGGTAGTTCGCGAGTACTTCAATGCGACGGGCTTTGACCGCTGGAAGCGGATCTACGGCGATGGTGAAGTAAATAAGGTGCAGGTGAACATTCGCGCGGGCCACCAAAAGACGATTGATAACGTGCTTGAATGGTTCGCTGAAGACGGCGATCTGTCTGAGATGACGGTGTGTGATGCGGGCTGCGGGGTTGGCAGCCTCGCGATTCCGCTGGCAAAGATGGGCGCGAAGGTGTATGCCAGCGATATTTCTGAAAAAATGGCGGGTGAGGCTGACGTGCGGGCGAAAGCTGAGCTAGCTGATGAGCTGAGCGCGGACAAAATGCCTGAGTTTGAGGCGAAGGATTTGGAGGACATCAGCGGCAGCTACCATACGGTGGTTTGCTTAGATGTGCTGATTCACTATCCGCAGGAAAAAGCTGACGATATGATCAAGCATCTCAGCAGCTTAGCCACTGACCGAGTGATTATGAGCTTTGCCCCGAAAACCTGCTTTTATGCCACGCTCAAAAAAGTAGGAGACTTTTTCCCTGGGCCAAGTAAGGCAACGCGGGCTTACTTACACAGAGAGTCTGATGTGGTGAAGGCGCTGGAGGAAAATGGCTGGGAGATAGAGCGCAGATCTTTGAACAAGGCTCCGTTTTATTTTTCAAGGCTTTTAGAGGCCACTAAAAAAGCAACTTAAGCGATTGAATGATGCCTTCTGCAAAACGAATCGCGGGTTTAGGACTTTCTGGCTTAGGGCTGCTGTTAGGCTTTCTCTGCCTTGGACGAGCGGCAGAGACTGCGCTAGATAAGAATCCGAATCGGCTGCATAAAAGAGAAACGATTACGGCTGGGCTACTGCTGGGCATTCCCTGCACGGCGGGAACTTTGTGGGGATTTTTTGCGCTAGAGCGTCATCGCCGGCTAGCGCAGTCTGATCGGTTGCAGGCACTTTTTTATAAGGGGCTCAAGGCCAACAACGGCAAGATCAATCCTATTCAGTTTGCGATGCTGGGCCAAATTTCTGTGGAAGAAGCTAAAGACTGTCTGGATGCTTGGGCGGTGCCGCTGAATGCTGATTTTCAGGTGGATGAGGCAGGTGTGGTGATGTATTGCTTTAACGTGTTTGAAGAGTAGCTTGTTAGGATTATTTGGTATGGCCCGTTTGTTTTTTGCGATCGCCTCTCTTTTCGGTGCCCTTTCTGTCGCAGGCGGGGCCTTTGGTGCCCATGCGCTCAAAGGCACGCTTAGCGAAACGGCACTGGGGAGCTTTGAAACGGGCATTCGGTACCAGATGTATCATGCGATCGCTCTTCTAGTCGTCGCCCTGCTGCTCAAGCAATCACCCAATATCTCCACACTCACGGCCGCAGGCTGGTGTTTCATTGTAGGCATTCTCTTGTTCTCAGGCAGTCTATACGGACTGAGCTTGGCAGGCATCAAGGCACTAGGGCCGGTGACCCCTTTGGGTGGGGTGGCCTTTATCGCTGGCTGGGTTTGTTTGGCGATCGCCAGCACTAAAGCTTTCTAATCAGCGCTACTCAACTAGCTCACCGTTCACTTCATTAATTGGACGACGCTTTAGTTCTGCCGACTCTGTACGCGGCAGCAAGTCGAATACTACACGCAGCTCATCGTCAATTTTTTCATAGGGCGTTTGGCCCACTTCGTTGAGTACCACATTGTTAGCCGCATCAAAAACGACCGTTTGCGGCACAGCGCCCTTGAAATAGTAACCCGGTTCTGTGGGCTCGTAGGCGTCTTGGACGGGGATAGAATCGGCTGCGATCGCAATAAAATTAGCCTCTCTGCCATAAGGCGCTTGTAGCTGCGAAACCACCGAAGAAAATAGCTTGCTATCGCGACTGTCATCGACATAAAAGAACAACAGCGTTGGCTTATCTTGCTTAAAAGACTGCGCCAGTGAAAACCTCGGTGGCACGATAGAACCATTGCCCGCATATAGCGCAAAAATATTGCCGTCGTAATTGTCATCCTTTAGCTCAGCCAAAGCAGGCACATTCCCGAGGCCCAGCCACAGGCTTGCAGTAGCGAATAGGCCCACCAGCATTAAACACAGCCCACGAAAAAAAATAGCCAGCATAAATCCTACGGTTGTTGATCTTGTACTCTTGTTTCAGGAGAAAGTATCGCTTGAGAAAACCCTACGTCCCTCGAAAACTTTCAATGATGGTTTTTAGCGTTGTCTGATTCTCTCTGTAGCTCTCTGCTGTCGTCCAGCCCACCACCTGGTAGTAGTCTTCGTCGCCTTGTACCGTCGTATGCAAGTACACAACCGGCACACCGTCCACCGTGCCTCTCATTTCATACTGCACGGCTGGATTGCTATTCAACGAGGTGAGCCCTGTTCGCGTTTCCCGTTCAAAACGGTCTAGCTCTTCTTTGATGAGCCAGCGATACTGCTCTGCATTGTTCTCTATATCAAACTGGGTGAGAACGCGATCGCTCTCAGAAAGCACCTTGGCATACAAAGACCTTGCCGGATAGGTCGCATAGATATCCGCACTCCCCCGGCGATCATCACTCACTGCAATCCAGCCATCAGGCACCGTTATTTTGACATTGGTTTCTGCATTTTCAATATCGGACGGGACGTTGATGCCTGCATTCGCAGCCTCAATGGTCTCCCGATCGCCCCGAAAAATACCGCAGCTACCGAGCCCGAACGCGAGCAATACAGAAAGCACCAAGCCTACAGGGCCTATGACAGGACGGTTGGCAGGGCGGCTGGCGGGTACATAGTGAATCTGACGATTAAGGCGGCTAGGAAGGCGCATCGTTTGGCAGCAAGAGCACGAAGTTGAATTAGCCAAAGCATACCAGCTCTGAGCATACCTGGTTAGGAGCGCTCATTGCATTCGGCGGATTGCTATATGCTAAAGACAGCTCACTGATTAGCGTTTACGAAGCGCACCTATCCCTATGCTCAGAGCCGGAATTGTTGGACTGCCCAACGTCGGAAAATCAACCCTATTCAATGCGGTTGTCGCCAATGCAAAAGCTCAGGCTGCCAACTTTCCCTTTTGCACCATCGAGCCTAACGTCGGCATTGTGGCCGTTCCAGACGAGCGCTTGCAGGCGCTAGCAGACATCTCGGAGTCTAAAGAAATTCAGCCTGCACGAGTGGAGTTTGTTGACATTGCCGGACTGGTGAAAGGTGCTAGCCAGGGCGAGGGCTTGGGCAATCAGTTTTTGGCGAATATCCGTGAAGTAGACGCCATTATTCACGTGGTGCGCTGCTTTGAAGATGACGATATTATTCACGTGTCTGGTTCGATTGGGCCACTGCGCGATATTGAAGTGATCAACCTGGAGCTGGCACTTTCAGATCTCTCTCAAATTGAGAAGCGAATGGATCGGATTCGTAAGCAGGCTCGCAATAATAAGGAAGCTCAGATTGAGCTAGAGATATTAGAGAAAATTCAGCCGGTGCTAGACGAAGGTAAGCCTGCTCGCACGGTAGAGCTAGACGATGAAGAATCGCTAATTGTTAAGCCTTTGGGTTTGCTGACGCGCAAGCCAGTGATCTACGCGGCTAACGTATCGGAAGATGATCTAGCTGAGGGCAATCGGTGGGTTGACGAAGTGCGATCGCACGCAGAGCCAGAAGCAGCGCAGGTGGTGGTGGTGTCAGCTCAAGTAGAAGCCGAGCTGTTAGAAATTCCAGAAGAGGAGCGGGCTGACTTTTTAGAAGCCTTGGGGGTAGAAGAAGGTGGCTTACAGTCTCTGATTCGAGCAACTTACGACCTGCTAGGGCTGCGCACCTACTTCACTACAGGGCCGCAGGAGACGCGGGCCTGGACGATTAAGGCCGGTATGCTGGCACCGCAAGCCGCAGGTGTAATTCATACCGATTTTGAGCGCGGCTTTATCCGAGCAGAAACCGTGGGTTATGAGGACTTAGTGACCAATGGCTCTATGAATGCGGCCAAGGAAAAAGGCTTGGTACGGAGCGAGGGCAAGGAATATACTGTAAAAGAAGGCGATGTAATGCTATTTCGGTTCAACGTGTAGCGTGGCGTTTGTTTAGACGATATATCTGAACTATTTAGTCGCAAAGGCAGCTTTGAAAAGTGGGTGCATTGCAGGTGTGCTCTGTGATGCACACTTTCATGTATTTATACGGAACCTTTGCCGAATAGCTAGGCACCGCGCTCAGATGGGACTAGAATCTGCCTTAGTCACGCTGCAAAGATTTTTTTAATGGCCCCTGTGGATAGCTGGTTCTCCAAAATTCCTCAAAAACTCCCCCAAAAGGTTCCTGGCTGGGCAGTCCTTTCACTGGCTATGAACGGGCTGCTGTTTGGGACGCTCTTAGCGAGCGGACAGGCGGAGCCACACTCCTCTGACCTGTGGCAGGCGGGCATTACACCCACCCTTGAGCCCGCAGTAGATGCTGCTGTGGCGGATGCGACAATTGCAGATACGGTGCTAGCTTTGCCGCGATCAGATGGCGATCGCAAGCTCACCTATCAAGATCACGTGGCGCATTTGGGCGATCGCGCCAAAGCCATGGCCACTCACAATCCCGAACACCTCACCGTTCTTTTAGGCGACTCACTCAGCCTGTGGTTCCCCGGCGAGCTAATGCCAGGGCAGCGGGTATGGATTAACCAAAGCATTTCGGGTGAAAAGACGAAGGGCTTGCTGAAGCGGCTAAAACTGATTGAAAAAAACAAAATTGAAGCTGTCTTTTTGATGATTGGCATCAATGACTTGATCTGGGGACAGGCGGACAAAGAAATTATTGCGAACTATCAAGAAATCGTTCGTCAGCTCAAGGCGCAGCATCCAGATACGCAGATTGTGGTGCAGTCGATACTACCCCACGGGGGCGAAAATTCGACCTGGGAAAGCCGGGATAAGCTGATGGCGCTGCCAGGCGATCGCATCGTGGCGCTGAACAATGCGCTCAAGCAAATAGCAGATGACAATAAGGTTTATTACCTGGATCTATACCCCATTTTTGTCACAGGCGATGGCAGGCTACGGTCTGATCTGACAACCGATGGACTGCATTTGAACCGGGAAGGCTATTTGGTTTGGCGAAGTGCGATCGCGCTATACGCCCAACTAGAACTGCAATAACCGTGCATACGATAAACTTAAGGGGTTGAAACCATGCTGGATACCGTCAACCTCTATGGACACCAAAGCCTTTAAGCGCGCCCTCAACCACTCCGAAAACTACTACCGCAACCAGGGCTTTGGCCAAAAGGAAGACGTTGCTGGCCAAATGCGTGCCGAGTACGAAAGCAACCTCATTCAAACAATTCGCAATAACAACAATCTTTTAGTCAATGGCGACGTCACCATTCATCTCGCTGAATCTTTTGGCTTTTGCTGGGGCGTAGAACGTGCGATCGCCATGGCCTACGAAGCTCGTCAACACTTCCCTAACCAGCGCATTTGGATCACGAACGAAATCATCCATAACCCTGAAGTTAACCAGCAGCTTAAGGTTATGGACGTTCAGTTCATTGAGCTAATCGATGGCAAAAAAGACTTTTCAGGTGTAGGCAAAGGAGAGGTTGTCATTCTGCCAGCTTTTGGTGCAAGCGTGCAGGAAATGAAGCTGTTACACGACAAAGGTTGCGCCATCGTCGATACCACCTGCCCCTGGGTTTCTAAAGTCTGGAACACCGTTGAAAAGCACAAAAAGAGAGAATTTACCTCCATTATCCACGGTAAATACAAGCACGAAGAAACCGTTGCTACCAGCTCCTTTGCAGGCATTTACCTCATTGTTCTAAACCTGGACGAAGCCGAGTACGTTGCCAGCTACATCCTCAACGGCGGCAATCGAGACGAATTTTTTACAAAATTTGCTAACGCTCACTCTGACGGCTTTGATCCCGACAAAGACCTAGCCGCCGTCGGCATTGCCAACCAAACCACCATGCTCAAAGGTGAAACCGAACAAATTGGCAAGCTTTTCGAGCGCACTATGCTCAAAAAGCATGGCCCCCTAGCCCTCAACGATCACTTCCATAGCTTTAACACCATCTGCGATGCCACTCAAGAGCGCCAAGATGCTATGTTTAGCCTCGTCGACGCCGACATCGATCTGATGGTTGTCATCGGTGGCTTTAACTCCTCCAACACAACGCACCTCCAAGAGATTGCGGTCGAACACAAAATTCCTTCTTTTCATATTGATAGCGCTGCTCGCGTGGATCTGCGCAACCGGATTGAGCACATGCCACTGCACAGTGACGCGCTAGTCACTGATCTAGACTGGCTACCGGCTGGCAAAATTTCGGTTGGCGTGACCTCAGGTGCCTCCACGCCAGATAAAGCCGTGCAGGAAGTGATTGAAAAGATTTTTGCGATTAAGTCACAAGTCCCAGCAGGCATTGCCTAACATCAGCGTCTGCCAAAATAAACAGACTCAGCGGCGTTAATAACAAGATTGTAATTTGGACTACATCTTTGGATATAGCGTAATCGTTTGAGTCTCTTTTAAGGTAAAGAAAGTTTTGAAAAGGTTCCTTTAACTATGATGAAACAACTTCTAAACGGCTCTGCGTTCACGAAAACAGCCAGAGTGAGTGGTGCGATCGCCCTCTCTCTAATGTCTCTTTCCCTCGTCGCCTGCCAGCCTGCAGTAGACGAAGTAGACGCTGATGTTGCCACCCCAACAGACCAAGCTGGCGTCCCCGGAGATGCAGAGGTCGGCAGCGGCATTGACGTCAGCGAACTCATCGGTGAAACCGTCACCGTCAGCACCAAGGTAACTGAAGTCCTTTCTCCTAACCTCTTCACCGTTTTTGATGCAGAATCTATGCGTGGTGAAGAAATTCTCGCTGTCACAGACTTGCCTGTGCCTGAGGTCGGTCAAAACATAGAGCTGACTGGCGAAGTCATGGAGATGGATGAAGCGGCTGTAAACGAAGCTTACAACGTGACGCTAGAGCCCGATGTCGTAGAAGCTTATACAGGCAAGCCCTATATTGCCGTCAAAGCGATGGAAGCTGTCGACTAATATTCGCCTTTAGAACATTTATTTCTAAAAGCTAATCAAAGCGGGTGGGGGGAATCGAACCCCCATCATCAGATTGGAAATCTGAGGTTTTACCACTAAACTACACCCGCAAAAAGTGTGCTAATTCGATATTAGCTTAGATACGGTATCACGGTGATGGGGGCAGCGTATATAAGTAAAATTTCTTAAACGCCTTATTAAGGGACTTCTATAACGCTGATGGTGAGCAGCAGGTTGTCGTCTAGAATGGGCTTGCCGTCAAATAGGGCAGGCTCAAACTCAAAGCCTGCGCTTTCTATCAGGCAGGCGATCGCCCTTTCTTCTTCACTAATGTCCCGAGCTATTCCACCCGTATAAATCGTCGCTTGAGAAACGCTTCCATCGATGCCAACCTTGATTCGATACGTCCACTGCTGCTGAGAAAACTCAATGCGTCCGCAGCCTTGCGCGATCGGATCAAGTTCAATAGTCGTCGCGATCGCTTTTTCTTTCGGCTTAGGTGGCGTTTTGCCGACATCTCGCTGCATCTCGCCCACCTGGCTGTAGTCCACAATCCTTAAAGCCGCCGATTGTGGTATTTGCTGGTTGTTTGCTGATTCTCCAGGACTAGGCAAAGATGGTTCTCCAGGCGATGCCGGAACAATCGGGGCCTCACCAGCTTTTCCACTCCCCTCCGCTGGCAATTCATCCGTTTGCGGTTCATTCGTTTGCGATCCATCCTCGCTGCTGTTATTCGTTTTTTCATTATCTAATTCATTCTTCAATTCAGTTGAGGATGATGAAGAATTATTTGCAGGACTCTTGCTATCAGGGGCTGGCCCTTGAGGAACTGCCTCATTTCTCTCAGATGACGGTCGTACTGGAGCCGCTGTACTTTCGTTTTCTGACTCTTGAAAAACCGTGTTGTTCGCTGAAACCGTCTGAGCCGGCACGGGTGGCGGCGAGTCTTGGGCCTTCGCAGTCGGTGAGGCTTCCTGATAAGGCTCGTTCACAGGCTCAAGCGACTCTGTTTCGGGAGAAACCACAACTAGCTCAATCGGAATGGTTTCCGCTGAATTAGAATCAGAAGCTTGCATAAGTGCTAAGACATAAGGCAGGCTCAGTCCCAATATTCCAATGTGAACCAGCACAGAAAGTCCGCCAAGCGCTGGCCAAAGGCGTTTGGGTTCAGAGTGCTGCCAAAGCTTGAGCGGAGTAGCCATCTATCGAAGAATTTTCAGGTGAAGTTTGACTGATGAATCCTCAATACGCTAGCACTCTGGCTAGTTTTACGGGCTGACTCTTTAAAGCCGAGTCTTTACGCCAAAGGTCAGCACGGTTTCATCGATGCCTTTCAGCTTAAGCGGCTCAAATTTGACGATTTCCTGCTCGTCCAAATAGTCAGCCACAGCGGCTGACACCAAAATAGTTTCAGCCGTAGCCGATTCCTGTATGCGAGCGGCGATGTTGACACTAGGGCCAATGGCGGTGTAGTCAGAGCGTTCGGCGCTGCCAAACATGCCGACAACGGCGGTGCCTTGGTGAATGCCGCAGCGGAATTTTACGGGGCCAATGCCCTGTTCAGCCCAGCGCTTGTTGAGGCCATCTAGGTCGCTGTACATCTGACGGGCTGAGGCGATCGCTCTTTTCACCTGCTCATTCGGGCTCATCTCTTCTGGCGCGCCAAACAAAGCTAATACCGCATCACCCATAAACTTATCGACCGTGCCGCCATTGTTGAAAATAGCGTGGGTCATGGTTTCTAAATACTCATTGAGGAGTTCGGCGACTCGGCGCGATCGCAATGTATTACTGAGCTGCGTAAAGCCCACAATGTCACTAAACAAAATCGTCACTAGCCGAGGCTCAGGCCGCAAGTCTAGCCGTAACGTGCCTTCGTTCGCCTTTTTCACCATTGAAGGTGGCAAAAAGCGCTGAAGCACTGACTTTGTTAAATACCGATTGAGCTGAGCCACTTTGCGCTCGTTAGACTTGAGCGCTAGCAAATTACGCACCTCAGCTAATAGCTCTCGGTCATTAAACGGCTTGGATAAGTAGGCATCAGCGCCCTGCTCTACCCCCTCTAGTCGCGTTTCATCATCGACCTTTGCCGTCAAAAGAACGATCGGCGTGCCCTGAAGATCAGTATCCTGGCGGATTCGCTCAATCATTTCCAAGCCATTAACGCCCGGCATCATCAAGTCCGTAATAATCAAGTCCGGCCTGTGCGCGATGGTCATTTCTAACCCCGCCGCACCCTGCTCAGCCGTTCGTACTTTGTAGCCCTTTCTTTTCAGCACGCTAGAGACGTATGTGCGCAAATCAGGGTTGTCGTCTACCACTAGAATTTGCGACCCTTCAAAAGAAGCTCTTTTGGCGCGATCGCCCTCTTCCTCCTCCGGCAACCTCACATCATGATCCGCCGTTGCCGACGCCATCTCAATATCCGACAGCTCCACCACCGCTCGCCCCTTCTCCGTCTGCAGCGTCTGCTCAAGCACCTGATCAGCAGGCAGATGCCCAGAGCCTAGCGGCAGCTCAATCGTAAAAGTTGTCCCTTCACCATACTTAGAGTCGACCCTAACCTTGCCACCATGGAGGGCAGAAAGCTCCTGCACCAGCGACAGCCCCAGTCCTGTTCCTTCATAATGACGATTCGCCGAACCATCCGCCTGACGGAACCGCTCAAATAGATGTGGCATCTGGTCTTCACGAATACCAATGCCTTCGTCTTGAACCTGTAGCTGCGCTTTCCCATCCACCTCCTTTAGCCGTACCACAATAGACTTACCGGCGGGCGTAAACTTCATCGCGTTCGACAGTAGGTTGTAAAGTACCTTGTCAAACTTTTCGATGTCTAAGTACACTGGCAAGCACGCATTAATTTCAGTAATCAGCGTAATTTGCTTGCGCTCGCAGTACGTTTGAAACGCTTCAACCACCTCATTGGCAAACACCGCAAAATCGCACGGTCTAAAAGTCGGCTGCATCTTGCCAGCGTCTAGCCGCTGTAGATCCAGTAGCTGATTCACCAGTCTCAGCAGGCGACGAGAATTTCTGAGCGCAATCTTCGACTGTTCTGCATCGAGCCCTTCATTACGCTCTACCGCCGATTCTAGCGGGCCAATAGTCAGCGTTAACGGCGTGCGAAACTCGTGCGAGATATTTTGAAAAAAGGCGTTTTTTTGCTGGTCTAGCTCTAGGAGCTGCTCGGCCTGGTGGCGGCTTTTTTGATACAGGTTTGCCTGCTGAACAGCAACGGCCGCCTGATTAGCAACCGCTAGCGATAGCGTCACCTCGTCTTTTTGCCACTGCCGGTTTTGTCCGTGCTGCAACATAATGCAGCCCGTAATTGCAGATTCTGCAAGTAGGGGCACAGCGAGTAGTGCCTTAGGCGCGTTAGATGCAGAGAGATCGTCTGTGTTATTGATGACGACCGGTTGCTTTGTTTTTAGGAGCTGATGGAGTACGGGATGCTGGGCGATCGCAATCCGAGGCTCCGGCAACGTGGGTTCACGGCCTTCGTTCGCATCATAGCGACCCACACATTGAGATGTATCCTCCGTCCACAACGACAGCGTACAGCTATCAGAATCCAATGCTTGCCCTAATTTTTGCGTAATGGCTGCAAAAATTTCGCTAGGCTCCAAACTCGCATGTAGCGCCTGTGTAATTGTATTAATTAGCGCCTCACGCTGTGCCAAAGACTGTACTCGCTCGTAAGTCCATGTTTGAGAAAGCGCCAGCGCCGCCTGGTCGGCCAGCGTCATAATCAGCTTGATTTCGCTCTCTTCCCAAGGCTTCTGGCTAGCACACTTATGCAGCGCCAGTACGGCTAACGTATCGTGCTTAAACGTCAGTGGAATCAGCAAACTCGTTTGAATCTCTAGTGCTGGGTAAGCCGCCGCATGATCTCGATTAGGTGCAGCCTCTACAACGTCTTCAGGCATTTCTAAGTGCTGAGTAAAGGCCGTTGGCCAAACGGTTCTCTCTAGCAAAGAGAGCGTTTCAGGCAAAAGCTGTGCTGAATGAGCTGCCCGTCTCTCTTGAGGAACTTCTGTTCCTACATAATGAAACATCGGAGTGTTGAGATCAGAGTCTGGGGTGGCCTTCACAATGCCATAGTCCAGCTCAAATGCTTTGCCCAACGTCTCTACAATCGTTTTCAGCATCTCTGGCGAGGTCTGAGCGCTGCGAATGGTATTGGTAATGACGTTTAGTAGCGTCTCTTGACGCAGTACCCGGTTTAGCTCCTGTGTTCGCGCGTTCAGCACGCTATGGGTATCTACCGCCTGATTAACCACCGTGCGCAGGTCTTCTTCTTCCCAAGGCTTGGTGACGTACTTAAACACCTTGCCTTCGTTAATCGCTTCTACTAAGTCCTCTACATCGGTATAGCCCGTTAGCATAATTCGAATGGAGTTAGGGTAGCGATCGGCTGTCAGGCGCAGCAGCTCTGTCCCGCTTATCCCTGGCATCCGCTGGTCAGAAATAATAACGGCAATATCGCCCTGTTCAGAAAGCATCTCCAAGGCATCTTGGCCGCTCTGAGCCTTAATCACCTTAAAATCTCGGTAGAATGTTCGATAGAGCAAATCCAAATTATCAGGTTCGTCATCTACCACTAAGATCTTGTGTTTAGATGCCTTTTTTCGCCGACTACGCTCTCTAACTGCCATGCATCAATCTCTTCTCATTTAGGCCGAAAAGTCTGTCTCAAGCGGTACTGCCAAGACGGTTTGTTTTGCTAGCGAAAAGTGCCTCAAGCATCCCTTCACCGCCAAGACCCCTTTAGGCGTACGGAGGTAGCTTGTGCAATGTCCTTTATAAAGTTCCCACCCTCTTTCGAGTTTTTACTATGTCTCAGGCCAATGCCGAATGCGAAAACATAGCGACCTACCACTCCCCTTCCTTCCGCATTCGAGCCGCTCAGCAAAAGGATCTCTCACAAATCGTCAGCGTTTTACTCACTAGTTTTTACGTCCAAGCGAAGGCCACACAGTGGCTGTACTGGATTCTGCGAATCGGTATTCAAGAGGATATTAAAGCTAAGATAAAGACACCTGAGGGTCAGTATGCTTGTTTGGTCGCTACGACCTTGCATCCTGATTCGGCTCACTCTGATGAAGTCATTGGCACTGCCGAAATTTCTCAGCGTCCCTGCGAAACCTGGCAGTTGTTTCCCCCTAAGCGCGCCTATCTTTCCAATTTGGCAATTAGTCCAAGTCACCGCCGCAGAGGCGCGGCCATTCAGTTGCTATCGACCTGTGAAAGCATTGCGCGTCGTTGGGGATTTCAGACGACCTATCTACATGTTATGGCTGATAATGCTGCAGCACAGGCGCTTTACGAGCGAGCAGGCTATCGACCCTGTGAAGTGAGTAACCCTGTACTGTCTGGACTAGGCCTACGGACACAAAGGCTCCTTCTCTCAAAGCAAATGCAATAGATTTCATATTGCCTGGAAACAATATTAAGAAAATATCAGAGCTGTCAGGATTGTCCTGACCGGACAGATTAGTGCTTGTGATCAAGCAAAATAAAGCTTTGATATAGCTGCGTACATATCAAAAAAACGTGTTACAAAATTTACATATAAATAAGCATTAATGTACGGATGCTTTACACTGACGCCAAATAGTTTTGTGTACCGTGTATAAAGTACGGATCGTTGTGGGATAAAGAATGAATAAAAGCTACTTGCTCTTTTAAGTTTCTAAGAGGATTTGTACCACATTAGGAGTAGTTGCACGTTGATGTTGCCAGATACGCTTAAGTGAACTTTCTAACCTATGGATTTTACGCCCACCGTTAATCGAGCTGTTGCTTCACGCGAGTCGTTAGGGTCTTTGATGTCTACTTGTGGGCTATCGGGCAGCTCTGATAGTATCAGCGGACAGCCTAGCATCGTCATTTCTAGTGAAGGGGCAGATGTGGGCGTTAAAACCGCTTTACCGTTAGCTTCCTCCTCCTTCGTTTTGCAAGCCGCTCGGCCTAAGGCTAGTGATTGGAAATTCTTCGGGACACCCGTGAATCAAAAATTGAAAGTTGACGATGTGGTTGACAAGATAAAAAGCGGTCAAATGTGCGTGGTCAACAGTCGTCGCCGTAACGGGCTGATTGTGCTACGGGAATTTCACGCTGAGTTTGCGGGGCCAGGTGCAGCAGTGGGGGGTGATTTGGATGATGGCATTGTGGATGTGATTCCGATTGGCAATTTGTCTCTGCTTGAGCCTGATTCTCACGAAGCGCATCAGAATGCAATCAAAATTCGGTTGCAGTGGATTCGCCTAACGCAAAACTTTACCGATCAGCCGAGCCCAGACGATCGGGCTCGCATGATTTTGGAGCAGTTCAAAACCTATTTTGACCAGAGCACTGTGGATAGGGTGCCGGATGATGCGTTTGCGCTGCTGGTAGGGGTGTTGCCCCAGACGATTCATCGGGTGCGGTCGGGTTTTGTTTGGTAGGGCTTAGCAGAGCCGAAGTCACGTTTTTCCGCCTAGCGTCTGCTGGAGGTTGGTTAGTGTCCGCTGATTTTCGGCAGCGGTTCCGATACTAATACGAAGGCCGCCACCGGTATGACGAATTAAAGTGCCCTTTGCTTTTAGGGATTGAAACATTTTGAGTAGGCCTTCTTTTTGAGTAGGCACTTCTAGGTTAGCTAGGCCGCGATCGCTCAACCGAACATAGACAAAATTACTGTCACTCGGCCAAACATTTAAATAAGGATGATCTTGCAGTGCCTGAATCAACTGCTGGCGTTCTGCCACAATCGTCGGAATTTGACTGAGCAACTGCTGACTGTGCATTAGTGCTGTAGTTGCCGCTGCCTGAGAAAAACTCGGCAGGTTGTAAGGCAGTCTCAGCTTTTCTAACGCCGCGATTACAGATGGATGGGCGATGCCATAGCCGACTCTATGAGCTGCTAAACGAAAGGCCTTAGAGAAAGTACGGGTGACGAGCCAGTTTGGATTTATTAATGCTTCAGATAATGTGGTGTGGCCGCTAAATTCAAAATAAGCTTCGTCCACGACGATCAGAATGTCTTGAGGAAGCTGCTTGAGCCAGGTGAGTTCGGCTGCTGTGAGCGCGTTTCCAGTCGGTGAGTTGGGGTGCACCATGAAAACGGTACGGACGGGTGGGCCGTTTTGGGTGGCTAAGGCGATCGCCTCGTCTGCGGCCACTATGTCCACCTCAAAATTATCCTTACGCCCCACGCTATGAACCTCTACCCCTAAGGTTTTTGCCAAAATCGCGTACATTGAAAACGTCGGCGCAGCCACCAAAATAGAGCCGTGACCGCCAAGGCAGGTGGCCATAATCACCGAGCGAATTAGCTCATCTGACCCATTGCCTAACGTGACGTTCTCTACGCCAATGGCTTGATTTTTAAGATTGCCTGAATCGGTGGCATATTTGATGACGGCTTGCTTGAGCGCGTGCTGGCTGCCATCTGGATAGCGGTTGGCTGCGATCGCCCCCACATAGTCCTCCGCCAACTTCACCTTCATCTCCTTCGGCAAATCAATCGGACTTTCATTCGTATCCAACGGGTCTAGCACAGGCAGCGCTGAGGCTTCCTCTTCTGTCGGATGAGGGGCCTGGTAGGCTGTGAACTGAGCTAGGTCGTCGCGGAGAAAAGCCATGTAAAGGATGAGAGCGATCGCTCAGTAAGTGGATCAGCAAAATCTATAGAATCTGCGTGCATTTTACCGTATGCGCAAAGGAAGGAGGGCGATCGCGCTATTATGCTCCCGACCCTCTATACCTTTGCTGCACGTCATGACAGAACAGTTCCGCATCACGCTATTGCCCGGTGACGGCATTGGCCCAGAAATTATTAAGGTTGCCGTGGCTGTTCTTAAGCAGGTCGGCGGTCAGCACGATGTTCAGTTTGACTTCACAGAAGCTTTACTTGGCGGTGCGGCCATTGATGTAACCGGCTCGCCCTTGCCCGACGAAACATTAAAGTCCTGCCGGGACAGTGATGCGGTACTGCTAGCTTCAATCGGTGGTTATAAATGGGACGCGCTTCCTCGGGCGCAGCGGCCAGAAACAGGGCTATTGGGCCTTCGTTCAGGGCTAGGTCTGTTTGCAAACTTAAGGCCCGCAACAATTCTGCCGCAGCTTCTCAGTGCGTCTTCTCTCAAGCCAGAGATTGTTGAAGGCGTCGATATTATGGTGGTGCGTGAGCTAACAGGCGGCATTTACTTCGGCACGCCTAAAGGCATTTTTGAAACAGAAGACGGTCAGAAGCGCGGCGTTAGCACAATGGTGTACGACAGCCACGAGATTGATCGGATCGGTCGAGTGGCGTTTGAGACGGCCCAGAAGCGAGGGGGCAAGCTGTGTTCGGTGGATAAAGCGAACGTGTTAGAGGTTTCTCAGCTTTGGCGCGATCGCATCACCGCCTTAGCGCCTAGCTACACCGACGTAGAACTTTCCCATCTATATGTAGACAACGCCGCCATGCAGCTCGTCCGCGCCCCTAAGCAGTTCGACACCATTGTTACCGGCAATCTCTTTGGCGATATCCTCTCCGATGCCGCTGCTATGCTGACCGGCAGCATCGGTATGCTACCATCTGCGAGCCTGGGTGAAAGCGGCCCTGGGGTGTATGAACCGGTGCATGGTTCAGCACCCGACATAGCTGGGCAGGATAAGGCCAATCCGTTAGCTCAAGTGCTCAGTGCCGCCATGATGCTGCGCTACGGCCTCAACCAACCTGCTGCTGCAGACCAAATTGAGCAAGCCGTCCTCACTGTGCTAGACCAGGGCTATCGTACCGGCGACATCATGTCAGAAGGAATGAAGGCCGTAGGTTGCATAGGCATGGGCGAGGCCCTTGAGCAAGCGCTGAGTTAACGATTCGGCTAACTATTCGCAAAAGCTGTACCATCAGCACCAGCAGGTATGACATCACAAGCAATACTTCCTCGTTTGAGCCCTCCAGCTATGAACACGACGCTAACCACGCAACGACCAGAAACTGATCGACTCGCCTTTGGAGACGACTCCGTGCTACTCAACCCAGAACTGATTAAAGCTGCCAGACACATTTACCGCACCTTTTACGAAGTTCATCCCGACATCATTCAGCGGCCTATCGGCGTCGCCATTGGTCGCCGCAGCCATCGTGGCAAGCTTGTCTTCGGCGAAAAGCCCGTCTTGCTTCCCCAAGAATGCTTCGTTCCCTTTAGCCAAATCGAACCTGCTCTATAGTTTAGTTTTCTGTTTGTCAGAGCCTTTCAATGCCCTGCTACTGCCCTTGTGTTGTAGCAGGGCATTTTTGTATCAATCTCTGTTGATAGGCTGGGCATATTGGGAGAGATCTCGCTTCCTATAACTGCTTGTGATTTCTCTTTTAGATGCGATCGCCCCAATTCTCATCGTCTTCATTCTTGGTGCGGCGATCGGAAGCTTTTTAAACGTTGTGATCTATCGCTTACCAGAAGAACTGTCTCTAATACACCCGCCTTCTCGCTGCCCGCGCTGTGAAACTCGGCTGAAGCCCTATGACAACGTGCCTGTGTTTGGCTGGCTTTGGCTCAAAGGAAAGTGCCGTAGCTGTCGGCTTCCTATCTCTGCCCGCTATCCAATGGTTGAATTCTCGACTGGGTGTCTGTTTGTCTCTGTATTCATGACGTACGGCCTGACTTGGCAAACGCCTGGTCACTGGATTTTTGTGTGCTGGCTGCTGGCGCTAGCCCTCATTGATCTCGATACAATGATGCTGCCAAACAGTCTGACTGCTTCAGGGCTGATTTTAGGCTGGGTTTTTCAGGGTGGGATGAGCTATTTGCAGGCGCCTACGGTTGAGTCAATAATCAGAGGCGTTGTTTCCGCTTTGATGGCCAGTGTCTTTGGGCTGTGGCTGTTTGATGTGATTAGTGTGGCAGGGAGCCGGGCCTTTGGTAAGCCAGCAATGGGCGGCGGGGATGCCAAGCTAGCGGCGATGATGGCGGCTTGGCTGGGCTGGCCCGCGCTGCTGCTGTCTACTTTTTTGGCGGCAGCGATGGGTGCAATTATTGGGGGTGGCGCTTTGGCACTGGGAGCTTTGGGGCCAAAGCAGCATATTCCTTTTGGCCCCTATCTTGCCCTAGGTGCGGTGCTCTCAATGTTTTATGGTGGTCAAATGATATCGGCTTATTTGGCCGTATTTTTTCCATTGGGACTTTAGTTCTTTCTTTAGTTCTTTGCTGTGTGAATCACAACGTTCTGTCGCCAATTTGTGCCTAGAGCATCCAAGGTGGGAAGCAACCCAGTAGGATGAGTAGGTAATTTGCCTCGTCAAATTTACGTACTGGGCAGCGATTTAACACATGGGTTCAATGAGCGGGAAAATGTCACTGTTTGACTGGTTCGCTAATCGTAAGAAGACGGGGCTTGTGAGCGAAGGTAGGCACGAGAGAGAGATTGCAGATGGGCTATGGACGAAGTGTGAGCGCTGTGATGTGCTGACCTACACCAAGGATTTGGGGGCCAATCAGAAGGTGTGCCCAGAGTGCGGCCATCACCATCGAATTTTTAGTGGCGATCGCATCGAACAGCTCATTGATGCTGGTACCTGGGCTCCGATTAATACTCAAATTGCGCCTAAAGATCCTTTAAAGTTTCGCGATCGCAAAGCTTACGCCGACCGCATCCGCGACACCCAAGCCAAGACCAAACTGATAGACGGCGTTCAAACCGGCATCGGCCACATCAATGGCGAACCCGCAGCGCTAGGTGTGATGGACTTTCGCTTCATGGGCGGCAGCATGGGCTCAGTCGTTGGCGAAAAGCTCACTCGCCTAATTGAGCGCGGCACCGCTGATCAGCTTCCCGTCTTTATCGTGTGTGCTTCCGGTGGAGCCCGTATGCAAGAAGGTATGCTCAGCCTGATGCAAATGGCCAAAATTTCAGCCGCCCTAGAGCGTCATCGTGAGGCGCGACTGCTTTACATTCCAATTCTCACGCACCCTACTACGGGTGGCGTAACTGCTAGCTTTGCTATGCTAGGCGATATTATTTTGGCCGAGCCCGAAGCGACTATTGGCTTTGCCGGACGCCGTGTCGTAGAGCAAACGGTTCGCGAAAAGCTGCCAGAAGGATTCCAAACGTCGGAATATCTGCTGCGTCATGGCTTCGTCGATAAAATTGTGCCGCGCACGGAGCTGAAGCAAACGCTCTGGCAGCTCATTCGTTTGCACCAGCCGGTGGATCAGGTATTGGTGAGCGCTAAGCAGGTTGAAACCGTTTTCAACACCGTTGAGCAGCCTTCTTTGTAACAGGTTTTTGATGAAGAAATGTAACAAAACTGAGTGAAGCTAAGTCGTCTTCCTTTCTTTTGAAGGGTTTTCAGCTACTTTCTCAGCATGAGCGTCCCCTCTATAGGTCTATTCATGGCATGATGAACACATAATTCGGTTCAATAATATTTGTTGAACCACTGCTGTGTTGCGTGTCTGAGAAGCGAGCATAAAAAATGAGAAATTTGTTTAAGAGATGCACCGGATTATTGATGGCGGCTGTCATTTTTATTTCGGGTGTATTCGGCGCCGGTCTGTTTCCAAATGAGGCGATCGCTGCCGATCTAGATGCAGTAACCCGCACCATCAAAGCCAATGATGCCGGTGATACGGTTACCCCGGACGTAGAAGTATTTCTTCGCGGTCGTAAAAAGTTCAACGCTGCCTGCGCTACTTGCCACGTAGGGGGTATTACTAAAACCAACCCTAGCGTTGGCCTAGACACCGAGTCCCTAGAGGGTGCCTACCCCGCTCGCGACAACCTCGCAGCCCTAGTAGACTACCTTAACAATCCAACCACTTACGACGGTCTAGTTGAAATTTCTGAGCTACACCCTAGTACCAAGAGCAGTGACCTCTATCCTAAAATGCGTAGTCTCACTGCAGATGACATTGAGGCCATTTCTGCACATATCCTAGTCATGCCTAAAATCATGGGTGACAAGTGGGGCGCAGGTAAAACGAAGTCTTTGTAGACGTTCATTTAGTGAGTCTTGGTTTATACGGCGATCGCGTGCCCCTATACGAGGTATATTGATCAGCCGCTCAGTAAGCTTAGACTTCAGCATTTAAAGCGTAGTAGGCACCTGTCCTGCTGCGCTTTGCTATTGCATAGAGAATGCATTAAAAATTGCTCAAGTTTGCACCTTAGAACGCACTTTTAGAAATTTAGATGATCAATCGTAGAACGCTTCTCTTTGGAACCGCTGGGCTAGTGCTCGGTAGCTCACTGACAAGCTGTAGCAGCGCCGCAAAGAACGCGTTGAGAATTACGCTGTTAGAAGGATCAGTTCCGGCTGAGGTACTGAAGCGATTTCGGAAGCAAACAACTGAGCCGGTTAGTTTTCAATCGTTTCTGCAAATTAGAGATACGTTTCAACGGCTGCAAACTTGGCAGAAAAAGCCAGAAGCTTCGGACGGATCAATCAGTCGATTTTTGCCCTGGGTGGATGCGGCGGCAGCGGCTAAGCCCGATGACTTGGTGAGCTTAGGTGACTATTGGCTGAGTAGTGCGATCGCGCAAAACCTGATAGAACCGTTAGCCATCCCTGCTGAAAGCCTAGAAAAAATTCCACCTGCCTGGCAGCAGTTTGTCCGCCGCGATTCAGACGGCCAGATTATTACCACTGATAACGCTGAAGGCGTTTCTCTGTGGGCTGCGCCCTACAAAGTTCAAACGCTGGTCATCGTCTATCGTAAAGATCTTTTTCCAAAAGAAACGCCTGATAACGCTCCTTTTAAATCTTGGCGCGACCTGCTTCAGCCGCAGCTCGCTGGGAAAATTGCGCTTCCGAATCATCCTCGCTTAGTCATTGGCCTATTGCAAAAGATGCAGGGCGGCAGCTTTAACGCAGTGATTGAATCCTCGAGTGACAATCTGATAGATCAGCTCGCCAAACCGTTTGCCCAGCTCAACCAGCAGGTAAAAACGTACGACTCTGAAAATTCGCTGAAGGCACTCATTAACGAAGATGTGAAGGCAATTGTGAGCTGGTCGGGGGATGTTGTTGCGGCGCTGCGGCGCTATCAAGACCTGAGAGTGGCTGTCCCGGAAGAGGGAAGCTTGCTGTCGGCGGATATGTGGGTAAAACCCAAGGGTGCGCCAGTGAATAAGGCCGCTCAGCAGTGGATAGATTTTTGTTGGCAGGCAGGCCCAGCGACTCAGATTTCCTTAACCGGTCAGGGACTTTCTCCTATTTTTTTGAAAGCGGATACAGGCTTGCCTGAGTCGCTATCGGAGGGGCTGCTGTCAGTGGAGGCTATGAGAAAAAGCGAGCCGCTGTTGCCGATTCCTGAGGCTTTGCAGGCAAGTTACCTTGAGCTTTGGAAGCAGCTACGAACCCGTTAGTTAGAGAGGATGCTGCGCTGGCGGCGACGGCTCAGTGAGTCAAAAACAACCGCACAAGGCAGCATTCCAGGAGCGGCTGTATTAGGTCGCGGAGCACCTTGATCAAAGCTGCAAACATGAGCGCCCCGAAGTGTCACAAGGTCGGGATTGCGAGAGGTTCTAGCCTCGTCAGCGTTGGCCGCATCGCCTGTGTGAAATACGCGCAGGTGGTAGCCGTAGTCCTGTGCGGCTGTGCCAAATTGCTCAATGAGGGCATAGCGCTCGAAGTAGGTGAGCAAGCCCCAAATCCGTTCGTTAACGATGGCATCGACATAGTTGAGGCTGGTGCCGTCAGCGTCTTTGACCTGGTAGGCTTGCCACCGTTCTATCAGGCGATCGCTCCCATACCGAGCCCCTACCTGATCTTGAATCCAAAACAAGCTAGGCCGACTAAGCCGACGTGGCGAGAGCTGATCGCTCGCCGAGACAACGGTTCCACGGCTGCTGGGAAGAAACATCGGGAAGCGTTCTAAATCCGATAGCTGTGTCCGGACTGCTGCAATGACAAATTCTGATTGAGTCCTAGCGTTGCTTTCAGTTAGGTCTTCTAGCTGGCTAACCGTCTGGTCAGTACTGGGTGAACTTTGCGTAATTGCGATCGCATTGCTAGAAAGCGTGCCAGTTAACAAGGCGATTGCTGAGCTACCGATCGCCCAGACTTTAACAACTTTAGACGTAAACCAAGCTTTGGTCATTTTTCTAAGTTAGCTTTCTAGCAGTAGTTGAACACGGTGAACGGGGCCGAGCATAATTTCCTGATTGCTAACGGACTCCAGCATAGCGACCATGTTTTGAGGCTTAAGCAGGGTGCCGTCATTGCGAGAGCTGCCCACATACCGTAGTACGGTTGCCTGGGGCGAAGTGGATTGGGCTGAGGTGAGGCGATCGCGCACAGACTCAGGCAATAGCGCTAGCTCAGCATCATCCACGATAGAAAGTTCAAAGAGACGCGATCGCAAATCGATCTCCTTTACCTTCCCTGATTTAGTCGTTTTCGTCTGCATAATCTGCTCAGCATCTAGCACTTGCTGCATCCACTGCGTCCACGCTCCAGCACCCTCTGTGGTATCCACCGCCAGCATATACTCAGCCCGGTCAAGGCACTTTGTCGTCGAAGGCGAACTCACAGAAACGTTTGCAACCTCATAAATTGGAATATCTTCAGGTAGCTGCGCCTGCAGCCGCGCTTTGAACTCAGCCGGCGCAACTCTTTGGGTCAGCTCAAAGTCAATCAGCTCTCCTGTACTCGTTATGCCTAGCGGCAGTGCATTTGCCGGGGAAATTCGCGGCCCAGGATGAAACCCACCGGTAAAGGCAATCGGTAAAGACGCGCGGCGAACGGCTCTATCCATCAGCCGAGCAAAGTCTAAATGGCCAATGAGCGCCATGTTTCCTAGCTTGCCAACCGTGATCCGCAGCCTTTGCTCGCGGGTTTGGTTCGGCTTGAAGTGCCCAGCAAAGTCAGGAATTTCTAAAGGTGGAACCACAATATTATGGCCAAAGTCAGGCCCACAAATACCGCAGTGAGAGCAGCCTTCAAACGAGCAATCGGGCACGGTGGCGGCTTCTAGCGCATTCTTCAGCTCATCTTTTAGCCACTGTTTCTCAATGCCCGTATCAATATGATCCCAGGGCAATCGCCTGTTCAGCACCGCTTCCATGGCAGCATCTACCGGCTGCTCTGCCGACTGATGAGCTTCAGAACTTTCAGCCTGCTCTGCATTGTCAGCCGTTCTGGCAATGCTTTCGTCTAAGTCCCACTCGCCGTTCTCTACCTGGCGGTATTCCCAATCCAAACCGGCATCTGCGATCGCCTGAGTCCAGGCCCCAAATGCCTTCTCCAAGCTCTCCCACCAGGCATCCATCCCAGCGCCCAGCTCCCAAGCTCTGCGAACCACTGCCGACAGGCGGCGATCGCCTCTCCCTACAAAATCCTCCATTGCCGAAATCCGCACGTCCGTAAAGTTTGCCTTTACCCCGCGAATAGAACCCATCTCAGCTTTGAGCAAATCCTGCTTTCGCTTAAACTCATCAGTCGACACCGAATGCCACTGAAACGGCGTATGCGGCTTTGGCGTCAAATTAGAAATCGTGATATTAAACTTCAGCGCCCGCCGCCCTTTAACAAAGCACTCCTGCCTGAGCCAGCGCACGGTTTCCGCAATTCCCAGCACGTCAACATCGGTCTCACCCGGTAGGCCGATCATAAAGTACAGCTTCACCCGCTCCCAGCCTTGGTCGTAAGCCGTCTTCACTCCGCGCAGCAGCTCTTCATTCGTCAGCCCCTTATTAATAATGTCGCGCATCCGCTGCGTCCCGGCTTCTGGGGCAAATGTCAGCCCCGTCTGCCTCAGTCCGCCTACAATATGCGCAATATTTTCATCAAACCGGTCTACCCGCTGACTCGGCAAAGAAAGGTTGATATTCTCATCTTTGAGCCGATTCTTAATCTCCACGCCCACCGCAGGCAGCGCCAAATAGTCCGAGCAGCTCAGCGACAGCAGCGAAAACTCGTTGTATCCCGTCTCCCGCATTCCCCGCTCAATCGTGTCAATCACCTGCTCAGGTGGCACGTCTCTAGCAGGGCGCGTCAGCATTCCTGGCTGACAAAAGCGACAGCCGCGCGTACAGCCCCGACGAATTTCCACCGTTAGGCGATCGTGCACCGTCTCCACATAAGGCACCAGGCCAATCGAATACTCGGGCATCGGTGGCGCCACCCGACGCAAAATCCGTGCAGGCACCTCTGGTTGATTGGGATGTACTGAGCCATCCGGAGCCATATCGTAAAACCTGGGCACATACACACCCGGCACCTGCGCCAAATCGAGCAGAATTTCCTTCCGACTCAGCCCTGCCGCTTTCCCTTCCTCTAGCACCAGCCCAATCTCAGGCAGCAGCTCCTCGCCATCACCCAACGCCACAAAATCAAAAAACTCAGCATATGGCTCTGGATTTGAAGTCGCCGTACCACCGCCGGCAAATACTAAAGGCCAGCTCCCCGCTTCCACATTCCAGGCACCTTCTGCATCGCGTTCTTGCCACGTCAGCGGCACCTGAGCTAGCGTCAGCATTTCTAGAATATTGGTCGCACCCAGCTCGTAGCTCAGGCTAAATCCTAAAATATCGAACTCAGGCAGGCTGCGCTGAGACTCTACCGCGAACAGTGGCGCGTGGTTGTCTTTGAGCTTTGCGCTCAGATCAGCGGCAGGAAGATAGGCTCTGTCGCATAGCTGCCGGGGCTGCGCATTCAGAATGCTATATAAAATGATGTGGCCCAAGTTGGAGGCACCCACTTCATAAATTTCTGGGTAGGTGAGAACCCAGCGAACGTCAGCCAACTGCCAGGGCTTATGCACCGCCCCACGCTCATTCCCTAGGTAGCGAGCGGGACGAGAGATATCAGCATTAATGAGGTCTGTAACGCTGATTGAAGGTGTGGTTGGAGCAGGAATCACGGCAAATACTGATAATGAGGTGTGTAGGAAGTGCGTGCTATGTGCGATCGCGGCAATAATAGGCACTCATACTGGCCTATTACTATATCGCAAAGGTTTTGAGGGCATTAAAAAAAGCGCCCCATACGACCGGGAACGCCACATAATAAAATATTATTCAGTTTCCCCAAAAGGGGAAAAATATAGATTAAGTCTTCTATGTTTTTCTCCCATACAGCACTCTGATAAGTACTTTGTCCAACGCGAGGTTTTTAAGCAGCCATCGCTACAGGCGCGTGCTCAACCATTGTGAATACGCGATCTAGCTGGGTTAATTCAAAAACGATGCGAATAGCCGGCGGCGCTGAGCAAATGCTGAGTCGCTGAGAGCTGGATCGGGCGGCATTTAGCACAGACATGAAGGCAACTAATCCAGCGTTGTCTAAAGACTCAACGTTGCCCATATCGACTAATAGCTCGCCGTCGCAGCTATTGCGTATTGCAGATGCAAGCTGTTCCTCAAATTGGGAAGCGCTCTCAGCATTCAAAATGCCAGAAGGACAAATTACGGTTACGGAAGGGGTACGAATTGACATATCACTCTCTCCTCGATCAGCTTTACTAAATAACTTGTAACTAGTGGGGGCAGTTGCCGTTGATGCACTTATTAAAATTGCGAATCGCACGGGGCGATCGCATGGCCCTCAACATAGCGGCATATCCTTAAACCAAACCAGCTATCAACAGTGTAATTATCCAAATCTTGACCTATGTACCGACTTTTTTAAAGCCTATAAGAAGTATCACCTACCTAACTTTATATTCCGGAAGAATTTCCGTGTTCTCCAACACAAAGCATTGGATTTCCTTTACACAGGTTTTACACGTTGCATGACATATATTACCCAACACTCTAAGGGTGAAGGATGAAAGTTAAAAAGAAGGCTTAGCCCGCGTGGATATACGATATTCCGGCATTCTGGTAGCCTTTTTCTTCTTATTGCTATAGATATCGATAGATTTTTTTGTCCCCTAACAATCGATCATTTGAATTCATATCGACACCCACTTTTATACATTCATTTGTATTAGTTAAATAGGACTGAAAAATTAGTATTAATCGCTACTTTTCAGAAGAAAAGGAAGTATTTTTTGCTACAAATGCGCCATTAGAGAGATAGCTAGAACGGCCATATAGGTAGTCGTTCTGTACACATTATTCTTAGACCTAAAAACAACGATTGCCTAATTCTTGCTGACTGTTACTTAGTGACTGTTACCCTAAAAGTACTGACGGAAAAAGCTCTATAAGAGTGGCCACCTGAAATAGAGGCACAGTCCAATTGCTCAGTTTTCTCAGGTATGTCTCTTCAATAGCTCTATGGTTTCTCTTTGTGGCTGTCGCCCCTCTTCTGGGCTATGTGACGATTTGCCTGTGTCGTTCGATGGTCACTTTCAACGGGCATCTATGGCAGGCTGTGGTGACACAGAAGTTTGAAAGACATCTGTATGCTCGTGCCAAAAGCTACGAATGAAGGTATTGAGCGGACGACTGCTGTTGCGTAGAGCAATTTCGTCAGGATTTATCTTCAACTGTACGAGGAGAGAAAAGAAATCGAGATCGAGCGCAATTTGAAACAGATCTAGCGGCCATATCAGATCGGGGCCCCCTTCTAGGTCGTATAGCGTCAGGCTAGAAGTCTCCGGACTTGTGGCGGCAGCAGCGATCGCAGCCTGACGAACTTCTGGACTGTTGGTTTGAGGAAGGCCCTGAATTAGAAGGGTCGGCCTAGCCCAGCAAAGGTGACGGTTCTCAACGACTTGGATAGCTTCTGCGTATAGCCGCTCCGAATCATGCTCTAAGTAAAGGATTTGTGACGGGACAATACTCATGGCTAAAAACGGAGTGTATGAAAGAGTGTTTTGAAGCTACCTGAGAAAAATAACGATCCAAAGAATCATGAGGACTAACGGCCCAAAATATTTGCTTAAAGCTTAGTGTCCGTTATTTTGCTTTGCCTAAGATATATTAAGAATTATGCATATTTTCTTATCCTACCATTTTCTGTCAGCAGCTATGCTTCTCTAGAGCGTATCTGAGTGCTTGAATAACCTTGACAATGCTTTGCAAAGAAAAGGTCTGAGCACCTGCCAAAGGGTTTGTAAATGGCACTATCGGCAGACTCATTTGCTGTGGGCTCACTGCACTATTTAAGTGCGTATCAGGAGTCAAGGCTAGACACGACTGCTGCTGATAAAAAAAATGACTGGTGAGATTTCTGAAACAAGGAGCACGTTAGTACATGCCACCCTCTTCTGTTGGAACGATCGAAAAACCCATCACGACGACGGTTCGTAAAATAGCCCCTCGCTACCGGGTGCTGCTTCACAATGATGACTTCAATGGTATGGAGTATGTGGTGGAGTGTCTGGTGGCAACGGTGCCTGCACTGACTGCCCCTCAGGCCATTGACATTATGATGCAGGCTCATAATTCAGGCAAAGGACTGGTCATTGTCTGCGAGCTAGAACATGCTGAGTTTTACTGTGAGAGCCTGTGTAGTAAGGGCTTGACGAGTACTATCGAGCCTGATGAATGAGCTTGACAGACAGGGCCGAGGCTTGGGAAAGATTTGAGGCTTTAATTAAAGCGCAGAGTGCTTGGCCTCGGGTGTTTATTTTTTTGGGGATGCTGGCGATCGCATGGCTTCCTTTCGCCATTCCGCTATATCTGCTTGGCTACGCGCTCGACCGCTCTGGTACGGCTGAGATACTAGCATTGGTGCTGCTATACGCGGGCTTTCTTTGGGGGCTGCCCCGCTGGGGAAAGCGAGTTCACGGCTGGGCTCAGCCTGTACGGCGATGTGGGCTAAGTGTGCAGCCGCAGACGGCTCGTGATCTGTGGCTTGCGATCGCTATCGGCGTACTGGGCGTACTCGCTCTATTTGGCATCGAAGTGCTGTTTGGCTGGGCTGCGCCAAGTCCGCCGAGTCCAAGGCTAGGGCGATTTATCATAGAAGGGCTCGTGATGGCCGTAGCCGTAGCCTTTGCTGAAGAAATGCTGTTTCGAGGCTGGCTCTTAGCAGAGTTGGAGAAAGACTTTAGTTCATCAACGTCACTGGTGATGAATGCGATGTTCTTTGCGGTGGCTCACTTCATCAAGCCGTTTGATGAAATTGTGCGAACGTTTCCGCAGTTTTTAGGGCTGGTGATTTTGGGGCTCGCGCTGGTGTGGGCAAGAAGAGGCGGCCAGGAGCGCGGGCGCAGAAAAATAACCAGCCTGGGCTATCCGATGGGGCTCCATGCTGGCTTAATTTGGGGCTATTACATTGTGAATGTGGGCGGACTAATCACCTACACACAGCGCGTGCCCGAATGGATTACGGGTGTAGATAAGAATCCACTGGCTGGGCTATTAGGGTTGATTTTGCTGGGGGCGATCGCCTTCCAATTTGCCAAAATCGCTCGCCCCAAAACACTCCCTAAAATACTTGAACCTACACAGCCTGAACCTACACAGCCACCGCTACCGGCAGATAAGTAAGCACCTCTACGCCTGATTTTGTCACCGCTAAGGTGTGCTCAAACTGCGCCGACAGCGATCCGTCTTTGGTCACCGCCGTCCACTGATCGTCCTGTAGCTCTATTTCATAAGTGCCTACGTTTAGCATGGGTTCAATCGTGAAAACCATGCCGGGGCGAATCTTTTTGCCTTTACCGCGCACGCCATAGTGAGGCACCTGGGGCTCTGCGTGGAAAATACGGTGCACGCCATGGCCAACAAAATCACGCACGACCGAAAAGCCTTCACCTTCCGCATATTCCTGAATAGCTGCGCCAATGTCGCCAATGCGCCCGCCGACCTTAACCGCTTCAATGCCCTTCCACATTGCCTTTTTCGTGACTTCCACGAGCTTGCGAGCCACTGGATCGACATCGCCAACTAGAAACGTGCGGGAGCTATCGCCGTGGTAGCCGTTGAGTAAAGGCGTGACATCTATATTAATGATGTCGCCGTCTTGCAGAATGTCTTTTTTGTTGGGGATGCCGTGGCAGACGACTTCATTGATGCTGGTGCAAATAGATCTTGGAAAGTCGATGGCGCCTTTTGGCCCAGGATAACCAAGGGGGGCACTAGTGGCTCCGCGCTTGCGCGTCCATTGTTCGGCAGCGTCATCAAGGTCTTGGGTACTCACGCCGGGTTTTACCATGGGCGTCAGGAAATCTAACAGCTCAAACGAGAGCCTGCAAGCTGGACGCATGGCGTCAATTTCACGGTTAGAGAGCAGCGTAACGCCTCTGAAGGGTGCTTCTGGGGAGTGATCTTTCACAGCAAACTTATCGCAGTATGGGGTATCTTCTTACTCTAACGCCATTGCTACCTGATTGAGTTGCAATGGCTGTATCCCAAAGTGGGCTATGAAGTTCTGGCTATCGTGCTTTTTTATCTTATTTGTTATTGCTGAGCTGTTTGAGTGGGTGGCTCGACTTGGGGGCGTGCAGCTACCAAATGCGTGGTTAATTTTGGGTGGAATGGGCTTAGCCGCAGTGAGTAATGCGGCGCATTTTCCTAAGCTGTCTCGATCAGGAGATGCTGAGGCGATCGCTCAAGATCAGCCTGCTAAAAACCAATCAGAAGCCGTTCAACCAAAGCCAGCCCAGCCGCTGCCTGTCTTAGAGCAGTCTCAAGAAGATTCGATTTCCTTTAGGGTGCGACTACCCTGGCGATAAGCCGCTTATTCAGCCGCTAAAAACTGCTTAACGCCTTTACGAATTAAGGCCCTAGGCGCTAGTCGATTTGAGAACGTGAGGAGCTGATTAAGCTTGCCATGTACCGCCACCACCTGGCCTTTTTGTAAGGCGTCATAGCCATAGCTAGCGACTTCTTCGGCCGTCGGGAACTTGTCTGAGGACATGTCTTGGATGGATGCGACTTTGGTCATGTCTGCAGTTTCAGCAAAATTGGACTGCGTAGGGCCAGGGCAGAGAACCGTGACGGTGACGCCCGTACCTTCGGTTTCGGCTGCGATCGCCTCACTAAAAGAGAGCACATAAGCCTTGGTCGCAAAATAAACCGACATAAATGGCCCAGGCTGAAAGGCCGCTGTCGAAGATGTGTTGAGAATTTTACCCCAGCCACGCTGAATCATGCCCGGTAAAAACAGCCGTGTGAGGTGAGTGAGTGCCAGCATATTGAGCAAAATCATGCCCTCCTGCTTTTCCCAGTCACTGCTGGCAAATTCGCCGTGGTCGCCATAGCCCGCATTATTAACCAGCACGTCTACCGTCAAGTTCTGCTGCTGAATTTGGTCAAAGAGCTTTTGTGGCGCGTCTGTCTGCGTGAGATCGTGGCTAAATACAAAGGCTTCAATGCCATGCTTTTGAGCCAGCTCGCTTTGCAATGCTTTGAGCTTGTCCTCACTGCGAGCCACTAAAATTACGTCGTACTCACCTTTTGCAAAGCGCTGGGCGATCGCCAGCCCAATCCCACTAGAAGCTCCGGTAATCAGGGCTGTTTTACGAGGGGTCGAAGGCATGTGTTTCAGGTGCAAATTAGGTGAACAAGCTAGTCCTATCACAGGAACTCAACAGCCGTATTAACCGTATATCAACCGAATGTCGGCATCCTCTACCCATAGGTGAGGCTTCTAACACTCACCGATCCCCCTCTGCCATTGGCATGATGAAGACATCGCAATTCGGAGACACACAACATGATTGTTCATCGTTACTGGCAACCGTTTCAAGAGTTCAACACCGTTAAGCAACAGCTCGATCAACTCTTTGATGAGTTCTCACACGCAGAAACCGCGCCTACTACCTGGACGCCTGCTGTGAGCCTTGTGGAAAATGAAAACGCTTTGACGCTACACGTACAGCTACCTGGCGTAAATGCCGACAACATTGATGTACAGGCTAGCCGAGAAGTGATCGCGATTTCGGGTGACAGATCCACTCCCGAGCTAGGCGAAGGTGAACAGCTCCGCCGCAATGAGTTCCGCTATGGCTCATTCCGCCGCGTGGTTTCTCTTCCGGTCGCGATTGATCCAAAGAACGTCACTGCTGACTACGAAGCTGGCATTTTAATGCTGACGTTGCCTAAGGCAGAAGATGAGCGCAACAAGGTTGTAAAAGTGAGCGTGGCAGGTGCTAAGCCTGTGGCGATTGCCGAAGCCACTGACACGTCTACTGAAGACGCTAACGCTGAGGCGTAGTTGATTAACCATGCCTGCGATCGCTGTCACGGAGACTCATGAGCGCAGGCCTCTACTCAGCAGGCCTCTACTCAAAAGCTGCTAGAACCGGCTTTTGAGACGACAAATTTAGGTACACCTATGGCGGGTAATCATTACGATTGCCCGCTTTTCTTCTGTGGGTTTTAGCCCATCCTCTATGCCCATCCCCTATGCTAGAGGGCAACCCAAATACATGAATTAACTGATGGCGAGCAGCAATATTCCTGCGGTGTCCAGCGCCGCTGACAACCTTCAACAAAAGCCTGAAATTGGCCTACTCACCATGTTTCGCTTAGGCGCGTTTAATATGGGCCTCGGCATTATGTCGCTGTTGACTTTAGGCGTGCTGAATCGGGTCATGATTGATGAATTGCGGGTACCCGCACTCGTGGCCGCAGGAGCGATCGCGGTTCACCAGTTTATGGCCCCTGCTCGCGTGTGGTTCGGCCAAATGTCTGACTCAAAGCCAATACTAGGCCATCATCGCAGCGGCTATATTTGGCTGGGCATTGTCAGCATGTGGGCGACTGCCTTTATTGCAGTGCAGGTGATGTGGAAGCTGGGTGAAAACATTGAACAGTTTGGCTGGGGTTCAGGCGCTTATCCGTGGGTCGGTTTACTTGCAATTGTCTTTGCTTTTTATGGCCTAGCGCTGTCATCAACATCCACACCGTTCACGGCGTTATTAGTAGATGTCTCTGACGACAAAACGAAGTCCAAAATTGTGGGTATTGGCTGGTCAATGCTGATGATTGGCATTGTCGCTGGGGTCATTATCATCAGCGTTGTGCTGGGCCCACTAGAAGATTCCCCCTCAGTTGCCTCCCTACGTGGCCCCATCAATCGACTCTTTATTGTCGCCCCTGCTATTGTTTGCGTGCTAGCCGTTGCCAGTACGGTGGGCGTAGAGAAACGATATTCCCGTTTGGAGCAGCGTTCAACGGCCAGCAGTCGGGAAGATAGCGTCACGTTTAAGCAGGCGATCAAAGTGCTGACGGCCAGTCGCCAAACGTCGGTCTTCTTTTGCTTTTTGCTGGTTTTAAGCCTGAGCCTGTTTGCTCAAGACACCGTGCTAGAGCCCTACGGCGGCGAGGTTTTTGGGATGAGCATTGCCCAGACAACGGCACTCAACGGCTTTTTTGGGATTGGTACGTTGCTGGGCATTATCGGCACCAGCTTTGTGCTAGTGCCGCTGATAGGGAAAAAGCGCACGGTAAAAGTAGGCTGCATTGCGGCTGCAATTTGCTTAATTCTATTGGCTGTGGCTGGAACGACGGCAAATCCAGTCATGCTGCAGGGCTCGGTGGGCTTATTTGGCTTAGCCGCAGGGCTTTTGACCACGGGCTCTATTATCTTGATGCTGGATTTGACGGCAGTGGAGACAGCAGGAACGTTTATTGGGGCTTGGGGCTTGGCTCAGGCGATCGCACGCGGCAGTGCTTCAGTGCTAGGCGGTGGCTTACTCTCACTCGGCAAAAACCTGACGGGCGCGGCGACGGCGACGGCTCCAACGGCCGAGCAGCTATTGCCTGCGTATGCGCTCGTGTTTGTAACGCAGGCAGTGGGGATGATGGTTGCGATTGTTCTCGTGAGCCGGGTAGATGTTGAAGAATTTCAGATGGATGCCAAGCAGGCGATCGCTGCTGCCCTAGAAAGCGATCTAGACTAGCCGTTAAATAAACCAGTAGTGCTTAAAAACAATGACAACAGCTAATTTTTGGGATGAGGTGACCGACTTTGCCCAGCAGGCAACGCACGAAGTGGGCGTGCATTTGCTCGGCGCCTTTGGCAGTGCCACGGCTGAGCAAAAGGCGGACGGGAGCCTGGTGACAAAGTACGACAAGTGGGCGGATGCTGAATTGAGCGATCGCATCCAAAAAGACTTCCCCGATCATGGCGTCCTCAGCGAAGAAGCCGAACATACGTTTCCAGGCACAGACTGGTGCTGGGTAATCGATCCGATTGATGGCACCACTAACTTCACCCGAGGCGTTCCCCTTTGGGGCATCTCGCTCGGCCTGCTGTACAAAGGCACGCCTGTGTTTGGCCACGTTTATATTCCGTCTATTAGCCAACATTTTTATGGCTTTTGGCCGGGAAACTCTGGGCTTGATATGCCAGCGGGCGCGTTTGTAAACGGCGATCCCATTCATACGGCTTCTGACGCACCGTCCGGCTCTCACTTTTTTAGCCTGTGCGCTCGCAGTATAAAAGTGCTGCAAAAGCCGTTTCCCTGCAAAATCCGGATGCTGGGCGTGGCTACCTACAATTTGTTGACTGTGGCTTCAGGCGTGAGCTTGGGCGCGGTAGAAGCGACGCCGAAAATTTGGGATATTGCAGCGGTGTGGGCGATTACTCAGGCGGCAGGTGCAAGCTGGGTGATGCTCGATGGTAAGGATTCTTTTCCGCTAATCAAAGGCAAAGATTACACCACGTATCCGTTTCCGACGCTGGTGACGCGGCCCGACTTGGTGGCCAAGTTTGAACCACTGGTGAACGTAATTTTGCCTTAGCGATGGCTGCGATCGCGCCTAAACCGTTCTTTTGATCAGGTCTTGCACGGGTGAAAAGCTGATAGCTCCTAAAAAAATAATGAGCTGAGCGACGACGATGCTGGGCCCAGAAGGCAGGTTGAATAGTGCTGAGGCGAACATGCCAGTGGCGGCGCTGAGGGCTCCTAAAATAGCTGAAAGTACGACGTAGCCTGTAAAGTTACTGCTGAGCGACCGGGCAGCGCAGGCGGGAATGACAATAAACGCACCGACCAGCAGAACGCCGATTGCTTTGATAGAGGTGGCGACAACGAGCGAAAGTAAGACCATGAAGGCGTTGCGGTGAGCCCATACGTTGACACCGCGTGCGATCGCCAACGACTCATTCAGCGTCAGTAGCATCTGCGTCCGCAGCGTCAGCCCAACAAATAAACCACATCCCAATAACAGCAGCCCGATCATCGCCAAGTCTGCTGTTTGCAGCGCTAAAATATCGCCAAATAGCAGGGTGTTTAAGTTGCCTTGGTAGCGATCAGAAAGGCTAAGGACGATGACTGAGATGGCTAAGGACGACGAGTAGATTAGGTTGAGTAGCGCGTCCGTCCACAGGTCGGTTTTTTCGATCAGGTAGGTGACGCTGAGGGCGAAAACCAGCGCAAACGGCAGTACAACAACCGACGGACTAATGCCGCAGATAATGCCGATGCTAATGCCGAGCATGGTGGAGTGGCCCAAAGCATCGCTGAAAAAGGAAAGCTGCCTGACGACGGTAAAGCTGCCGAGTAGACCACCTGTGAGCCCGGTGAGAATGCCGCCGAGTAGCGCCCGCTGCATAAACGGGTAGTGAAAAAGGGCAATCGCCTCATTAACCATAGTCTTCAAAAAAAAATTCTTTAATGGGCGTGCTGATAGCGCACAAATTCTGATCCGTAGGTGGCTGATAGGTTTTCAGGCGCTAGGGCCATTTCAGGGATACCCTGGCAGAGCAGGCGGCGATTGAGGCAAATGACGCGATCGCAGTGCTTCCTTACCATGTCCAAATCGTGAGAAATCTGCAAAATTGTCCAGCCCTGCTCAGCTTTTAGCTCGTATAGCAATCGGTAAAAGTCGGCTTCTCCCCGCACGTCTAGCCCCGCAGATGCTTCGTCCAAGATGAGGAGCTGGCGCGATCGCACCAAACAATACGCCAGCAAAACCCGCTTCGTTTCCCCGCCCGAAAGGTTACTGATAAACTTCCGGCTTAAGTGCCCTGCCGACACTCTTTCTAACGCCTGCTGAACTGCGAGCTGTCGAGCCTTTGCCTTTGCCCAGGGTAGCTGCAATCCCAGCTTGTCCCAGCCGAGCGCTACCAGCTCACCTACCGTCAGCGGAATCCGCCTGTCCACCAAAAAGTTCTGCGGTAAATAAGCCACCTGATGCCTTACTGCCGCTGGTATCTGCCGGTTTGCATTCACCACCTGACCCATCAGCTTCACCGTGCCATGCTCACGTGGCAAAATCCCGAGAATTGACTGCACTAGCGTACTTTTTCCCGCCCCGTTCGGGCCGACAATAGCGACATCAGTACCCGCTTCCAGGCTAAAAGAAACGTCCTGCAGCGCGGCCTGCTGCCCTCTGCGCACCGTGAGCTGATCGATCTCTAGAACGATGTTTTTAAGGGGCGAGAAAGCGTAATGTGTCAACGGGTCGTGGTTGTGTGTTTTCATGAGGCACCAAAAGCCGCTTTCAAGTTGTTGACGTTTTGTTCCATTACCTCAAGGTAGTAGTCGGGTGCGTTCACGTCGCGATCGCTGGTCTCTAGCGGATCAAAGGTACTCACTTCTATCCCCAAATCTTTAGCCGCTGCTGCAAATGGACTGCCCGTCTGCTGAGGCTCACTCAACAGCGTTTTTAGGTTAGAGGCTTGAGCCGCATCTATTACTCTACGTACGTCAGCGGGCGCGGCTTTGCCCTCTGGCACATTAACCAGGTATTCAACCTGTAAGTCGTAGCTATGAGCGAACGGAGTGGCAAAGTCGTGATAAGTCACAAAGGTTTTGTCCGCGTAGGGCGCTAAAGCTTCACTGTTTTTTTGATCTAAGGCTTGGAGTTTTTTGATGTAGGCAGCGGCATTGGCCGTATAAATTTGGTCGCCCTCTGGATCGGCAGCAACTAGCGCATCTCGGATGTTTTCGACCTGTTGAATGGCTTTTTTAGGATCGAGCCAAATATGCGGATCTTGTCCTGAGTGGTTGTGTTCATCGCCGTGCCCATCGCCGTGGGCGTCTGCATGAAAGGCGATCGCCTCAATCCCCTCACTAGAATCCACAACGATCAAATCAGCATTACCTGCATTTGCAATCAACCCAGTTAGAAATTGCTCAAAGGACAACCCGTTTTTAACGAGAACATCAGCAGCGCTCAACCGCTGGGCATCTTGGGGCTTAGCCTGATAGTCGTGAGGCTCAACGCTGGCAGGCAGTAGCTGAATGACTTGGGCGCGATCGCCTGCCACCGCCTGAGTAAAGCTCGTCATTGGCAAAAAGGTTGTCACCACCTGTAATGGCTTAGTGTTTTCAGCAGTTAGCTGTTGAGGGGTGTTGCTTCGAGACGCACTGCAGCTAGCCGTCATCAGCGCTGCTACAGCCGCTAGGCTTACCATCAACCGAGATGAAAAAGGCACTTTGTACTCTACTCGAATTTTGACAACAAGATATGGGCCTCCTTAAAATATCATGTAATGATAATCATTATCATTTTTGAAAAGCCAGGAAAACCAACCATTTTTGATGATTCGTGAAGCCGTTGCGCTATAACCAGCCATTTTGATGAAATTTGCTGTGTAGCGATCGCCCCTGCCATCAAACGCCACAGCAAAGCAGGATACAATTCCTTAGCCATCTACTCATGCAATACCGCATCGTCCTAATGATCCTTTTATGCAAGAAAAGTCTGGTTTACGCTCCAAACTGAGCCTTCATCCCTTTCGGCCAGTGCGCACCTTGCTAGGATTGATGCTACGCCGCCCCATTGTGGGTGCTAGCGTGATTCCATTGCTATCTGATGGCCGAATCGTACTCATTCGCCGCCGTGATAACGGCTTGTGGGGCTTGCCGGGTGGCATTGTTGATTGGGATGAGGATATCGAAACCGCTGCTAGACGTGAGCTAACCGAAGAAACTGGGCTAACAATAACAACGGTTGGCCGATTAGTAGGCGTTTATTCCGCCTCAAATAGAGATCCTCGGTTTCACTCGGTTTGCGTGGTTTTAGAGGCTCAGGTAGAAGGCGCTTTTAACGTATTTGATGAAGCCGAGGTGCTGGACGTTCAGGCTTTTGATCCTCAGGCGCTGCCTGCTGGCAAGCTAGCCCACGATCATGCGGCGCAGATTGAAGACTATTTTGCTGGAAAAACCGTGCTGGCTTGAGGCGATCGCCTTAGCGTGCTTCATCAACAGTCAGCCTTAACGAACCGTAAATTGGCGCATTTGCTGGCGAGGCATAACGTCAGCCGGTTCAATAGAAACACTCACCGTTTCTAACGTAGTCATTCGCTTCGCCTGCGTCATTGTATTGACCTGATACACCAGGCCATGGTCAATATCCACCGCCGTGAGCCAGCCGCTCTTAGGATGGTAGGCACCCGTATCAATATCTAGCCAGCCAGGGCCTTGGGCGACTTGTCCTGGTTCCACCCCCGGAAGCGTAAAGGTAATGGTGTGACCTGTAATAATCCGCTTGTCAGGAAAGACAGGCTGCGGGTGACTATGGAAAACATCACGAATCCAGCAGAAGTCCATTTGAGTTTGCTGGCTCAGCTTTTTTTGAGGGTCTAGGCCAGCGTGAACTAAAAAGATGTCGCCTAAGTCTATATATAGTGGTAGGGTCTTTAGCCAGTCCACATGCTCCAGCAGCGCTTCTGTGCTGGGATAGCTGGTTAGGGTCGGCTGTCCACCGCTGTTGAGCCAGCTTTGAAAGGCCCCTAGGTTGGGATCGGTGTCAGGAAACGCGCTAATTAAGAGGTGCTCATGATTTCCTAACACGCATGGGTAGTTGTGGGTGCGCACAAACTCAATGACCTGAGCACTCTTTGGGCCTCGGTCGATTAGGTCACCCACAAAATGAAGCGTGTCATGCGAGGTGGGAGCCATCATAGCCACCAGTCGCATGAGCCCATCGTAGTGGCCGTGAACATCTCCGATAAATATGCGGCGGCTCATGGAAGCGAAGGGGCAGCTAAGGGAACGAATACTAAAGCGTGTATGTGCTTAATACATTATGCCTAATCAATGGCTGAACCCACCAATTGCGGCGAATGGCGCTTTGCTTCAGATGTGCTTCAACTAAGAACATTTTGGTTAGGAAGATCGGTGAATCGACAACCAAAAATAGATGATCGATAGACGATCATACGGTGTCAGGCTTTCTGGTCTTCTTCGATAGTGAATCCAGCGTCGCGAATCATTTGAAAGTCCTGCTGGGCGGATTGTCCCGGTGTTGTGAGGTAGTCGCCAACAAAAATGGAGTTGGCGGCATAGAGGCCTAAAGGTTGAAGCGATCGCAAATGAACTTCCCGACCGCCCGCAATCCGAATCTCTTGGGCAGGCAGCAGCAGTCGAAATAGGCACAAAATTCGCAGGCAACGCTGCGGCGTTAGCTCACTTCGGGTTGAAAAAGGCGTGCCTTCAATCGGAATTAGAAAATTAAGAGGGACGCTGGTGACGTTAAGTTCTCGTAGTGAATGGGCCAGCGAAACGATATCGTCATCAGATTCGCCCATGCCAAAGATGCCGCCTGAGCAGGTGGTGAGTCCGGCAGATTGGACGGCTTTGACGGTGGAGAGGCGATCGCGAAACGTATGCGTCGTACAAATATCGTCGTGGTGCGCTTCGGCGGTATTCAAATTGTGATTGATGCGGTCTACGCCTGCCGCCTTGAGCTGACTGGCCTGGTCTTCATTCAGTAGGCCAAGGGTCGTGCACACCTTCATGGGGTACTGACTTTTGACGGTGCGAACCGCTTCTAAAATGCCGTCGAATACTTTTTCAGAAGGGCTGCGGCCTGAAATCGCCATGCAGAAGGTGCCTGCTTTCATGTCGTAGGCTCGGCCAGCGGCAGCAACAATAGTTTCAGTGGCCATCAGCGGGTACTTTTCAATGTCAGCACTCGAGATTTTGGACTGGGAACAATAGTGACAGTCTTCCGGGCACAGCCCGCTTTGCGCGTTGAGCAAAAAATGTAGCCGGACGCGATTGCCCCAGTAGTGACGGCGAACGCGGTAGGCTGCCGCAAGCTGATCGAGAATGACCTGATCAGGTGCCCCTAGAACCTGGCGTGATTCTGTGTGAGTTAAGGCTTCACCTGCCAGCGCCTTGTCGGCCATGTGCTGCCAGGTAGATGGCTGTAAAGTAAATGTCTCTAAATCGGAGGAGCCTGAAGTTGGCTGGCCTAATATAGGAGAAGCCGAAGCAGGGTTAGAAGCCACATTCACCATGAAATCTTGTGCCGGTTACTGATTTGCTTTGAAGATCTTACGCTATCGCTCGTCGCTTCTGCACGTGTTGAGTCCTTTGCGTTTTTTGTTTTTTATTAAACTTGCCCAACTCGCCCAACTCGCCTAGAGAGATAAGTGTCTGATATGCGTGTGCCTTCGAAACCTGCCGATAATGCCTTGAGTAATTCGCTCAATCGCCGTCAATCTATTACGCTCATTCGACATGGCCCGCCGGCAGTCTCTTTGCGGCAAAAGGTGCGTGGCCACCAGTTTCGGCAGTTTGTAGAGCGCTATGATGCTGCCAAAATTGTGGGGCGATCGCTGCCGCCTAGCGCCGTCATTCAAGTGGTTGCCTCTGCGGATATTGTGTTTGCCAGCAACCGGCCTCGGGCGATGCACACGGCTGAGCTGCTGGGTATCGTGACGCCTGCGGTAATTGCGCCGCAGTTCAGAGAGATTGAGTTTCCAGTCGATTTTCCGCGCCACTTTCGATTTTCGGCGCTGACCTGGTCGGCGATCGCACTTATTCTGTGGCGACTAGGATATGCCTCTCGCTCTGAGACGCTGAAATGCACGCGCGCGCGCGCGCACGAGGCCGCAGATTTGCTAGAAAATCAGATCCTAGAAAATCAGATTAAAGAATCTCAGTCAGTAGTGCTGGTGGCTCATGGCGGCATTAACAAGCTGATTGCCAAAGAGCTGCGCAGGCGAGGCTGGCGAGGGCCAAGGTTGCCCTATAGCCGACACTGGGGCTGTACAACCTACTGCCGTTAGAGGGGCTGTCGGCGCGGTGCGTTTCTGCTTTTTTGCAGAGGTCACAAGATAGAATTTGTGGCTCACTATAGAAAGAAGAACCATATTTATCGGGAACCCATCAAAATATGACTAAAGATATGTCAGAGAACACAGCAACGCCTTCACAGGCTCAAGAAGAGACTCAGAAAAGCTTACTAGAGATAACGCTGGCAGGTGCGATCGCGCTAGCCAAAGGCGGAAAAAACTACGATGCAGCCAGCGAGCAGTTTTCTGCGATTGTCGCTCAAATAGAGAACGATAGTCCAGAAGCCGCAACTTTGCTTAAGCAGCTATGGAAAGAGTACGTATCTGTTCAGCGCTCAGCTACGTTTTATGAAAGCCTAAGTGACGCAGAAGCGGGCCTTTCTGAAAAGATGGCAAAGAGCAATATTCAGCTTAAGCAAAACTACATGCGGTTGATTCAGGAGCAGTAGGCTGAGCGGAGTCGAAGTCACTGACCTTCAATGACAAGCTGTCCGTCTACGATTTGAACGTCGCTAGGATTTAGACCTTGCTGGCTCAACAAATTATTGATTTGCTGCTCGATGTCGGCTTTAGACATGCCGAGCTGCTTGGCAACGCTGCCAACTGGTAGCTTGAGCTGACCAAGCTTGATATGCGTGTCGTCTAGGCTGAGCGCACCATCTACAATTTTAGGCTTGCCTTCGATGCCGACATAGACGCTGCGATTGGCGAGAAAAGGAAAGGTTTGGGTGAGCTGCTCTACGGCTTTGCGGCCTTCGGTGGGAAGTGAGTCTAGCGGTAGGTCGGCAAGGTTAATGACTGCGCCACTCTCGATACGGCCTTTTTTGATGGCGGTGTTGATGCTTTGGGCGGCGTCTAAAATGGGGGCTGTGTAGGATTGGCTGGCGATCGCATCTGTCACCATCTGATTTAGCTCGCCTGATGGAATAACCGTTTTACGTCCACTGCTAGCGTTGTATTCGCGGTCATCAGAGGTGTCACTGCCGGTGACGTTATCTCCATAAATAGCCGTAGACTCAACCACGTAGCTTTCAGGAAACGTGCCGTCTGGCGTATTGCTAGCCGTACCAAACGTATACCCGTCGGTTGGTGCTGCGGCTTGCATCCCTGCGTAGCCAATGCCTGCGCCAACGGTGGCGGCGAGTATTGTCAAACTAGCAATTAATACTTTCATGGTGACTATCTATATTCTCAGCGAACGTATTTGCTGAATACTAACGTCACCCTACAGATTGTGCACTTCGGTGCGATCGCTATCTGTGACAGTTGTTCAGCCATCTTCCTCCTTGCTCAAATCTCTCGACTCAAAGAAATGCAGGCTGCGATAGGTGCGTCTGTTTTAATTGCCTGAGAGCTGATATGCGTGCCTGTCGCTGAAAATCCGGCCTGACGGAGCTGTGTAATCAGTATTTCACGCGGTGGAATATCCATTTTGCCCCGTCTGCCAATTTCTGCGAGCGGATAGTGATAGGGCGGCATATCCGATTCTGCCTGCATTGTTTTTATCAATGACTGGCACTTAACCCATTGATTAGGCCATAAATTGGTCAAAGCGCGTTCAGTCGCAATCTTTTTCATCGCTTCGAGTTCGTTAGCGCTGTGCAGCGGCCCTAGCCACATCGGCCCGCTAATAGCCACGGGATCATGAGTGCCGCAAATGCAGGAGACACGACCCAGCTTTTTCCAAAGCACGGTTTGAAACTGCCCGCAGCGATGGCAGTAGCCTAAAAAGCCATATTTTTCAGCTTCCCAATGTTTTGAGCCGCCTTTGATTGCCTGCCGAGAAACGCGAACCATCGCGCGATTGACCTCTCCTTTATAGAAAGCAAAAACGGAACAGGCAACTAGCCCTCTGGCGGCAGCTTGCTGGACGGCTGCACCAATTAGTAAGCGGAGGCCTTGCTCGTGTACGGCTGGGTGGGAGCGGGCGTAGGCACCGTAGGTTTGCAGGCTTTTGTGGGGTGCGTGGCCGCTGGTGGCGCGACCGTCGGTGCTGGTAAGGTATAGGAGCCCGCCAAGCCTAATGGCCCAAAGTGCCGTCGCCAGAGCAGGCATTGGGCTGCCGAAGCTGTCGATATCAATGAAGTCGTAAAAGTCCTGTTGCTGATGGCTCTCGAAGAAGGCTGCGTTTGCGTCTTGGTGGGTGATGCGGTAGCGCTCGGCGGGGAGGCTGCTGAGATTGGCTTGGAGAGTGACGCTGAGGTCAGTGTTGCCTTCGTTGGCCCAGATGTAGTCGGCGTTGGCTTCTATGGCGTAACGTAGGGGGCGAACGCCGCAGCCGGTCATGGCGTCGAAGACCCGGAGAGGTTGGCCTTTGAGATGGTCTTTGTGGGCGATCGCGGCTAGTATCCCAAGGTCTCGTCCGGTGCGACTGCTGCTGCGAAAAAAGGCCTTACCGACCTGAAAGTGGGCTGCGCCTTCCTGTTGATGAAGATTTTGAGGCGATCGCATAGCATGTCCTTAAGCGAATGTCTTCAGGCGAGGATCTGAGCGATCGCCTGTTCTAGCTCACTCTTTGTCCACGGCGTAATCACAAACACCTCCTGGGCAGACTTCCCTTTCCGCGCAATCAGCTTATGGCCGCCTACAATCGGCACCGATACCTTAATCCGAAGCTTAGGCGAATTAGACCTAGCCCGTGAAATGACAGCAGGAGTCACCGTTTGAATGCCTGTACAGGCGGCAAGTTTCTTCAGCGAGTCGATGAGCCCCGGAATATAGGTAGAGTGAGTGACCACAACTCTGCCTTTGACCTTTTCGTTCTTTTCCTTCTTTTCAGTCTGCTTAGAACGTGGTGGCTTTTTCGACGATTTTTTGCCGCGCTTCTTGCTTTTTCCCGTGCCCTTTTTACCCACGTTTGTTTTGCCTGCACCTTGAATCAGCTCAGACGTTAGCAGCCTGATTTGTCCATAGTTTATGGCATTTGGCTAATTCAGTCCGTTTCAACGCGCCCAGTTTTCGTAAATCGGCTTAACTGGCTTTAGCTCAAAGACGCTTTTGACCTGACGCTTTTAACCTTAAGCTTTTTCGAGCGGAGCCATCGTTAGTCCGGCTCTAATTAGCTGCGAATGATACAGCTCAGCTTGCTCTAACGGGCCTGTCCACACAATGGCCTGACCTTCATGGTGAATTTTATTAGCTAAATCCCGAGCCTGATCGGCGCTGACGCCAGGAATGTACGTTGTCAGCGTTTTGATCACGTGCTCAAACGTGTTGAAATCGTCGTTGAGCACAATAATTTTGTAATTAGGATATCTCTCCTTAACGACGCTGCCCGCTCGTTGCTTGACGGCTGCGGGTGATGCCATCGCTTTGATGACTGGCTTTAATTCTGCTTCAGAAATCGATGCAACCGCAGAACGCATAACACTTTCGGAAATATTGACTCCCCTTTATATTACATAGATCTACACCATCTTGCTTTTATACTGCGAAATTTTGAACCAAGAGCCAGGGCCCACCTCTTTTTCAAACTCTTGAATGACCCAATCGCCTGGTTTCCCACCCCCTCGCTTTGCGCTCTCAAATAAATAATCAACAATCGCTAGCTGCTCATCCCAGGTCGGATGAGGCCCAAAAAGAGAGCCATAGCACCAGTCTGGTATTGGCTCACGGCCACACTGGTCGTAAAAGGCTCTATCGGCCATGCTCGGAGGACGGTTTTTCTTAAAGTTGCGGCGGCGATGGCCATGATATAGCTCTATTAGCGTAGGCACGTCGCGAATTTGCTGGGCCTGGGCGTTGGAATATATTTCCACCATGCTCTCGGTATTGACGGGGCGATCGCTCACCCACTGATGGGCGCAGTCAGGGCACTTCACAATAAACGAAAGAACAATACGACCACATGCAGGACAAGGCTTTGTAGGCGCACTGCCGCCACCCTCTGTAGCCGCCTGTCTGGTCGGTAGCGAATAGTCTTCAACATCTTCGGGAAATCCTAGCCGCTCCAGGTTCCCGGCCTGATCGAGAATAATGCCGTATTCTTTGCCTGTGCCTGGAGAGATTCGCATCACCCGCCCAAGCTGTTGAAAGTGCATAGCGCTAGACTGTGTGGGCCGCAGCATTAAGCCCACTTCTACACTGGGTTCATCAAAGCCAATGCTGATGACATTGCAGGATGTGAGCACCATTAGTTCGCCCGTTTTCAGCGCGTGATAGAGCTTTTTACGGTCTTTAATAGAGGTGTTGCCATCGACAGTATTGGCAGTGATACCGGCCTTGCGAAATTGTTTGGCGACATTGTTGGCATGGCCGACGTCTACACAAAAGGCAATGGTGCGTTTGTTGTGGCCGATGCGGAACCATTCTTCAACAATTCTTTCGACTAGTTCTTTGCGATCGCACGCATTCTTTAAATCTCTCTCATCGTAATCACCCTTAGCCGTCTTCACCTCCTCAAGCTCGGCCATACTATCTTTCGGCATACTGTAGTACTTCATCCGAGACAAATAGCCCATGTCTTGCAACACATTCGGCACAGGCGAGGCCACCAGCGTATCCAAGTAATCTCCTAATTGTTCTTTCCCCAACCGCAGCGGCGTTGCCGTCATCACCAAATGCACCGCGTTTTTGTGCGTTCGTAGCATCACCTTTTTGCCCACCTGGCTAAACAGCGTAATATGCCCCTCGTCATAAAACACCACGTCCGCAGGCCACTGCTGCCACCAGCGCCGCTTCGCCATGGTTTGAATACTGGCAATTTGAATTGGCGCGTCTCTGTTCTCTTCCCAGCCTGCTTTAATAAAGCCACACTGCAAGCCAAAGGCCTTCATTTTCTCGTACGTTTGACCCACCAGCACATCTAAGTGCACTAAAAACATTAGTCGCTTGCCAGCCTCTTCTGCATGGGCGCAAATCTGTCCGCTGATAATGGTTTTTCCCGCACCCGTACCTGCAATAATCGCGATCCTTTTATGCCCCTCGTTTAGCTCGTGGTAAAGATCGTTTACGAGCTGCACCTGATAGGGGCGAAGCATGGGTGGTTCAGGCTTTATCGCTGCAATGTCAGGAAAGTCTTCTAGGGCAACTTCATCAGCACTCTGTATCGGCGGCTCAGATATAGGCAAGTCAGACATAGCTTAAGGCAGCAGGTACGGTCTTAGCAGCACCCAAAAATAAAAATAGTGGATTTGAATGATTGCATATCATATCTCAGAGTGATTAATCGCTGCTAGAGAAATCAAATAGCCCACACCATATGTGTGAAATAACAATTAAATTACAACAATGTAATAAAAACTTACACCTATCGACAGAGCGTCATGTGTTGTATAGACAGCTATGTTGTGATCTAGATCATGAATGAGGAATATATAAAATGATTAATCCATTTGCAAAAGTGCTCAGTCACAAAAAAGCAGCAGCTAGCTTAGTTTTAGCGGCTTCTGTGAGTGTGCTTTCTGCCTGCGGGCCAGCAGAAACAACAACAGTAGAAGACGGCGTAGAGAACGTCACTACTGAAGAAGTGGCTGGCGGTGCAGAAGGCTTAATTGGACAAACGGTCTCTATTCGTTCAGAAGTAGAAGCAACCGTCGGAGAATCTTCCTTTTTGCTTGAAGATGACCGGCTTTTTGGTGGCGAGGATATCTTAGTCATTAACGCATCTGGCGAGCCCTTTGTTCTAGTTGACGGTGACGATACAGATGTACAAGTGACTGGTGAAGTGCAGCAGTTAGTGTTAGCAGATGTCGAGGAAGAATATAATTTAGGTCTTGACCCTACGCTGTATGTTGACTATGAAGATCGTCCAGTTGTGATTGCTCAGTCTATTGCGCTCTCTCCTGATCCAGGTGACATTACGAGTGATCCTGAGAAATATTACAACCAGCGAATTGCTGTTGAAGGTGAAGTGGAAGAGAAGTATTCTCCGACGACCTTCACACTAGACGAAGAACAGCTATTTGGCGCAGAAGACTTACTGGTGTTAACTCAAGGAGCAACGCCTGAAACGCAAGATGGTGAAAGAGTTGCGGTCACTGGCATTCTCCGTCCCTATGTAAAGGAGGAATTTGATAAAGACTACGACTTAGACTGGGATCTCTCTGTTGAAGAGCAAATAGAAGTAGAGTACACTGAAAAACCTGTATTTGTTGCAGATGGCGTGTATCCTTCGGCGATGTAGGGGCCTACGACGTAGGTCTTAGCAGCTTAACGCAGATCTAAAAAGCCCTAAGCAAGTGGTGCATACTTGTCTAAGGCTTTTTAGTTGCCTAGTAAACTGTCAATGTTGGCATATTAATTATGCTGACCACACAAAAACTTTCGCTTCGTATTCGGGCAAATCTATTACCAGTCGCCCGTTCTCCACGGTGACATCAAAGTTCTTTGTCCACTCGTGCCACTGCCCATCTTCAGGCATATCAGAAATCTCGTAGTCAGCAATATAATTGTCAGAGCAGTTGATAATGACAGCGACTCGTGCACCCATATCGTGCCAGCGCACATAGCCTAAAATACTATTGTCAGCATTCTCGTGAAAAATAGCGATGTTGTCTGAGCGTAGCGCTGAGTTCTCTCGCCGTAAAGCAGTCAGCCCTTGATAGTACTTCAACAATCCAAAATTCTCTTCATTGTCAAGCATTGCCCAGTCTAACGGGGAAGGCTCTAATGATTTTTCTTTATATTCACCTAGCTCTTCTCCCATCCAAATCATGGGTATGCCCATCGCCGTCATAACTAGCACCGCACCAAATTTAGCCCGCTTAAAAGCCGTCTCATCAAAAATATCAGCGCCGGCTAAGATGGGCATTAGCCTATTTTGATCGTGACTGATTAAATAGTTGATGACATTAGACGAAGATTGAAACCCCTGCTGAGTCGGATCTATTAGCGTTTTTGCTAACTCAAGACTATCGCCCTCATTGAAGATAAGGTCTAAAAAGTTATAGTGAAAGCTGACGCGCCAGCTACTGTCTACAGGGCCTTCGAGCCCGCAAATTTCTGGCTTTTCAGGGATGTGTTCTGCGGCGGTAAAGAGAAACTTGGGTTTGGCAGCCAGGTTTGCTTCATCAACTATCCATCCTAAAAAGTCAGGTCTGTCGAGTTGTTTTACGGCATCAAAGCGTAAGCCATCAAGGTGATATTCTGTGATCCAAAAGTTGACCATATCGCGCATAAAGTCGCGAGCGGGATGGCGGTCGTAGTTGTCGTCGTAATGGTCGTAGTCGAATTCTGGTCCCCAGCTATTGTCGGGGTCTTTGGCGTCGCGACGATACCAGTAGTCGTAGTCGATTTGAGTCAGCGGACTTTCAGATTCGGAGTGATTGAGCACCACGTCTAAAAGGACTCTCATGTTGCGAGCGTGGCATTCATCTACGAGCTGCTTGAGGTCGGCAGGATTGCCATAGCTAGAGCGCAAGGCAAAGTAGTGGCGAAGGTTGTAGCCCCAGCCAACTTCCATGGGGCAAGACTGAACGGGCATGAGTTCAAGCGTGTTGATGCCAAGATCTTGCAGGTAGTCAAGCTTTTGAATAATAGACTGGAAAGTGCCGCTTTTTTCGTCCTCTTTGTTGAAAAAATCCTGAACGAGCATCTCATAGATAATCAGATCATTAGGATCAGGTAGCTCAGCATTGTCGTGCTGCCATACGTAATTGCCGATGATGCGATCGCCTTCTTTCACTGTCGCGATTGCCATCTGTGCCGCTTCATCAACCTGCGTAGCACGAGGATCAATCACCTCTACCCATTCGTCTAGATCTAGAAAAAAACTCTTAGACTGTACTCGAAACTTGTAGTCATACTGACCATCTTCAAGCTCAACTTTTGTCCGAAAGTAGCCGTCTGCATCCTTCTCCATTTCAACAGACTGATTTTCTAAAAAATCTCCTATTAAACAAGCTTTAGCGTTGTAGGGAGCCAATAGTTTGAATTCAATAGGCGTTGTCATCGCAGATAAGTCCGTTGGAGAGATTGTCCGCGTATATTAAGTCAGTTGCTACACATATTCATCTAGCCTTCTGAATATACGCTTTTGTCTCTATTGAGCGATTGACGCATTGACTGTGATTCAGGGCAGCAGCTTTGGCCTGCCTATGACATTTACTAAAAACTAGCAAGTTCAAAAAAATAGCAAGCTTAAAAAATAGCAAGAAAACGGTAGCGTAATCATAAAGCACGTTTTTCCCAGGTTCTGATGCAATCATTAAGCTACCCCCATGATGATTCTCAACCACGCGCTGCACAATGTACAACCCTAATCCTGTGACCTTTCCTACTGGCTTTGTGGTGAAAAGAGGTTCATGTTTCTGTTGCGCACATTGGGTGAAATACCTGGCTTGCCGTCTTCGATTTCAACTATGAAATGATTGTTCTTTTCACAGACTCGTACTTTAATTGTAAGTGAATCGCCGTCAGGCATACCCTCATTTATCCCGTCAATGGCGTTGTTGAGTGTTTGTCCATACCTGATTTAGCTCTCTGTCAAAGGCCATAACTGGCGATAAATCCTGTTTGTATTTGCGATTTGCCTTGATGCCGTGTTTGAGCTTGAAGGAAAATAGCCGCAGCGTGTTTTCAACGCCATTGTGAATGTTGATCTTTTGCTGTACGGCTCTGTTCATATATGAATAAGATTTCATGGACTGCACCAGCGTAGAAATTCGTTCGGCACCATCTAGTCCGTTTTCAATCATATTTATAACATTGCACGATGATAGCGATAGCTATCAAATGCCCATTTCTCTTGTTTCAGTTGTATCATCGCGCAAAGGGCTCATAATATTTTCTAAAAAATCTGGGCCAACCTCACTAGTGGCCATTCTGAAAGAAGGCCATTTTTAGGGCGTCAATGGCTCAATCAGCATCTATTGGTGAGCCAATATATCTCTCATCCTAGCCATTTGTTTTCAAGGAATCTCTGGATGTTGTGTCCTGAACTCAAGTAATAGCCTTTTTGTAGATTCCCCAATGACCATGATCTGAAAGAGAATACTGGACGTTCGCAGTTTATCTATGCTTAGATCTTCTTTCGTTAGGCCTTTGGACAGCTTCAATACATTCTGATCCGCTTTATAGATGTCTTGAAGTGAGATATCATCTCGCAACAAAGGCAAGCCTCGTATTGCTCAATATCTCTTTTCTGTAAATCCAATTGTGACTTTCCTCAATCCTCGATGAAATTTTTCGTTATTAAGATATATTTTGCGAGCAAATATTGCCTCTAGCTCCATCTTTGATCAGGACGGTATCCTATCCCCAATGGGCGTCAGAGGCAAACTTTACCATCACGTCGATGTCGCTATCAGTGCGAAAGTTGAGAGAGTTTGTCTTTATCTCCTTAATCTCACCTGTTTGAGAATCCTTAACGCGCAATAGCTCTAGCCGTGTGTCTCCTTTGGCCTCAATCACGCTGTAAAACGGCAGCACCTCAATGTCATCGGTTCCATCGATTTGATCGATTAAGTACTGAGACATGCTTTCCACCAAAGACTCGCCGCGCGCTAATATGTGAACCTTATGATCATATTTAGAAAAGCACATGGCGGCCTAACCGGCTGAATTTGCACTGCCGCCGGCATACACGTCTTTCTCCCTCACAAGCGACTGCTTTCTGTAAAGCGTTTAGAATTTAGCCTTGCCAATCGCTAGATAGCCTAGCAGGTAAACAATAACTCAGTAGTAGCAGCGGTAAACAGCCTTGTGATTGTCTGCTTCAAGGCAGATATTAAAATTGTTATACTACTGTTACGCTCGGTTAAGCTCAAAATACAAAGACGCTAATGTGCAGAATCTTAGGCTACTTAGGCCCAGCCGTTTCACTCGATCGCCTTATTACTAAGCCTGAGCATTCACTCCTCACTCAAAGCTATCAGCCTCAAGAAATGAAGTCAGCTATTATTAACGGCGATGGCTTTGGGTTTGGCTGGTATGGCGAGGCTCCTACTGTGATATCCCGCCCTTCGTCTACCGCAATCCGCTGCCAATGTGGAATGACCGTAACCTGGATGATTTGTGCCGTTACGTACGTACCGAAAGCCTGTTGGTTAACGTGCGCAGCGCGACCGACAAGATGCCTGCTGAGATGAGCAACTGTCAGCCGTTTAAGCATGAACAAATGCTGTTTGTTCATAATGGGCTCATTGAAAGCTTCTATCAGTCCCTCTACCGTCCAATTCGCGAGCAGCTATGTGACGTGGCCTATCGCAGCATTAAAGGGCAGACAGACTCAGAGCATATCTTTGCGCTGCTGGTTCACTATATAGAAACTCAGCCTGATATCGACTTAGCCGAGACGCTCAGGCTAACGGTACAGCAGATCGCAGATATGGCTAACCAAGCTGGGGTTCATGCCTCTATCAATATTATCTTGAGCGCGGGCAACCGTCTCATAGCGCTCCGCTACGATAACCAGGGAATCCCCCCTTCTTTTTATCTGCTGAAAAATTCAAAGCAATTTCCATCTTCTGTTGTTATCGCGTCCGAACCTCTGTTTGAAGATAGCTGGCAAGCCTACCCTCCGTCTGAGCTGATTACGATTGATTCTAACCTCAGCATTGCTATACATTCAACTATTACCTAACCGTTCTTGCCGCTTTCGTCCTCATGGCTTTTCAGCTCACGCAACAGGTATATCTCAACTTTAGCCCCATAGGCTGGCACTTAAATTTTTACGTTATTCGAGGCAGTGCCAGCGTAAAGGTGCTGCCTTTGCCCACCTCGGACTCCAGGGTTAGCGTGCCCTGGTGCATTTCAGCGATTCGTTTAGATAAATGCAGTCCTAATCCGCTACCTGCCCGCATGTGATCACCTTGATAAAACCACTCAAAGATTTTATCCTGCGCGGCTTTTTCAATGCCTGCACCCGTATCTTTAATAGCAATTTCAATAGCTTCTAAAGACGGAATGGCTTCGCACGTTTGTGAATTAATAGAGAGCGAAACTGAGATGCTGCCCTGGTCTGTAAATTTGATGGCGTTGCCTAGCAAGTTGGTGAGCAGCCGCCTTAGCTCAATGCGATCGCCTGCCGTCTGATAGCTCTTAACCGGATCTTCTTCGCCACTGTCTTTACCTGAAACTGAAGGCCGTGTTTCTAGTGCCAAATCAATATGTTTTTCGTCAGCTAAAGGTTTAAGCTCCTGCACGACTTCTTTTGCAAGCAAGTAAATAGAGAGCGGCGATCGCACCAGCTTTTTCTGTCCAGCCTCGTGCCGGTACACCTGAAGCAACGTATTAGTCATTTGCAACAGATTTTCGTTGTTGACAATCACATTTCCAATGGCCTCTGCCATCGGCTCGGGCGGATCACCAAACAGCCCTTCTAGCGATAGGCTGAGTATTCTATTGGCTGCTACCAAAGGCGTGCGCAAATCATGAGTGAGTCTCGCTACAAAGTCATCGCGCTGACGAATCATCTCTGTTTGTTCGTCAATACTTTGCTTGAGTCGAACGAGCGATCGCACTCGCGCCATGAGTTCATCAATGTCAAAAGGCTTGCGAATGAAATCATCTGCGCCTGAATCTAAGCCTTCGCTGAGGCTAGACTGATCGTGCGCGGTTACCAGTAAAATTGGGATATAGGGCAGTCGGCTATTTTGACGAATGTGGCGGGTGACCTCGTAGCCATCAAGCCCCGGCATCATCACATCTAACAAAATTAAATCAGGTGGATTGGACGTTACGTACGATAGTGCGGCCTTACCATCCGTCAAACTGTCGATGTGGTAGTTATCTACGTCCGCTAAAATAGATTCTAAGATAAACAGATTATCCGGAATATCGTCAACAGCTAGAATAGTTACAGGTTTAGACGTCACAGTGTTTTCGAGCGCAGAGTTTTTGAGCGCGCATAGGAATTCAAGACTCTCTAGAAAACGTAACACCTCGAAGGGGACAGATGTTTCTAACTATGGGCATAAGTCGTCAGGAAGATGCTCGCTAAAATAGCTTCTCAGCTGATGGCCTTGATGAGTAATCTTTACCATCTACTCCAGTATCTGCTCTGTGCTGTGAGACTATACGATTACATGGCGCGGAATGATGACCGTAAACTCAGTGCCCTGCCCTACGACACTTTTCAGCGTGATATCGCCGTGCATCATTTTCACGAGCGAGTGAGTAATGGCTAGCCCTAATCCCGTACCGCCATACTGGCGCGAGATTTTTCTATCGACCTGATGAAAGGGCTCGAAAATGTTGGTTTGTTCGTCAGCGGTAATGCCGCAGCCCGTATCGCACACGGTAATAGCAATAAGATCCGGCTGCTCGTCTGTCTGTTTGCGAGGATGTTCGCCGAGACTTTCACCAGTCTTCTCGAATAGCAAATTTGCCTGGGCGCTGTCTTTTATAGCAACGGTGACCGTTCCTTTGTCTGTAAACTTAATGGCATTAGAGAGTAGATTGACTAGCACTTGCCTTACTCTGGCCTTGTCATTGATAACAATTTCGCTTTTTAGCTGAATGTCTAGCGTTAAATTTAACGATCTTTGAGTGGCTAGGGACTGAAGCTCATTTGTGGTTTTTACCACCAGATCAGAGAGATTCATTTTCTCAGGATTTAGATCCAGGCGTCCGGCTTCTAACTTAGAAAAAGCGAGGACGTCATTAATGAGATCAAGCAAATTGCGACCATTGGCTAGTACTCGCTGGATCATTTCTTGTTCGCGATCGCCCAGCGATTTTTTAGATTTACTGAGCAAAATTTGCGAGAACCCAATAATCGCATTTAGCGGCGTTCGTAGCTCATGCGACATCGTAGCCAAAAACTCAGACTTCAGCCGCGATACCTCCTGTAGCCGTATGTTTTGCTGATGAATGTACAGCCTTTGACGCTCTAGCTCACGATTTTTGCGTTCTAAAAGCTGGTTTTTCTCTTTGAGGTTAGAGTTGGCATATTCAGCAATTCTCTCAGCCTCATACACCCGCATCGAGCCGCGCATCAGGCGGGCAATTGTTTCGGCAGATAGCTTGCTTTTAGGCAAATAATCAGAAGCCCCAGCCTTCATCAGCGCTACTGCTGTCTGCTCGTCGCCTTGGCCAGTCAGCACAATCAACGGCACCCGAATGCCCTGATTCCGAATCTGTTTGGTAAGCTCTAGGCCATTCTTCCCCGGCAAATTATAGTCCAAAAACATCAGGTCAAATTCAGTGTGACCAATCAGCTCAAGCGCCTCATCTACAGTTCCTATCTCTGAAATAATTGCTTCAAAAGACGTTGCCTTCAGCGCTCTGCGGAGTGCCATGCGATCAATTTCGTCATCATCTACGATAAGTAGCCTCAGCTTTTTTCCTGATAGGGGTGCGGTAGGCATTGTAACTAAACAGATCAAGCGTCGATGTGCTTGGATAGCTGTGGTTTTTTCCACACTGCGAGCGTGAGCAGATAGGACTTATCTAAAGTAACCATCAATGTAGAGTTACCAAAACTTTACTTCACAGAAAGTAAAATCAATAGCGTCGATAGTAATAAATCTCTATTGGCATTTGGCTATGACGACCATCGCACCAATGCCAAAAGCTATTACGGAATTTCACAGAGCGTCCAGTAGCGATTAAGCGCGATCATCACCTCTGCGAAGTTGTTAAACGTTACCGGTTTTAGAATGTAGCCTGCGACGTTGAGATTGTAAGCTTCTAGGCGATCGCGCTCCTGCTCAGAAGTCGTGAGCACAATTACAGGTGTCGGCTTCAGCAAGGGGTCAGCCCTCATCTCAGTTAAAAACTCAATTCCCCCCATCTTTGGCATATTAAGATCGAGCAGCACTAGCCGCCGGCTTTGTGGCATCTGCACACCGGCTGCTTCATTGCGTAAAATCGTTAGCGCCTCTAAGCCATTGCTGGCAATAAAAAGCGGATTAGTAATCTTAGCTTTTTTAAATGAGCGCTGAACGTTCATCACGTCCACCTTGTCGTCTTCAACCAGCAAAATATTGGTGGTGGCTATTTCGGACATGGCGTTACCTACTTATTTAATATTTGTATCTATTATCCCGGATAGCCTTAATTTTGCGGCAAGGGTGACTTCGGCCAGGTAAACCGGAACGTAGCGCCTTTACCAGGGCTGGACGCCAGCGAGATTTTTCCGCCTTCTGCTTCGACTGTCTTCTTCACAATCGATAGGCCAATGCCTGTACTTTCTAAGTCGTCACGAGCGCGCAAAGTCTGGAAAATTGTGAATATTTTATGATGATAGGCTTCGTCAATTCCGGGGCCATCATCACTGACTACAAACTCGTACGCGCGCGCTTGATCGTTGACCGCTATTTTAACGGTTCCATCCTCACGATCGTGGTGCTTAATAGCATTGCTAATTAAGTTGGAAAAAACTTGCTGTAGCGCTACCTTTCGAGTGTTGATAATGGGCATATCGGGCGCGACTTCAATCGAAAATGCATCTGAAGGAGAAAGCGAGTCAATAATCTCGCTTATCAGTTCACTCACGTCAATTCGCTCGCAGCTTTGCTTTTTCCGTCCCACTCGAGAATATTCGAGCAGGCCGTTGATCAACCCTTCCATGCGATGTACGCGGTTTTTGAGCAGCTCAAACTGCTCTGCGTTTTCAGCGGGCAAGTCGTTGCCAATGTCTTCTTCTATCCAGGTGGCTAGGTTAGCGATCGCTCGCAGCGGTGCTTTTAGGTCATGCGAAGTCACATAGGCAAACTGATCTAGCTCCTGATTACGCTGCTCTAGCTGAGTCATGGTATCCGTGAGCAATATGTTCACCATCAGCAAGTCTTCTTTTTGCTGCCTTAAAGCCAAGCTAGCCTGCTTACGCTGCGTAATATCTTGAATAGTGGCAATAAAGTAGAGCATCTCGCCCTGCTGATTTTGCACGCTAGAAGCGGTAACATGGGCCCACACAACCTCACCTGTTTTCGTCAGGTAGCGTTTTTCAGTTGCGCATTGCGTGACTCTGCCGTTTAGTAGCTTTTTGTAGATAGCCGTATTAGCCTCTATATCGTCAGGGTGCGTAACCTCCGTGAACGTCTTTTGCATCATCTCATCTAGGCTGTAGCCCAGCATGTCGCACAGCCGCTGATTGACCTGAATCCACCGGCCATTGGGCGCGAGCCGAGCCATGCCCACACCTGCCTGCTGAAAAATTACCGCAAGCTGATCGGCCTGCTCCTGACGAACGGCTTCACCTCGCTTGCGCTCCGTAATATTTTCAAAGGAAATGCCCACGCAGCTATCAGTTAGCGGAAAGGCTTGAGTCGAGAAGATACCGGGTGCAACCTGGTCGTCACCGTAAGGTACTTCCCCAAGATCGTGGGGTTGCTGAGTGCGCACTACGTTAGCGTAAATCTCAGGTATTTCGGTTTCAACAAGTGCTGGAAAAATTTCTGTAATGCGTTTGCCAATAATTCCGGCTGTTGGCACGCCTGTGAACACGCTGGCGGCTGGGTTGGTCGCAACCATTCGTAGGCTATAGGCGTCGCTATAATCTTCTAGCCGCCAAATGTATAGGCCCACCTGCATATTTTGCACCACTTCTGCGTACAGTGCCATTTCAACACTGGCCTGCTCTGCCCTAGCATGAGTAGCTCGTTCTGTTTCCAACAGTTTGAGGTAGTGTTCTTGGGCCGTGGTGAGCTGCGCGTTGCGTCTAGCGACTCGACCTTCTAGCTCTGCGTGAAAGGTTTTGGCCTCTGCTTCTGCTGTTTTTAGGCTAGTGATGTCGCGAGCCACATAATATAGACACCGGTTGCGATCGCCTTTAACCACCGCCTCTATAGCCGTCAAATTCCACGACAGCCACCGCCAGCCGCCCGTTTTGCAGCGGTAACGATGGGCAAAGCTATCGCTGCTATGCTGCCCCGTTGCAAGCTGCTCAATAGTTTGCTGAACGTCGTGCTGATCGTCAGGGTGAACCAAATTGACTAGCGGCTGATCGCAGATGTCATCGCTGGAATACCCTAAAACACGCTCGAATGCTTGATTTGATTGCCGACAGCGACCCTTTATGTCCAAAACGCACATTAGATCAGACGCTAGATCGAAAAACTGCTCAAATTCAATCATGGCAAGGCATTTATGGAAGGCGATTTAGGCAATCTGCTGGTTTTGGACAGGTGGGGTTCAGGCGCGTAGTGTTTTAAGGTGTTCTAGACAATTTTAACGATTTTAACGACCAGAGCGATTGTATTTTATACCTTTAGGGAGAGCGCAAAGTGAATTGTGTCATTCACCTGATAGATGCTCGACTAAGTTGGTATAGTGCAAGTTAAATAAGAACAAAGCCCTTTCATCAGGCACTTTAGGTATTGACAGCATGGAAGAAGAAATTAGCGTTGCTCTGATAGAAGATCACGATTTGACTCGTATGGGCCTAAGGGCGGCTTTTCGTCAGGCTGGATTAAGGTTTTTGGGCGAAGCGCCCAATGGAGAAAAAGGCCTGACGCTGATAGAAGAGATGCAGCCCAACGTTGCGGTGGTCGATGTGGGCTTGCCTGATATTGATGGCATTGAGCTGATTCAGAGATTTAAGAAAAATAATCCTGATAGCAATACGCGCATTTTGATGCTGACGATGCACGACAGTGAAAAGGCGGTGCTGGCCGCATTTGCAGCGGGTGCAGATTCTTACTGCACTAAAGAAATTGAAACAAAAGATTTAATCACTGCCATTCGTGAGACTCAAGCGGGCAACTCGTGGATTGATCCGTCTATTGCTAGCCTGGTACTTTCTCAAGTAAAGCCGAGTGTGGCTGTCGGTGAGAACTTCAATAGCAAAACGGTTGAGATTCGCGCGGTAGACGCTGAGTACGAGCAGATTATCGAAGCGTATCCGTTGACGACTCGTGAGCTAGAGATTTTGGAGTGTATTGTGTCGGGCTGTAGCAACGCACAAATTGCTGAAAAGCTGTTTGTGACGGTGGGCACCGTGAAGACGCACGTTCGTAATATTTTGAATAAGCTGGGGGCGAGCGATCGCACTCAAGCAGCCGTCAGAGCCCTTCGTTCCGGCTTAATTAGCTAGCGCACTTCTCCATATACAGCATTTAGAAGACAATCCAATGGGTTGTCTTTTTTTGGTATTGTTCATAGTAATTTATTCCTTTGAGTTTATATGAATCTTTCTATTATGTGGTCTTTGCTGCGGCAGACCGTTGCAGAATGGCAAAGAGATAAAGTCTCACGCTTAGCGGCCGCTTTGGCCTACTACACCACGTTTGCGTTGGCTCCTGTGCTGATTATTGTGATTGCGATCGCGAGCTTTTTGTTTGAACAAAGCGAGGTTCAAGGACGGATTATTGACCAGCTACAGGGGCTGCTTGGCCAAAGCGGCGCTGATTTAGTGCAAGAAATGTTGACCAGCAAGGCGCAGCAGGAAGGTGGTTTTTGGGCCACGGTTATTAGCATTGGCTTGCTGATAATCGGTGCTTCTGGGCTGTTTATTCAATTGCAAGATGCGCTAAATACGGTGTGGAACGTGATGCCTAAAAAGGACGGGGGAATTTGGAAGCTATTGCGCGATCGCCTGCTTTCTTTTGGCATGGTACTCTCTATCGGCTTTTTGCTGCTAGTGTCATTAATCCTGAGCGCGGCCCTGTCGGCTATTAATGGCATGTTCGGCGATGCGCTGATGGGCTGGGATCTAGGCTGGCAGCTACTGAACGCAGCCGTTTCTTTTGGCATAATTACGTTGCTGTTCGGCATGATTTATAAAGTGTTGCCAGACGCTGAAATTAGCTGGAACGATGTTTGGGTGGGCGCGGCGATTACAGCGCTGCTATTCACCATCGGCAAATCGCTGATTGGCTTGTATTTAGGTAACAGCAGCGTAGCGTCCGCTTACGGAGCCGCTGGTTCGTTTGTCGTACTGTTGCTTTGGATTTATTATTCTGCTCAAATTCTGCTGTTTGGGGCGGAGTTTACTCAGGTGTACGCGAATCGTCTGGGTTCTAACATTACTCCCGATGAACATGCGACCTATGCCCCAGATGCAACGGCTGAAGAAAAAGGTCTTGATGAAAAAGAACAGGCTGTAAGAGAGAAAGGGGCTGACCCTAAGCCGCCAAGCCAGTCAGAGCCAAGTAAATCAAAGCCGAACAAATTAGATAAGTTGCCGCAAACGCGTTCTGAGTATAGAGCGCAACAGAAGCTGCTGCGGTACTCACAGAGAAAGAAACTGGGTACAAGGATCGGCAAGCGATCGCTCGAATAGCCTTCGCGCTTTATCTATCGCTTCGTCACGCCTTTAAACCTACCCAAGTAATGATCTAACTATCTCTAAAGGATGAATCTGATTCGCTCGACAGTTGGATCACAAAGACCTGCTTCTTTCCTGTGAGAGAGGGATAAACTCACACAAAAAGCCTTAATAAGAAGGATCACCATTTCTGTATAGGAGAGAATACGCACTATGGAATTCTATGAGGGCCTACTATCGGCCACAACCACTCACACAGTCGGTGGATACCTCTCTGATGGGCTGTTCTACAATCTCCCTGTAACGCTAGCTCAAACAGCCACTGAAACCATTATTCTTGATGAAGTACCTGTCGCTGTAGAAGGCCCACAGGTGATCATTGCGGTTCTCTCTGGCGTCATTTTAGCGTTTGGTTTTCAGCTACTGCTCACCAACCTATCAATGGCTGCAGGCGTTTCTTACGCAGCGCACTCCGGTAGCTCTGACAGCTCCGATAGCAGCGGCTCGTCTGGCAGCATAATCAAAAAAATCAGCCTTGCTTTTGGTGCTTGGACACTCGTAACGGTCTGCTTAGCGCTGTTTTTCGCCTGCTGGATGGCCGTCACGCTCAACGTGTATCCCGATCCTAGAATTGGTGCGATTACCGGCCTGATTATTTGGGCGCTGTATTTTTCGCTGCTGACCTGGTTTAGCTCTACGGCTGTTGGCTCTATGGTGGGCTCAGTTGTGAAGTCTGCTACGAATGGCTTTCAGTCAATGGTAGGCACCGCAACCGCAGCTATGGGTGCAAAAGCAGCAGGCGATAGCGTTGTACAAACGGCTGAGGCAGCAGCAGCGGCTGTGCGCAGAGAATTTACGCAGGGCATTGATACTGAAAGCATTCAAGACAACTTGCAGCGTTATATTGGCAAACTAAAGTCAAATGAGTTTGATCTTTCTTCAGTTGAAGCAGAATTTGAGCGCTTGATTAAGAAGTCTGAGCTAGTGAGTGCTGATGGTGATTTGTTGCCTGAGGTGAACACTGATACTTTTGCAAGGCTTTTGAGCGATCGCACCGACCTGTCTAAAGATGAAGTCAAGCAATTATCTAAGCGCTTGTACCGCACGTGGACAAACAACACAGGCGGTGGCAACAGCAATAACAGCGGTAGCGGCGTTGGTGTTAGCGATTTGATGGCTTTTGTTGCGTCTGCAACCGGCGGGCAGCTTGCTTCTGAAGGGCTTGGTAAGCAGCTAGAAAAGCTAGTATACGAAGTTCGTCAGCAGAATAAGCAAAGCGATCAGGGCGATCAGAAAAGCGGTAGACCTGATCCTATCAAGCGGATGCTGGCTCAGCAGATGAACGCCCTCATCGGTATGGTGATGGGTAAAGTTGATCTTACCGATCTAGATGCTAACAAGATTGTGGGTCAAATCAAGTCGGCACAAAGCGAACTGGCCGGTTCAGCAGACGGCCCTGTGCCCCAAAAGCTGAAAGATGCGATGCCGACAGATGACAACATCATCAAAACAGATGTTGAAAATTACATTCAGCATGCTTATATCGGTGAGCTAAAGTCAGCGGAACTCGACGAGGCGTTTCGCAACGTACTTTATGACATAGAGGCGGATGAAACAGAGCTTCGTCACCAGCTTTCTGGCTTTGGCCGCGATACCTTTAGAAAGGCGCTTTTAGAGCGTGGCATGTTGACCCAAGACGAAATTAGAGATATTTCCACACGGATGGAAATTATTCGCCAGACGGTACTGAAGAACGTGAAAGCGGCTGAGGCGATCGCCGCCGAAAAACGCATCAAAGCAAAAGTTGCCACATTCTTCCAATACACACCTGCGAGCGAGCTAACGTCCGAAATGGGCGACAAGGCTTTTCGTGCCATTATTGAAGATGAGCCCCTAGACGTCGATACGCTGCGCAAGGGCCTTACTGAAATGAACGGAGCCTACTTCCGTCAGTTCATGATGACTCGTAACGACGTAGCGGCTCACGAAACCTCAGAGCATTATGAGCAACTGTTACAGCGCGTGATTGCCGATGCTGAAGGGGTCGAAAAAGCGGCTAAGGTGCGCTTGCAGCAGCAGCAGCAGTCACTTGAAGACTACCTACGCAGCACCGGTAAAGATGAGCTAAATCCTGACGGCATTAAGCGCGACCTGCAGAAGCTTCTAGATGAACCGAGTGAAGGCATTCGCCGCGTTCGAGGCCGGGTGGCTCAGTTTGATCGCAATACGCTTGTGAGCCTGCTCTCTCAGCGTCCTGAGTTCTCGGAGCAAGACGTTAACAATACGGTTGATTCTGTTGAGCAAAGCTGGACATCTGCATTGAATGCGCCTCAAAAGGTTGCAGATAAAGCGCAGGTGAAATATGACGAAGCAACCACTGCGATTGAAGACTATCTACGTAGTACTGGCAAGCCTGAGCTAAGCCCAGATGGCATCAAGCGCGACTTGCAAAAGCTAATGGACAATCCAAAAGTTGGTGCGATGGCCATTCGCTTTCGTCTCTCTAAGATGGATCGCGATACCCTCGTCGCCTTGCTGAGCCAGCGTGGTGATTTGACTGAAGATGAGGTCAACCAGACGATTGACAGCGTGCTTTCTAGTGTTGAAGGTCTGGTTCGCTCACCTCGCAGACTGGCCCGCCGAGCGCAGTCGTCTACGAAGTCTCAGGCGCTTTCTTTCCAGAGCGGACTGGCAGATTATTTGAGCAATACCCATAAGGATGAATTGAATCCTGAGGGGATTAAGCGCGACGTGAAGACGTTGCTCAACGATCCTAAATTGGGCGCTAGCAAGCTGAGCGATCGCATTGCCCAAATGGACGACTCCACCATGGTGGCCTTGCTCGCTCAACGTCCTGATATGACTGAGGATGAAGCCAAGGAAATTGTTGGACGCGTGGCCGATGTTCGCCATCAAATCAAGGATCAAATCCAAAGTATTCAGCGTTCTTTGGAGTCAGTGATTGATAGCGTCTTTGCCAGCATTCGCGACTACCTACAGTCACTTGATCGCCCCGAGCTTGACTACTACGACATCAAAAGCGACGTTCGCACGCTGTTTGACGATCCTCAAGCGGGCTTTGGGGCAATGCGCGATCGCCTTTCTCGCTTCGATCGTGACACCCTTGTTGCCATCGTCACGTCACACAACCGTATCTCTAAGTCGGATGCAAACCGTGTGATTGACCAGATAGAGTCAGCGCGTGACAGCGTACTGGGCAAAGCCGAGCGCATGGAACAGCAGATTGAGCACCGTTTAGCAAGCGTGAAAGCGCAAACGCAGCAGCAGATTGAGGATGCTAAGGCCGCAGCGGAAGCGGCTTCCTGGTGGCTCTTTGCGACGGCGGCGCTGTCGGCAGTTGTGTCGGCCTTAGGTGGTGTGCTCGCGGTAACAGGCGTGAGCTAGCGGCTAAATCCTGACGTTACGCTATAAGCAAGCCCCGGCTGATTGGATGCACTTAAGCATTTGAGCAGTTGGGGCTTTTGTTTGTTTACCGATATTGTCTACCCTGCATCCGTTAGCTCAAACCGTCGAGGGTATGGCAAATTATGCTTCGCAAATTCCTTCTTTGCCCGTACCGTCAGATCTGTTTTATATACAAACTCATCACGAGCATCTAGCGGATATGATCGCAGCTTGAATAAGCTACCCCAGCTATGCTCGGCCATGACCACTACAATCGGCATCTTCAGGTGCGTGTACTTACTCGTATGAGCAATCCGATACAAAATGTTCTCCACCTGCTCTGGATTAGCTTCATGCGCCAAATAAAATTCTGTGACTACCTGCGCTTCTAGCTCGCCCATATTGGCGTTAGAAACAGAGTTAGTCCAAATAAAGTTGTGCGGTACCGTGACCACATTATCCCCAGGCGTTTTCAGGCGAATGCCACGCAGACCGTAGTTGATGACTTCGCCGTACTCGTCATCAATGGCAATGCGATCGCCCACCTTGTAAGGCGCTTCAAATAGCCCTACAATGCCCGCAATCACCGAGCTGGCGTAGTCTTTAAATGCAAAGCCTAAGGCCACTGCTACGGTGCCAGTGACTGCCAGCACATTATCTCTAGACAGGTTCAAAAATAAATTCATCAGCATAATAACCGTAACGGTGGTTACCAGCGTGCGAGCAAAAGGCTGAAACTGCTTGATGCGTAGCCGATTATGGCGTGCTACCTTCTCCGAAATGGTGACAACGAGCCAGTCCAACGTCTTAATAACGACGAAGGCAACCACTAATATAAAGAGCGCCTGAAAAATCTTCGGCCCGGTAATTTTAGTCAGCAGCTCTCTAGTTTGATCGGCTGTTTCGTTGGCGGCTTTGCCTGCATTTTCAGCCGCGTCTTTGGCAGCGTCTCCAGCCGACTGTGCCAGCAGTCCCATCCCCGGCAGTTGGCCTCTGAGCATTCGTGTCTCTTGCCCTAAGGCACCTCAATAATAAAGTTGTTTCTAGAAAGCTCCCGTCGCAGCCTGGGGTAGTGTACTGGGTTGGCCTTAATCACGCCATTCTTTTGTTCGATAATGCCTGCGTTGCGGAGCATCTGCACCTGATTGTTTACGGTCTGAGGCGCATCGCCCAGGCTATTTGCTAACGACCTGATGGTCAAATCGCCGTGCAGCATCAGCGAATAGAGCAGGTAAAGATCGCTTTGGCTCAGCTCGGGTAGCAGTGGTAGCTTGGGAAGTCTGGCAACTAGCTCTTTCTGGGGCTCTTTGTCGGCCTCTGCTTCAGAGTCACCCTGGTTAGAGGGCTCATCATCTGGCGACTTTGGTAACTGAGGCGGTCGGCCTTCTGCAACTGTTTTCTGAGGTTTTTGATTAAGTTTCTTTGCCGAAACGTCTTGATACCGTAGTGATTTTATAAATAGCTGTATTGCAACAACGCTTACACCGTCAGAAATATCAGCAAGTCGCTCAAAAAATTCTCGCTTCGGGCTCTCATCGGAGTCTGCTTGAGCGTCGTCGTCGCTTTCTGGGAGCATCTCTTCTTTAACGGCTCTTAGTGACGACTTTACGGTAGCCGTGACTTCCTGGCTCATTTCAGAAATAGTATCTATGGGCTGATCGATCAGTAAATTCACATCTAATAGACTTTTGGAATCGTTGCTCCTTTTATGAATGGCTGCATCGCTAAAGCGGATACTGAACTGATCGACAATTGGCGCAAACCAGGTCTGTAGCTCTTGTCCCGTTAGCTTAGGTAGCGCTATCACATCACCACAGTAAGCATGAAACTTTATTGTAGACTTGAGGTACTCCCAGCCCACCTGCCCGGTGCCAATCACCCAAAATTGGGAGCGATCGTGCAGGAGCGTATCTTGCAGGTAGTCCACCCCTTCCAATCCGTCTGCGCTGCGCAAAAAGCACCACGATAAGTTAGGGATGATGGCTAGCGTTTGGTCTTTATTAGGATTGCGATCGCCCTTCCCTTCACGCCAGTGATGATTGATTTCTGCGGTTTCGCCATCCTCGGCGGAATTGTCCTCAGCTCTGCCCAGCTTTTCCTTGATTTGCGCCTTAATACTTTTAGAATCAGGCGGTCTTTCCACCCAGTCTAAGAGCTTAATATCAAGTGGATTTTCTTTATGAGCCCGCATCTCTTGCAGGCTTTCAAGCAAAATGCGGGACACTGACGAAACGGGATGCGCCAACACAACTATCGAATTGCTGGCCAGATGCGAATTTTCTTGCCAGTGTGCGATCGCCTCATCCAATGCGTCTAAAACAGCCTTCTCTTCACGGGGGTTAATCGGCAAATCATTAACCGCTGCTCGAAGCTCGTTGGCAATATCATCTGGCAACTGTGAAAGCGTTTCATCAGGCTCTGGCAACGTATGAGGATCCTTGGCAAACCAAGCCGTCCGAAACCAACGCTTCTCTAGCAGCCATTGTCTAAAGTCTTTGAGCTTATTACCCATAGCCTATCAAAGCGTTACTTGTCTTAACTTTAGGTTCCTTGGCCATTTTGACTGCGCTGCTTCACCATTGTCAGCATAGAGCGAGATAGGTTGAGCGCCCGAGGAGACTCCTGATCAGGGCTAGTGGGCCAGCCTTCTCGCTGCTTGTCTCGGTTGCCATCGGTTTCTTCTGTCTGATCGTGAAAGAGAATCTGCTGGGTTGGAAAGGGCAGATCAATCCCCGCCGCGACTAGCTCATTGCAAACGTTTTCGAGCACCCAGTCCATAGAAGCGACTGCATCTGCTCGACGCGGCGGATCAATCCACCAGCGCGCGCGAATATTGATGCTACTCCCCGCCAAATCGACGACCAGTGCCTCTGGATTTGGATCTTTGAGCACGTCATCACGGCGGCTAAGCACGTCAAGAATAATTGCTTTGGCCTTAGCAATGTCATCGCCGTAGCCAATACCAATGTCGTACTGCAATCGGCGGCGATCATAGGCCGTGTTCACGGTGACCGCGTTGGTAAATAATTCAGCATTCGGAATTACAACCCGGCGACCATCGTAGGTGCGAATAGTGGTCGCCCGCGTCTCAATGTGTTCTACGGTGCCTTCGTAGTCTTTAAATATAATCTGGTCGTCAAGCTGAAAAGGCTCAGTGAGCAAAATCAGAATGCCTGCCAAAAAGTTTTGCAGAATGTCTTTAAAGGCAAAACCAATGGCCACACCCCCAATCCCAAGGGTGGCGAGTGCATCGGCTGGGTTAAAGCTAGGAAAAATGATGGTAGCGGCGATCAAAAAGCCCAGAATGATCAGCACGCCTCGGGCCAATCTTCCTACGACTAAGCCAACGTTGCGCGTACCTTTGTCTTTGGTTTGTTTGCGAACAATGCGGCGAACGAGTCCGCCAATAAACCAAAAAAGGATAATAACAACTAAACCAATAACGAGGTTAGGGAGAAGCGCGATCGCCCCTTGTACCATACTCGTCATTTTCTCAGTCGCTGCTGATAATGAAACGTTGTCGCCCATAGTCCTAGCCCAAGAACCCTTATATAGTTTTATCAATAGCTACCCTACCCTACAGAGGTAGATATCGTCGCTAGATCTATCAAAAGAAAGGTTCATAAACAAATAGATTCCGACAAAAAGAGCCTGTGTACATTTCCTTGTACACAGGCTCAAACAAGGGTTTTATCGAGATGATCGAAAAAACGACTTGTTACAAATTCAGCTTTAAGCTCAAATAAGCTCAAAAGTAAGTGCTTAAAACCTAAGGCTCACTAAGGAGTGATTTCTTCTAGCGCATTCTTGATGTTTTCTTCCACCGTCTTGCCTTTGGCATTAGCAGGGTTAGCCATTTCCTTTTGGTTAGCTGTGCCCTGCACGCCGTTCAGGCCTTTTTGAGCATTCTCCTTTACCTTGTCAGCGTTACCAATGACACCGCCCTCAGGGCCAGAAATAGCATCTTCAGACTTGCTTTGAACAGAGTCTAGCTCAACGACGCCATCAGAGGGCTTAGAATTACTGTTGCCAAAAGCTAGCGCGGGCGCGGTGCTAGCAAATACAAGCAAAGCGCAGGCCGCTGCGATCGCCAAAGGCTTAATAGCAGCAGATAGCTTCGTGAATAAATTACGAATGCTTTTCATGAAAATTTCCTCTCTTCGTTAGTTAATCTTTGATTAAATGAGCAATAAAACAGACAAACGATCAGCGCTTATAAAAAATCGCCTCTAATCGAAGAAGCCTTTGACAGATTCAACAAAGCCTTCTGCCTTATCTTCAGCGTCATTGCCAAGATCATCAGCCGCAGACTTAGCACGACCAACATCACGCTTTACTTTACCAGCGAGCTCATCGGTTGCGCCATCTAGTCGGTTACCCGCGCTATCAAGGTCTGGCCCGTTGACCTTATCGCTTAGATTCGCCGCGCCACGCTTGATATTGCCGACGGCACCTTGCACAGCACCTTCAAGCTGATCGCTCGTGCCTGCTCCTGACATTCTGTCTAGTTCAGCCGCCGCTCTCTCGTTCACGACTGCGCCTGCAGCTTCTGACCCAACAGCTATTGCGTTCGGTGACCATGCACCACCCCAAACAGCCACTGTTACCATTAGCAAGCAAACGATGCGAATTGCCGCCTGCCGCAGCCTACATAAGTTATGTTTAACCATTCGCCTATCTCCTAAGTAGATATTTCTACAATCACAACCTCTCTATACAATCGTCTTATCGACACCAACCTATCCACCTCACGGCAGATCGAAGTAAATCTTTAGAGATAAATGTTCCTAAATGGGCGATATCTCTATCTTTCGTTGTTCAAAGAAAAGTCATGCGCTCGGATAGTGTGAAATTTAGTTAGCGCCCCTCTAGTCAGCTAGTCAGCGCCCGTCAGTATTAACTTTTGAGCCGGAGATCCTTGAAGAATGGAAAATGCCGAACAGCGCACCGTTGGGCAGGTAGAGCGTGAGGTCTCGCAAAAAATGCAGTCGCTCTATAAAAAACATTTAGGTCATCAGCCTAGCAAGGTGACCTGTCAGCTTTTCGGCACCAAGCTCGCAATCGTGTTGGAGGATTCCGTCACTCAGCCCGAAAAACTACTGGCAGAAGAAGGTCAGCTCAAGCTTGCCCAGCAGGTTCGTGACGACTTGAACGCAGCCATGCGCCCCCAAATCAAGCAGCTTGTTAGCCAGATACTCAACGTAGACATCGTTGATATTATGAGCAATGCGACTTTAGAAACCGGTCGTACAGGCATTATTATTGTGCTTTCTAGCACTCCGGCTGTTCGTAATCCAGAATCGATCCCAAAAATGAAGCATAGCTAGCCGTGCTATACGCAAAAAAGGCTGGTTAGAAGCACCTGTCCAGGAATAACTATCAGCCATGGTTAAGCCGATAAAGCGGCCATACTCTGCATAAAGATCTATGTCGAAAGGCTCAGATTAGGGACTTTGTTTTCTCTCCAGCGATTGACCAGCTTTGAAAGGTCATCCCCGTAGTATTGTCTTAAGCTAAACTTTTAGGAGAATTTTTTAATGACAATAGAATTAAAAGAAGATGTTGCCTACATATTACTTAAAAAAATAGGCGATCGCCCCGACCCGTCCGTCCCACAACCTTTAACCTTAAGCGCCACAGATTTTACCGGTCGCGATACTGACCACTCCGACATTCTGGCACACCTCGACTATCTCAACCAAAAGGGCTACATCGACGCCGATTTTGACGGCGATGCCTACGCTAACTCCGGCCCTAACCCGTTACCTGAGTCTGTCGAGCTAGAGGCCGTTGCCCTCACCGACAGCGGTAGAGCACTGCTCAAAAAGATGAGCGAGAATCCACCTGAGGAACTGCAGACGGGCCCCAGCACACCCATTGCGACTAAAGATACCGACTTTCTCAAAAAAGTCATGCTTAAAGGCCACATTGAAGATATTTACGATGCTCGTGACATTACCGAAGTGGTCTTTAGAACCATGCGCGACCTGATGACGAATGAGGCTACAGATAAGGTCGCAGGCGAGCTGCACAAAGAAGCCCTCGACACTGACAAAAAAGCCATCAAAGAGGAAGTTGCGGATCTGTGGAAGGACTCTAATCCGCTCGTTCGCTTTTTAAGCAAGGTGCGTCCTACGCTTAAATTTGATGACGACACATTTCTATTTAGAGTGGGAAAAGAGGGTGGCTTGCCCAAAACTACCGGCCCTAAAACGGTTGTAAAGGCTGTGTTCAGTGCGACTAAAGAAGAGCTATCGGCTGAGCGCATTTCTGAAATTGCAGAAGCGATGCCTGGTAAAATCCGTACACTATGGGAGGAAGCGTAAGTAACCATGACTACTGAAAATACAGATCCAAGAGAGCCAAATGAAGCGGGTACGGAGAATATCAATCCGGGTGATAAGGAAATGCCACCCAATGCTTCAGTAGAAGAAAAAGGCCAGAAAACAGCGGTTGCCTATGAAGATGCCCTGGGTAATCCCATTGAGGTGCCTACTTATTTCACCGTAGAAGGTGAAGAGGGTAAAAAGGAAGCGCTACATCACGTGAAAGATGCTGAAGAAATTTCCGACGTCATCCGTCAGGCGCGGACAGACGAAGAGGGCGATCGCAAATGGTAACCCACCGCTGAAGCTGATAAAACCTTAGAAGCCAGCCTTCATGCAGGCTAAAAGCTAAAGTTATCAATACACACCACACTATTCACCTAGAATGCTGTGGTGTGTAGCTTTAAAAAGAGATCTAAAGAAAATATATGGAGCCCGTACTCGAAGAGGTCAGAGTAAAACTAGTCGAGCTGGCAGCTCAGGCTGTCATTCTACTCCCTGGCATTGTCTTTGCCGTCATTGTCTTACTGCTAACAAGAACCGTTGCAAATTTGGTGCGTAGGGGGGCTCGCAAAGTAGCGAATAGAACGCTAAACAGCCTTTCGCTACAGTCGTTGCTTGTTCAAACGAGCTTTGCATTTACCTGGGTGTTCGGGATTTTATTTGCCTGTACGCTCGCCTTTCAAGACCTCGGCTTCAGCGATATTATCGGCCTGTTGGGGCTGGGTTCTGTTGCCATTGGTTTTGCCTTTCAAGATATCTTTAAAAACTTTTTAGCAGGCATTCTGCTTTTGCTGCAGGAGCCATTTTCTATTGGTGACCAGATTGTTGTCAATGATTATGAAGGTACGGTTGAAGAGATTGCGCTGCGGTCTACACAAATCCGTACCTATCAGGGCGTTTTGGTTGTCGTGCCGAATTCTATTGTGTTTGCTAGTCCGGTGAAGGTGATGACTGGAAAGCCCCAAAGAAGAACAGATTTGGCAATTGGTGTTGATTACAATACACCGCTGCCAAAGGCCATTAGCACGCTGACAGCCGCAACAAAATCTATAGAAGAAATATATCCCAGTCCTTCTATAGAGGTTGATGTGACTGGCTTTGGTGATAGCTCAATTGATTTGGTGGTGCGCTATTGGACGCATCCGGAGCAAAAGTCAGTACGGCGAATTCAAACGCAGGTAATGTTGGCGCTCAAACAGGCCTGCGATAAGTCAGGCATTATCATTCCTTATCCCATCCGTACGGTGTATCATTTCGATCAAGAAAAGTACAACGACTACGCTGCGATTGAAGAGAAACCAGAGGATGCTCAGCTTAGTGGTGCAACGGCTGGGAGTAGTTAAGTCTAGAGCAGTAAGGCTATAGCTGGCACAGTCCGCAGTCCGAAGACAGTCCGTCCATTGAACTATTGATAGTGCCAGCTATGAGCGATCAGATGTTTCACAACGTCTATTTAATTTTTAACCCAGTGTCCGGGCAGGGCAATCCTGATAGAGATCGGGCACTTATTGAAGATGCTTTTGCCTGTGCGGGTGTTCCACTCACGGTATTAGAGACAACGCTAGAGCGTTCTGCCAGTGAGCTAGCTAGAGAGGCAATGAACCGGTCATCTGACTGTATAATCGCCTCTGGCGGCGATGGAACTGTTTCGGTGGTGGCTGGTGAACTAGCTAATAGTGAGGTGGCCCTTGGCATTATTCCGAGAGGAACGGCTAATGCAATCACGGCTGCCTTTGGCATTTCCGACAAAATTGAAATCGCCTGCGAAACCGTGCTGACGGGCATTCCTAGAAGAATTGACATGGCCGCTTGCAATAAGAAGCCACTACTGCTGCTTGCCGGAATTGGGCTAGAGGCTGATGTGGTATCAGAAGCTAATCGACAGCTCAAAGACAAAATTGGCAGTGCCGCTTATATTCTTTCTGCATTTCAGCAGGTGCAAGAGTTATCCACCTTTACAGCTAAGCTAGAAACCCCTGACAGAATTATCACGGTAGAAGCCTCAGGAATTACAGTGGCTAATACGGCCCCAGCCACGTCTGTTCTGGCCCAAGGCCCATCTGACATTTTGCCTTACGATGGCCTGCTGGATGTGACTATTTTTGCGCCGAAGGGAACAGGGGGTGCGATCGCGGCTTCCTACAATCTTTTCCAATCCGCGCTCAACAAACGTTCCACCACTCGGGAAGACGTTGGTTACTTTCGCTGTTCTGCCGTTCAAATCACCACCGATCCTGAACAAAAAATCGTTTTAGACGGCGAGATGATTGGCGATACACCAGTTGATATTAAGTGTCTTCCAAAAAGTCTTACGTTGATGACGCCTGAAGACAGTATTTTTGAGCCTCGCGAAAGGCTAGAAGGTCTACCAGGGCTGACTATTGAGGACAAAGTATAGTACGCCAGACTAACGACTAAAGCGGCTAGGTAGAAAGCACTATCTGGCCGCTATTTGTATTGTTTAAGTGAATGGCGAATAGCGATCGCTCTATGGCACGGCCGAAGGATAAACACCATCTGCAACAAATACGGGTTTCTGCTCGTACTCAGCGTCTATTGACTCTTGCACAGATAGATCCCACTGCAAATCGTAGTCTTTTTCAAACTCAGCTTTGATGTAGGGTCGCAGTATCCCTGTAACCACGACAATCTCGTTTTCTTTGGCTGCTTTTGTCCCTGCTGCTGGAATCACTAGCAAAGGTTCACCCGAGAATAATTCATCTTCGCCAATTCTGAACAAACCAGATTCAAAAATCTCTTCGACCTCACCTTCAATCGCAATCTGCTGATTGTAGAATAGCTCAGGATTTTCAGTGATGTCATCTGGATCAGGCGCAAGCGCAATAGATTCGGCAATAATGACGGGCTTCTCTTCGTACTTCTCATACAGCTCTGGCTCCAACGTTAAGCCATATTCTTCAGCAACCTGTAGCATGGCAAAGCTCTGCACTTTTCCAGTCACCTGTAGCTGAGAGTCGCCCACGTCTAGAATTAAGAAAGGCTCTGAGGATGCGTTAATCACCAAAACGCCTTCACCATCTAAATAGTCATCGCTGATCATCAAAAAGGAGAATTCATCAATCACGCTTTCTACTTCAGCGCGAATCGTGACTTCTTCATCCACGTATTCTGAGGTGTCATCAACCAGCTCTTCTGCCGTCACATTGGCCTCTTCAGCCGCTGTCGTTGTCGCTTTGGGGCCACCGCAGGCCGGGAGTAAAAACAGAGAAGCTGCGGCTACAAGCTTTAAGGCCACTGCTTTTGTGACGGGAAAAGAGTGTTTCATAGTTGCGACAGTATTATTTTCCAATACAGTACGCAGCGCTCTGTCCAAATTGGGTCTATCCCAATAGACAGACCTTGATGCGATCGCCTCTCTCTAAAGGCTAGTCTTGTATTAAAAAATACATTTTATCTCATCAGCACCAGCCACAGAACCGCAATAAGCCGTTGTTATGGGCAGACAGGTTGATAATGTTAATATTCGGATGCTTTAAAAAGCCGCCATCGTACTAAATAAGGAAAGAACCTATGAGTGAGCAGAACCAAGGATGTATCAGAGTTGGCCAAAGCGCCCCTGATTTCACCGCTACCGCTGTGGTCGATCAAGAATTCAAAACCATTAAGCTCTCTGACTACCGTGGCAAGTACGTTGTCCTCTTCTTCTACCCATTAGATTTCACCTTTGTTTGCCCCACTGAAATTACAGCCTTCAGCGATAGCTACAGCAGCTTTAGCGATATCGACACTGAAGTCCTCGGTGTATCCGTAGACAGTGAATTTTCTCACCTTGCTTGGATTCAGAGCGATCGCAAGTCCGGCGGCGTCGGCGACCTCGAATACCCTCTAGTTTCCGACATCAAAAAAGAAATTAGCGCAGCCTTCAACGTCCTAGATCCTGAAGTCGGCGTTGCCTTGCGCGGCCTGTTCATCATTGATAAAGATGGCATCATTCAGCACGCCACTATCAATAACCTCTCCTTTGGCCGCAGCGTTGAAGAAACCCTGCGCGTCCTTCAGGCTATTCAGTACGTACAGTCTCACCCAGACGAAGTATGCCCTGCAGGCTGGCAGCCCGGTAGCGCGACCATGAACCCTGACCCTGTAAGGTCCAAGGAATACTTTGCGTCTGTTTAGCACTATCTGATTTTATAGCGGAACTCAGCTCTTCTAGCCAAGCACCGACTCCGCTCAGCCCTCAGGTTGGCTCCGTCAGCAGGGAGGGTTGTGCGCAGAACACCCTATGCAGCTTACCTCCACAGACTTTCGTGGCCTTATTAACCGCCGATTTTTTAACAGCTTCACGCCTGTCCCGGCTCAATGCCGCTTTCAGCTCGGTGAAAAGCTGCCGAACCTTACCCTTCCTGACATCAGCGGCTTGCCTCACCAGCTCTCTGACTACCGAGGCAAGCCCGTTGTCCTAGCATTTACCCGTATCTTCACAGAAAAGCAGTACTGTCCTTTCTGCTACCCGCATATCCTGGCGATTAACGAAGCTCATAAACAGTTTGTTGGGCTGGGCGCTACGCTGCTTATGGTCACCAGTACAACGATGGCCCAAAGCAAAATCGTCCAGCGCGATCTGTCTCTAGAAATACCTTTGCTGGTCGATCCTAGCTGTCAAAGCTTTCGCACCTTTGGCACCGGTCAAGCATTAGGCGCACCTTTGCCCGCCCAGTTTGTCCTTGATGCCGAAGGACGCCTGTGCTTTCAGCATCTATTTTCATTCGCGCACAAAAACGCTACGCCCGCTCGATTGCTCTGGGCGGTACGCAACTTATAGGCTAGTTAGTATAGACAGGCAATAAATCGCTCAAACCAACGGAGAAGGAGGGATTCGAACCCTCGATGAAGTTTACACCCCATAACTCCTTAGCAGGGAGCCGCTTTCAACCGCTCAGCCACTTCTCCAAGTGAGAAACCATAATAGCAAGACTTGCGCGAAAGCTCTAGCAATATTTCACCTAAATTTCCTAGTGTATCTTTTCGACTTCTGATGCAACCTCTGCCGAATCCTCCAAAAGCAGCGGTGCGTCTGTAAAGCTGGCCTCTGCGGCATCAGACTGAATGCGGGGCAACCGATGCTTAAAGCTACATAAAATTTCCCACGAAATCGTGCCTGTCATTGTGGCCCACTGATCTGCGCTCAGCCGATAGCCAGAATCTTCTCCCAGTAGCGTTACCACGTCACCTTCTTGCACACTCGATAGCGCCGAGACGTCTAGCATGAGCTGGTCCATGGTGATTGCCCCGATTTGGCGCACGCGCCGGCCACAGGCGATCGCGTCCATCTGGTTGGACAGCAATCTGGGCACGCCGTCGGCATAGCCAATCCCAACGGTGGCAATAGTCATTGGCTGCTGCGCGACAAATTTGTGACCATAGCTCACCCCGTCACCCGGCTCAATTTCTTTGATATGCGTGATTCGAGCCTTTACTGCCATGACAGGGCGCAGGCTGATTGCAGAGCGTAGGTGTGGTGCAGGATAGAGACCATAGGTACAGAGGCCAACGCGAACCATATCGTAGTGCATGGCAAAATCGGAATTTGTCGTTGCTAAGAGGGTGGCGGCGGCGTTGGCTAAATGACGTCTTGGCGGCAGTAAGTTTGCCTGGTCGAGTAAGGCGATCGCCATCTTGAATCGTTCATGTTGTAGCAGCATCACCTCAGGATCAGGGCTATCTGCTGTTGCCAGGTGCGAATATACGCTCGCCGTCTGCAAATGAGGGAGCTGCTGCACAAATCTTGCTAGCTCTACCGCCGACCGCCAGCTAAAGCCGAGCCGAGACATGCCGGTGTCCAGCTTTAAATGAACCGGAATAGGAAGGGCTTTTTCAGTCGCGGCGAGGGTTTCAGAAAAGACCAGGGCCTGCTTTGGGTTGACGATGGTGGGCTGAAGATTCCACTGGGCGATCGCTCTTACCTCTTCCGGGTTATTCACCGCTCCCATCACTAATATCGGTGCAGCTAGTCCTGCCTGCCGTAGCTCTATTCCTTCTGGAACGGTCGCTACTCCAAGCCAAGTAGCGCCATTCGCCAGCACCGTGCGAGCAACGGGGACTGCGCCGTGACCATAGGCATCGGCCTTAACCACAGACATCAAATCGGTGCCAGCAGGCAGAAGGGCTTTGATCTGCCGCACATTATGCGCCAGCGCCGACAGGTTGATCTCCACCCATGCCCGAGCGCAGCGCAGTTGCGAGAGTGCAGGCGTTTGATCCCAGCTAAGCATGGCAGATTGTGTAAAAGTGATGAAATTTTAAGAATTAGATGTCAGTGTAGCAGCGCTCAAACCCCCGTGAAAGTACGAATGTGCTAGTATTTAATACAGAAATCACAGATTATTTTGCCAACCTTGAGTAATAGGCGATGGGTAAAGTTCTTGTTCTCAATGCTTCCTATGAACCACTGAATATAACAAGCTGGCGGCGAGCAGTAGTGCTTGTTATTAAAGGCAAAGCGGAGCAGATAGAGCAGCATGAACAGCTCGTCTATCCTGACTTCCCAATGCCGACCGTGATTCGATTGCGGTACTACGTCCGCATCCCCTACAAAGAAATTCCGCTCACCCGACGCAATTTGCTTCACCGCGATGACAACACCTGCCAGTACTGCGGCTATGCAGGCGATCGCCTCACCCTCGACCACGTAATCCCGCGCTCTCGTGGCGGCGGCGACTCGTGGGAAAACATCGTCAGTGCCTGCGTTCGCTGTAACGTTAGAAAAGGCTCTCGCACGCCCAAAGAAGCCGATATGCCGCTAGCAAATCCGCCTCGAAAACCCCACAGCAGCCTGTATTTTGAAATCTCTCGGCACATTCGCGGCGGTGTTCACCAAGAGTGGAAGCGCTACGTGATTGGCCTGACCTAAAGCCAAGCCGCTATTGCCTTCAATATAAGCTGTTTAAGGCGAGCGATCGCGTCTATATCCTTCCCTTGGAGATATGCGGGTACTATGCCAGTCTGTTAAACTGGCACACTCGCCATCAGCGCACCTACTATCAATCGAGCCTATTAACCGAGCCCATCCACAAAGCCCATCCACAAAGCACTGCCGGACACCCACTTGCTAAACCATTCCGTACCTTATCAAAGCCCCGTTCAAAAGGCTCAGTCCAAAAACTCAATAAAGCATCCAGGAGAAAATGCAGTGGGAACCGAAACCATAGGAGAAAACGCCTTGACAGCGAACGCTTTTGACGATGCAGACCTGAGCAAACAGGCTGAAGCACTCAAGCGAACTGCAGGCTTTGAATCATTGCCAGAGGCACTAGAAAAGCTGTTGAAAAAACATAGCGGCACTCGGCAGCTCGTACTACTTCAAGACTTCCCTGATCCAGACGCGCTTTCATCGGCTTGGGCCTACAGTCTGATGGCTCAGGCCTACAATATTCGCTGCGACATTTTCTATTCGGGTACGCTCAGTCACCAGGAAAATATTGCGCTAGTTAAGCTTACAAATTTGCCTGCAAAGCGATGGCCTAGCCAGGAAAAAGACGCGCCTGACCTAAGCGAATACCAGGGTTACGTACTCATTGATACTCAAGGTACGACTAGCCATCTCACCGAAAAAGTGCGCTCGGCACAGCTACCGCTGCTCTTAGTAATCGATCACCATGCTTCTCAAGGCGAACTCAACGCTGAACTCGCTGATATCCGCCCAGATGTCCACGCGACCGCCACGATGATGGCGCAGTATCTTAGTGCGGGCATTATCAAGCTAGATCGCAGCAACAGCACCCATGCGAAATGTGCCACTGCGCTCATGCACGGACTGCGCTCTGATACCAGCCAGCTCATGCAGGCTTCTGAACCTGACTTTATGGCCGCAGCCTACTTCAGTCAGTATTACGATGCTCAATTGCTCAGCGCGGTGTTGCAGGCGTCTCGGTCACGACGGGTGATGGATGTGATTGAGCGATCGCTCAGAAATCGCCTCATGCAAAACAGCATTTCCATCGCAGGCGTTGGCTACCTTCGCTACGAGGATCGAGACGCCATTCCGCAAGCCGCCGACTTTCTTATAACCGAAGAAAACGTTCACACCGCAGTCGTCTATGGCATCCTTCACGACGAAGACGAAGGCAAAGAACTCGTCGTTGGCTCGCTGCGCACGAACAAAATCACGCTCGATCCAGACGAATTCATCAAAGAAGCCTTTGGCAAAGACAGTCATGATCGCTTCTTCGGCGGCGGCAGATCAATGGCAGGCGGCTTTGAAATCCCTATCGGCTTCCTTTCTGGCTACTACGAAAACAGTGACTACAATCGCCAAAAGTGGGAAGTCTTCGACAAACAGATCAAGCAAAAGCTGCAGCGGCTAATCAACCCAGAAAACGGCGTGCTCAATACAGACTAAGCTATACAGATCAAATAGAGTACAGATTTAAATATAGTCATGAGGACTGTCCCTATGACTATATGAAGCCAGCAGGATAAAACATCTCTAAGCTTTTTCCTCTAGATTGTCGTGCAGGCACTTTAGAGAATTAGAACCTGAAAACAGCTAACGCATATTTAGCCCGATTATGCTTATCACAGAGGTTTACTTCATTCGTCACGGCATTGCAGCTTCCCGCGAAAGCGCCAAAGACGACGAAAGCCGTCCGCTAACGACAAAAGGCATCAATAAAACCCGACGAATTGCCGAACGACTAGGTGATTTGGGCTTGCAGTTCGATACCCTGCTTACCAGTCCCCTCGTTCGCGCCAGACAAACGGCAGATATTCTAAATCAGGTAGGTCTAGCCTCCCATCTTGAAGAATTTTCACCTTTGAGCCCAGGCGGTAGCCTTTCAGACTGTCTCAACTGGCTTAGTCATTGGCAATCAGCCAATGTCACCTCACTAACGACACCTTCTATTGCCCTCGTTGGGCATGAGCCCAACCTTAGTGAATGGGCGCAACAGCTCGTAACTGGTCAAGAGCAAAGCCAATGGACGCTCAAAAAGGGCGGTATTATTGGCTTGCGAGTACCCAATGCAAAACAGGCTATTGGTCAAAGTCAGCTCTTTTGGCTGGCACCGCCCCGGTTTTTGCTATGACAAACGCAATAATACCTACCACAACACTTATAAGGGAGTCTAACCAGATGACGACATGCGAATACAGGCCCGGTTTAGAAGGCATTCCGGCCACGCAGTCGAGCATCAGCTATGTCGATGGTCAGACTGGAGTTTTAGAATATCGCGGTATTCGGATTGAAGATATTGCCCAGCAAAGCAGCTTTTTAGAAACGGCCTATCTGTTGATTTGGGGAGGGCTGCCGACTCAACAGCAACTGCAGGAATTTGAGCACGAAGTGCAGTATCACCGCCGCCTTAAGTATCGCATTCGCGACATGATGAAGTGCTTTCCCGAAAGCGGTCATCCCATGGACGCGCTTCAGGCCTGTGCTGCCGCGTTAGGTCTCTTTCACTCTCGCCGCGAGCTGGAAGATCCGGCTTACGTGCAGGACGCCGTTGTTCGACTGCTGGCTAAAATTCCAACGATGGTTGCCGCCTTCAAAATGATGCGCAAAGGTAACGATCCGGTTCAGCCCAGAGACGATTTGAGCTACTCGGCTAACTTCCTTTACATGCTCAATGAGCGAGAACCCGATCCTCTAGAAGCTCGAATTTTTGACGTGTGCCTCATGCTCCATGCTGAGCACACTATCAACGCCTCTACGTTTTCAGCGATGGTCACCGCCTCTACGCTGACGGATCCTTATGCAGTCATTGCCTCAGCAGTAGGCACCCTGGCAGGCCCGCTGCACGGTGGCGCCAATGAGGAAGTGATTGCCATGCTGCATGAGATTGGTTCGTTAGAAAATGTACGGCCCTATATTGAAAGTCGTATTGCTAACCGCGAAAAGATTATGGGCTTTGGCCACCGAGTGTACAAGGTCAAAGATCCTCGGGCTCAAATTCTTCAGGGACTGGCTGAGCAGCTATTTGCCAAAGCAGGGCGCGATGCTGCCTACGATATTGCGCTGGAGCTAGAGCACGTTGTCGAAGAAAAACTAGGGCATAAGGGTGTTTACCCCAATGTGGACTTTTATTCAGGGCTGCTGTATCGCAAGATGGGAATCCCAACTGATTTATTTACGCCGATTTTTGCGATCGCTCGAGTAGCCGGCTGGCTGGCTCACTGGAAAGAGCAAATTGGCAAAAATAGAATCTTCCGCCCTACCCAAATCTACGAAGGACCTCACGCTCAGCAGTACCTACCCCTTGAAAAAAGACAGCAGCTCTGGGAAAAAAGTACTCACCCATGATCATTTTTTAATTTGAGTAAATAGCTAAACATACTGGTAATTCATAGTTTTACAGACATCAAAGCGATCGCTGTCTCGGTGTTGGCACAGAGGTGATGGGCCCTACCCCCCTGTGCAATATACAAAAACCACAGGACTATACTTCCAGTGACGATTTTCAGGAACTCCAGCCCCTCCATTATTTATATTGGGGGGGTTTTTATGATCTCTATTTTACGGGCGATCCCTTTGAAGGATCGCTTGTGCGGTTATTAAGCGCTAGAATCTTTTAAGAGAAATTACTTGTGTGCCCTCTTATCCAATAGAGGCCCTTAGAAAGAGCATGAATCCAGGCATTGATCTTCAAGGAACCGTCGTCCAAGCCCTCACTGAACTTGGCCTCCCCGGTAGAGTCGCCAAAACGGTTTGGATACCCTTGCCCATGCTTCTGATGCTAGTTGTGGCAACGGTAAGCATCTTCATCTGCGTCTGGCTAGAGCGAAAAATTTCAGCCGCTGCTCAGCAACGAGTCGGCCCTGAATACATCGGTGCCCTCGGTGTACTTCAGGCTGTAGCTGATGGCATCAAGCTCGTCTTTAAAGCAGATATCACGCCCGCAAAAGCCGACCCGTGGCTGTTCACTATTGGCCCAGCCATTGTCGTCATTCCCGTCTTCCTATCCTTTTTAATCGTGCCATTTGGCCAAAACCTAGTTATTACTGACTTAGGTATTGGCATTTTCCTATGGATTTCACTTTCTAGCATTACCCCTATCGGCTTGCTAATGGCAGGCTACTCTTCTAACAACAAGTACTCACTCCTCGGTGGACTCAGAGCCGCAGCACAGGCAATTAGCTACGAGATTCCGCTGGCGCTAGCCGTTCTGGCAGTTGTCCTCATGAGTAATGGCCTGAGTACTATAGACATCGTTAACCAGCAATCAGGCTATGGCATCCTAGGCTGGAACATTTGGAGACAGCCAGTGGGCTTTGTTATCTTCTGGATTTCGGCTCTAGCAGAATGTGAGCGCCTTCCCTTTGACCTACCGGAAGCAGAGGAAGAACTGGTCGCAGGTTACCAGACTGAATACACCGGCATGAAGTTCGGCCTTTTCTTCGTTGGGTCCTATGTCAACCTAATGCTCTCGGCTCTAATCGTATCGGTACTTTACCTGGGCGGTTGGAGCTTCCCCATCCCAGTAGAAACCATTACTGGCCTCCTAGGCGTTAATGAAAACGCACCCTGGGTACAAATTATCACAGCCTCTCTAGGTATTGTAATGACAATGCTTAAAGCCTACTTGCTGGTGTTCCTCACTATCTTGCTTCGCTGGACAGTGCCTCGCGTCCGTATTGACCAGCTATTGGATTTAGGCTGGAAGTTCTTACTGCCTATATCTTTGGTGAATCTGCTCGTAACTGCTGGCCTCAAGCTCGTTTTCCCCTTTGCTTTTGGCGGCTAAATTTTTACCAGCAAACATTGATCCAGCATTTTCCTTAAAACGCACTCCCTACCTTTTTATCTATAGCCATGTTGAACTTTCTAAAACAAGTCGGTGACTACGCTAAGGAAACGGCTCAAGCAGCGAAATTCATTGGCCAGGGCCTTTCAGTTACCTTCGATCACATGAAGCGCCGCCCGGTGACCGTGCAGTACCCCTATGAAAAGGTGATTCCTTCCGAGCGCTACCGGGGTCGCATCCACTTTGAGTTTGACAAGTGCATTTCCTGTGAAGTGTGCGTGCGCGTTTGTCCTATTAATTTGCCAGTTGTGGATTGGGAGTTTAATCGGGAAACTAAAAAGAAAAACCTCAATCACTACAGTATCGATTTTGGCGTCTGCATTTTTTGCGGTAACTGCGTAGAATATTGTCCGACAAACTGCCTATCGATGACCGAAGAATACGAGCTGGCCTCCTATGACCGCCATAATCTTAACTACGATAGCGTGGCGCTAGGCCGCCTGCCCTACAAGGTTACTGACGATCCGATGGTGACGCCGATGCGTGAGTTTGCCTACTTGCCCAAAGGCGTTATAGATCCTCATGATCTACCGTCTGGTGCGCAGCGTGCGGGACGCTCACCTAAAGACATCCTGGCTGATTTAGAAGCGGCTAAGGCGAAAGAAGAGGCGAAAAAAGCGCCTGCTGAAAGCACTGATTCATAGAGGAACGTTTCAAGGGCACACACTATTGTGTGCCTGCAACACATTTAACTGAATCGTACTGTAAAAAGAAAACAATCATGAGGAGATTATTGCTTTGAACTTGGCAGAAGGTGTACAGCTCGTTACATTAGCCATCTTGGGTCTGATGATGGTAGCTTCGGCGCTTGGCGTTGTGCTGCTCTCTAACATCGTTTATTCGGCCTTCTTACTAGCGCTCACCTTTATTAGCGTATCTGGCCTCTATATTTTGCTAAATGCTGGCTTTGTTGCCGCTGCGCAGGTGCTCGTGTATGTCGGTGCGGTTAACGTGCTGATTCTATTCGGAATCATGCTAGTGAACAAAGATGAAGAGTTTGCGGAGATAGAAAACGCCTGGATTGGCAAGGTAGCAACAGGCGCTGTCTGCGCAGGTATTTTCGGTCTGATCAGCATCATGGTGCTTTCCCACCCCTGGGCGATTTCTACTGCACCCGCTGCGGGCGAAAAAGCAATCGAGGTGATTGGCCAGCACTTCTTCAGCGACTATCTGCTGCCTTTTGAGCTTGCCTCTGTGCTGCTACTTATTGCTTTAGTCGGCGCAATTATCCTGGCTCGCCGAGAGTTCATCCCTGATATGCCTACAGTTGACCAAGAAGCGCTCACGTTGCCAGAGCGCCCTCGTGAGCTAGTGGCCTCTGGCGTTCGCGACGAAGACTAATCTACTTAAGGCTTCATCACTTATCAGCCCTAATTATTACGATCTGCCGACCTCTAGCTTTGACACTCTATGCAACTTGAGTATTTTTTACTACTAGCCGCCGCTCTTTTTTCGATAGGTGTATACGGCCTTGTCACTAGCCGCAACGTTATCCGCGTGCTGATGTCTATTGAGCTGATGCTCAACGCTGTCAATATCAATCTTATGGCGTTTTCAAACTACCTTGATCCGGCTGAAATTAAGGGTCAGGTATTTGCTGTATTTGTGATTACGATTGCGGCGGCGGAAGCGGCTGTTGGCCTCGCAATTGTGCTCTCTATCTATCGCAACCGCGATACGGTAGATATGGAACAGTTCAATCTGCTCAAGTGGTAGTGATTGAGCATTAATCGTTATGTGAGCCTCTTATCAATAGTGTCAAAGGCCTTAAGGTTTCTTGTAAATCTTGAGGCTTTTGAGTATTACGACGACGCGAATGAGTACAAAAAGGAGGCGTTAGTGTGGAGCTAAAGCAGGTTATCATTGTGTACAGGTCGGGCAACTCAGCCAGTAAGGCTTGTGCTGACAGGTGCGCTCGTCAGCTAGAGGATTTGGGCTCTAAGGTGCTAATGGGGCCAAGCGGTGCTGAGGACAATCCTTATCCTGTATTTTTAGAATCTACGGCGACGCCGATTGATCTGGCGGTGGTCTTGGGTGGTGATGGTACGGCCCTAGCCGCCGCACGTCACTTAGCGGCTGATAATATTCCAATGCTGGCGGTCAATGTTGGCGGGCATTTGGGATTTTTGGCAGAGTCTGCTGATGATATTGATAGCTTTGAAAAGGTGTGGGAGCGGCTGCTAGGCGATCGCTTTGCCATACAGCAGCGGATGATGCTGCAGGCTGAGGCGCATGTGGGTGCGTCAGGTAATTTTGAGCCGATGAGCGATCGCTACTTTGCCCTCAACGAAATGTGCGTAAAGCCAGCTTCTCCTAACCGCATGATTACCTCAACGCTAGAGGTCGAAATTGATGGTGAAGTGGTCGATCAATATCAGGGCGACGGTCTTCTCATCAGTACGCCTACAGGGTCTACGGGTTACACCGTTTCAGCCAACGGCCCGATCGTGCATCCCGGTATGCAGGCCATTATCGTGACGCCGATCTGCCCGATGAGTCTGTCAAGTCGTCCGATTGTGTTGCCGGCAGGTAGCACTGTGAGTGTGTGGCCTTTGGGCGATAGCGAAGGTCATACAAAACTGTGGACAGATGGTGTTCTGGGTACTCCCATTTGGCCAGGTCAGCGAGTGGATATTCGAATGGCTCGCCATTTGGCTAAGTTCATCATTTTGCGAAAGGATCATTCTTACTACCGCACGCTGCGTAATAAATTGCAGTGGGCTGGGGCCAGAATCAACTATCGAAATGTGCACAGAAAGTAGCCAGCCAATCGTCCAAAGCAGCTTCACCATCATCTGATTGCGGCCTCTTCGCTTCGCTTCATACGGTCTTAAGTCAGCCGTATCTACCAACGTACTAATGGCGATATCTGGACTGGGCACCAGAGTCGTCTGTCAGCGTTTTACCTTCGAGCAGCGTAGTTCTGCGTATTCAAAGGCACTCGCTAATAAGCAGTTCCGTCTTTATGCTCAAATTGCCTGCTTCCGTCTGGCTGGGGGGCACACACCAAATCTTCGTCGGGATACTCACCGCGATCTGGCATGGATCTATCACCTACTTCTAAATAGGTGGCAGGCTCTTTTGAGCGATTGACTAAGTGGTGACCGTTAGGCTCACCAGAAGCAAAACCGGCCATATCACCGGACCTTAACGTTTGCTCACCATCGTCAGTAACCAGTACGACTTCACCTTGCACCACGTAGATGAACTCATCTTGGGCGGAATGCCAGTGCCTGAGCGCTGATTGGGCACCCGGCAGTAGTGTGGTCAGATTGACGCCAAAGTTTTTGAGACCAGCGGCGTTGCCGACTCTTTGACGCGATCGCCCCACCACCACCGCTTGAAATTCTTCAGGATAGTTAGACTCTGATTCAACAGGCACTGCAGATAAATCAATTTTCATCTGTCGATCCTCTACGATGTCAGCTTCTGAAAAATGCCTTCGACTAATGCTTTGGTTTTGTCATCTAGCGATCGCCAATCCACTTCACCCGCCTCATCAAACAAACTTACGTCGGCTTCAATCGCCTTACTGTCTAAGTTCTTTCCCCCTGGCTGAGCACATACCCGATAGCACAGTCTCCAAATGTCTACCGTCTCGTCAGAACACTCTGATTTAGTTAGCCGCAGCGTATAGAGCGGCGACGGCTGAGGAAGCTGCGCCATTAAATTCGCCACCCGATCATGTTCTTCCGGTGGCACCCCGTGCAGTCCCTTTTGCAAAGCTGCATACTCTCGCTTTTGAGTCTCTTTGGTTCCTTCTGGCCAAATTAGCTCCTCTTCATATTTACCCTGCCAGTCACAAGTTTCTAGCTGCTTGCGAATGTTATCAATCACCCGAATCAGCGCAGGCTGCATGAGCTGCTCTACTCTTGCTTTAGCTAGAGGCGTTGCAAAGGTCGGTGTCATGGCTGGTTTCTCTTAATCCTCCATTCGGAACCAAGCTGTGAGCGCAACGGCCAAACCATCCGCTGCGTCATCAGGCTTAGGAACACTCTCTAGCTTCAGCTCGCGAGTAATCGCATCTTGCACATCGGCTTTATCTGCATTACCGTGCCCTGTAATCGACTGCTTAATTTGCGCAGGCGTGAACTCAACAAAGGGCAGCCCGCACTGAGCTAACACCAGCATCACTACCCCCCGAGCCTGCGCGACCAAAATGGTATTACCCATTTTGTAAAAAAACAGCTTCTCAATAGAGACTAAATCGGGCTTGTACTCATCAATCACGCTGTGCAAATCATCATAGATAGTGCATAAACGCTTGCCGGTGTCAGTTCGAGCAGGTGTTTGGACAACGCCATAGTCCACCGTGGTAATGGTGGGACAGAGCGATCGCATATCCGCCGGATCGTACTCAATTACCCCAAAGCCCAAAATCGCCAGCCCTGGGTCAAGCCCTAAAATCCGTCGGGTGGCTGGCACGCTACCGAACACCCGCAGGCTGACGACCATTTGAGCTAGGCTCAGCTACCCCAAACGTCTTACTAAAGGTTTTTTCAACCTTAAAGCCAGAGTCAATTGACTCCAAAGGATCTTTACGCAACCGGTGACGCAGGCATAGCGCAATTACTTTCTGGATGTCTTCAAGCGTTACTTCCGTACGGCCTTCGTACGCCGCCAAAGCCTTAGCCGCTCGGTTAGATACAATATCTCCGCGCAGACCATCCACATCTAACTCAGAACAAACCTCAGAGATTTTTACCCGGAACTCGTGGTCTAGCTCTACATCTTTTAAGCGGTTTTGAGCCTCAATAATCTTTTGCTGAAGCGCCTCTTGATCGGCTTGGCACTTGACCGTAAATGCCTCAGGATTTTGGTCAAACTCCGTACGCTGCTCCACAATCTGCACGCGCATCTCAGGGTCGCGAACGGTACGAATTTCAGCGTGCATGCCAAAGCGGTCGAGTAGCTGAGGGCGCAGCTCACCTTCTTCAGGGTTACCAGAACCGATTAGGACAAACTGAGCCGGGTGACGAATGGAAATGCCTTCGCGCTCTACGGTATTCCAACCAGACGCTGCCGAGTCCAGCAGGACGTCTACGAGGTGGTCATCTAGCAGGTTAACTTCGTCAACGTATAGCAGGCCGCGATTGGCCTTTGCGAGCAAACCGGGCTCAAACGCTTTGACCCCTTCAGCCAGTGCCTTTTCAATATCAATTGTGCCGCAAACGCGATCTTCTGTAGCACCCAAAGGCAGGTCAACCATCGGCACCTTTTTGGCTGCGACCGGAACTTCTTGACCGTCGCGCTCAGCAATCACGTCTGGATTGTTGGGTGCGCGGTTAAACGGATCGTCGGCGGTGACTTCGATATCGGGAAGCAAATCGGCGAGCGCGCGAATGGTGGTGGATTTGCCTGTGCCGCGATCGCCCATAATCATCACGCCACCAATCTTTGGATCGATCACATTGAGAATGAGCGCTAACTTCATGTCCTCTTGGCCGATCACCGCAGTGAAAGGGAAAACGGCTCGACGGGCGGGGGCTTTGAGGGTACTCACAGGCTTGCTTAACTTAAGGGTTTAACCATTGTGCCATAGGAGGTTAGGCCTAGGATTTCACAACGCAATAGGGGAACGCTAAAGGTGCAAATTTTCAAAGCACTGAGCGCCTTCCAATGAATAGATTAATTAGTGTTGTCGGGGTGATGGCCCTGTGCATTATCGGGCTTTACGTTGGCAGGGCCGCGCTTTATGTCGTTTGGGACATCTCCCGCGATCTGTGGTGGTGGATGCGCTATGACTTAATGCCTGGGTTAATCTGGGTGGCCGTCATTGGCGCGGTGCTCTGGGTCGGTTGGGGACTAGCTGCCAGAAGCGGAAGAGTCTAGAACTCTAAAAAACTAAAAAGGCAGGCTTCTTTAAAAAAGAATGCCTGCCTTACGTATGCAAATTAGTGCCAATCGGAACGTTGGGATTTGAACCCAAGACCCCTACTACCCCAAAACGCGTTGTCGCGTAAGGCTTTGGGCTGAAATCTAGCGATTTAATTTGATATGGGTACAGTAGTTGCGTACTACGACTGGCTTTCGGGCTTTATGGCAGAACCTACCCTCTTAGATGTTTTCGGCGCTGGCGCATCGCAATCTAGCACCACGCTCACAATTAATAAAGCTGATTTAGCCGCCGTCGGTTTGACTGCTAGTTCGACTAATACAGCCGAGTCGTTAGTTGCTGCATTAGTCCTTCAGTTCAAGGGCTCGCTAACACAAACAGCACTTGAGGCTAATCCCGATCAGTCGATTTATATTGCCGCCAGTTTCAACTCAATCATTCAGCGCCCTGACGCAAATGGCAATCAAATAGAAACCAGGCAAAACCAGCTAGCGATTAACTTTTTAACACCTAGCCCCTCGGTTATCAGCCCAGATAGCTATTAATCAATGGAATACCTGTATTACAGGTGCGGCGATGAATGGGTTCGGGTTCCCGCTGACACCTTTACTCAAGAAACGGGTGAAGGTGAGCCAGGTTTATGCCCCGGTACCTATTACTACGTTAAGGCAACTGCTCAGGCTGAATATTATCGAGGCTCAGTAGTGTTTGAGACATACGAAGCCTATTACGAATCACGCGCTGTTGCTGGTCAAACTGGCACGCCCTTGGGCCCATTAAATGGGCTTAACACGCCCTTTACGTCTGTTGGTGGCAACTATTTCTATGGGCCGCCCTTAGCCGGTAAGGATGCATCGCGAAATGGTCTTTACGTCTTTTTCGCCATCGGAAATAACAAGGACAATCAAAGGGATTGGAGACGCGCAAACAATCGAGTAGTGAGTGCAGTTATTACGTCTATAGAATCCGTTGATGGCCCAGATGATTGTGGTGAAGGGGGTGCATGTATCACTAAATTCTATCGGGGTGAAACGTTGGTATTAACCCTAGAGGAATGCCCTGAGGTGACAAATGGCCGTGAGGATTGTTCAGACTGCTGCCGTCAACGGCTGCCAATCGCCCGCGCCATAACTGTATAAACTGCCCAACACAAAATAAATCATGAGTGCTGAATGTGATGCCCTGCGGCAAGAGTTGCAGCGGATTAGACAGGATATAGCAGGGCTAGATGGGCGGTTTATTCCTCAGTCGCAACGGCCCGTCATTGATGCTGACATACGTGAAGCTCAATCAATGGCTGAGAACGCTAACAACATAGCAGGGGCTGCGTTACTACAGGCGGCAGGTGCTCAGGCACTAGCGATAGCTGCTGCCGCTGCTGCCGCTGCTGCCGCTGCCGCTGCCGCTGCTGCACAAGGTACCGCAGGAAATGCACTGGCCCTAGCTACCGCCGTACTTACGCAACTACAAAACTATGCGACTAGAGCACGGCTCACAGCACTAGAGAATCGCGTCTCTGTGATTGAGCGGTTTCAAGATACTTTGATCCGACTGATACAGACAGTGAAAGCGATCGCGGACAGGAACGCAGCTCGAATAACAGCGCTCGAAGCTTTTGAAATATTCGTTAGAGCGGCGATCGCATCTCTGAGAAGTGAAGTGGCAGGTCTGGCCAGCTCAATCGCTCAGGTGAGGGCGATCGCTACCAGCGCCAAAAGTGAAGCGGTCAGAGCACACGAGAGAATCGATGATCTACTAGGCCGACTGGTAGGCATTGAGCGACGGATCACTAGCTTAGCGGTGAGGGTTTCTACGCTAGAAGATGACATTCGCGCGCTTGAGCAAAAGGTTGTGAAAAACGCTCAAGACATCAGAAATCTAGGTCTAAAGCTAAATATTTTAAATGGACTGCTGACGGCGTTAAATGCGCTGGTTGCTGGGGCGCTTTTGACGTTGGCTCAGTTGGTAGCCCAGGTCGCGCGAATTGCTGCTACTTTAGCTGGTCTTTTAGCTCAGGTAACTCGGGCTTTAGATTTGGCTCAAAGGGCGATCGCGCTAGCTGAGCGTGCCATTGCCGCCGTAGAGCGCTTTAACTTTGAATTACAGCAGATCCGCCAGTACATAGAGCGGCTAGCCCAGCAAATTAGAGATCTACTGAATGGGAGAGGTGACGAATTGAGCGATGCATTGCTAGCAGAAATACGGCAGATAGTTGCAGGGAACCAAGAGCTTTTGCAAGGTGAGGGTGCAGGCTCCTTTGATATTCAGCCGTGCGAGCCGCCTGCTGATGGTGCAGAGCCGCTGGTTGTTCCATACGCAGGTTCTGGGCTTGGTGGGATTTATAGCGCAATCGCAGGCATAGAGCAGTCACTAAATCTTATCCATGCCGATACTAAGTGCCCAATCGAAGCCAGTGTAGCTTTACCCATGTTCTGGGAAGCGAAACGGGGGGAGATTCCTCAGCTAGTTGTAATTTGGCAAAAACTCTCAGGTGGCTCTAGTACGTGGGCGATGACCATTCCCCACCCAAAAGAATCGATTGATCAAGACTATTCATTCAATTTCCCTAGCTATCGCAAAGGCGGGAATATGGCGTCTGTAAGGCTCAGGGACAACAGCCAAATCATTATTAATGCGTTTTCCGAGCCGGAAGCTCAAAAGGTGATTGATTATGTGGCAACACTGCTTGATCCAACCTTTATTCCCGAAGACGGATTAATAATGATCTATTCACAGAATGTTGCCGAATATTCAGAAGTTAATGTTCAAGCCTCTTACGTCAAGCGCTTTGAAGGCCATAAAAATACAGCGCCATCATGGGGCCGTAGAATCTTAGAGTAGGCTCTATTTGGGCCTAGGGGCAAAGAAGACATCGCAATCAAGGCGGAACGTTTTAGCCAGTGCTTAGGGCTCTCTAAAGGTCGTGATGACACTATCTTTTAAGGTATCTAAATGGCTGCTTCAATCACTCTTTCTTCTACTACGGCTGAACAACAAGCACTAGAGCTTCCTTCCAAATTGTCTGAGGCGATCGCTACATATCGGCTCGCTAACCCGACGACTGATTTAAAGGGGTTTTCAGTCTCTAAGTCAGTCAACCTCAACACCAATCGAGCAACCTTCTCGATTGTCGTTCCCCTAACAGTCACAAACTCCTCAGACGGCGGCCTTGAGTTTGACGCCGCCGAAGTGCTTGTTTAAACTCCAAGCTCTTTAATACATTTAGCAAAGACTCAACAGGAAAAAAGTAATTATGGCTGATCTCGTTTCAGTTGATTTCGATTTTAATGGTGCAACATTTCGCATCCAGGGTTCTAAATACTTCTACGGCGATTTCGGTGTCCGTGGAAATATTGGTGCTGACGTGACTGATGATAATGATCTTGGTGGAAAGGTCATTATCACAAATGTTCGGTCAATTAAGCGAGTTTTACCTCGTTTAACTGCCGTCATGAAAAAGTCTGGCGTCGCCAACATTGGCAGTTCTGCCCAAAGCGACAATACTCGCTATTTTGATTTCTATTGCAATCCTTACAATGTAGGCGAGGCTATGGACGATCTCCCAGGTACAGATGTTGATGCCAACTTCTTACCAGGCGATTGGAAAATACAGCGCGTTGTTGTGTACGGCTCGGGAACTTGTTGTTAGATCTCGCATAGGTTGGCAGATTGTTACGTCTCTTTTTGCGTGACAATCTGCCACCTACCACCAGTCTTAAAAGCTTTTAGTTTCTTCTTCCTACATTGTTTAACAACGCCATCACGGGTATATGAAAACCTTTTGGCGTATTGAGTCGTGTTGAGTAGTTCATAGCCTTCTTCTAGCTGTGCAGTGCCGTATACCTTGCGCCGATTTGGATGATAGAAAGGCATTTATTAAGCTGTTAAATTATGCAAACGTCTCGGCGGCTATTGTACCCAGAGCCTTTATCTGTCACGCTTCCCTCTGTTGATCTAGACTCAAACCTTCAAAAGATTCATGAGTTTGGAACAGCCCAGCCGATGGCTTACAGAATTCCGTTGCTTTTTTCTGTTCCTGCTCAAGTTGTTATTAAGATTGAGAGTGTTCTTGGCTCTGAAAGGGGGTGGCTGCGCGCCGGTTCTCTGGCACAAATCTTGTACCCCTTACCAGGCGATCCCAAAAAGCAAGTAAACCGGCTCTATCTTGATGATGCCTTTTTCAAGCTTGATGGTGCTGGCCACGCCTATTACTTAGAGTTCTGGGCGCTTCGCTGGCTAAAAGATTATTACTTAGAGATTTGGGCTCAAACGGCCTTATAAAAATGGAGAACTTAGCGGAACACTTCTCGCTACTGGTTGGCATCATCACCGCAATCGCTGGGGGAATCGCCTGGTATGGTGCGGCTGTAAAAAAAGCGTATGCGTCTGAAAGAGACTTTAATCATCTCAGAAACGCATATGAAGGGCTCTCAGTGAACGTTGCGACCCTTGATCGAATGCTCGATGCTCGCCTAGATGAGATTCAGCGAGAAAATTTAGAGCTGAGGGCGCTGATGCGATCGCTCATCATTCAGCTCGGCGGTAATGCCCAATTTATGGCGGAAAAAAAGGACGATTAACTATGAATTTTTCTAGATTTGGCGTGGGATTGCTGCTGAAGGCTATCCCCACGATTACTTTAATCAACCTGTGGGCGGCTGAGCATTCTCAGCCAAGGCCGTTAATCACGACTGAGCAAGGTGATATGGATCGCTACTCTCTGCTCATTCCGGGGCGGTTGTGGCTGCATCGTAGCTACCGGCTGATCGGGTGGGGCTACAGATTCCCCGCCTCGCTTCAGTTTAAGGCTGAATATTTGTCTGGGAATGGCGAGATAGAGCCCTCCCGCAAAATGTTTAGAGTGCCTTTGTGGTAGAGCAGTGGATTGCTGATGCCTATTGCGTTAGCAGCTTTGGGAATAAACCGGGACTCTAAGCCTGCAATCTGGGCCTCAATCCTTTCTAGTTGAGCCCTCAGAGCATCACATTCACTACTCATCATTCATCCTGGTTAAACTCTTATACGTCTAGCTAGATTCAACAATTCAGAACAGCAATCACGGCAAGAATTCTCGGTTATTTCCGGGCAGTGATCGAGCGTTAGCACTTCACTCCCCTCTAGGGAGAAAACAGTTGAACATTCCCCGCTATCCCCTCCATTGCCGGGAGGTGGGCAATCGTCTGGCAATCCATCAATGCGCGTGTGCTTTACCCCAAGCAATTCCGAGGCTCTAACAGAGCCAGAGCTTACCGATCGCCCTGCATACAGACCATTCGCATTGTACACAGCCACTATTCGCCCTTCATTTTCGATAGCGACGCCGGTAACCGGCCCTGGGACGGTCGAACTAATAGGCCAATCCTCGCGGGTGTGCAGATATTTACCGCTCCTACTTGTGACCGTATACGTAGCGAATACTCTGTACTTTGTCGAACAATTTCCGGTTGGCGACGGCGGTGGCCCGGACTCCGTTATTTGTTCGTAGCTATCAGCGTTAACTCTTACCCACTCGTCGCCGCGCCGGTAATAAAGATAGCTAACCACTACATATCGTCAGGCGAAAGGGTTTCATTGCTTAGCTTGTGAAACCCGATGTTGAACTGAAACTGGCGATATTCTGTGGACGTTCCATCAGCAGCCGTTTTCTGGACAATGCTGTTAAACCCTGGCGCAATAGTCACAGATTGTTCTGGCACAGTATTGAAAGTTTCCTCTGTCAGCGATTCTTTTGCTTTTAGGACAATTGCGGCTAGTAACTGCTCAGCCGAATTTGACGCGCTAGCTGTTAAGCCAACGGCAGCCAGATCGCTTTTGCTGATAGTGACTGCCGATGCGGTTTGAGCTGCGTTACTACCAAATACGTCTAAAAGTGTAGGTTCGGCCATAAGAAAAATCGTGAGTTTAGTACGAAACTACTATACCCACGGTGTGATCACATTATGGGAGCCTTTCAAGGATTTGCAATCCTTGAAAGGCGGTTCAAGTCCGCCTCCTGGCATTGCAAAAGCTCCTGTTAAGGGGCTTTTTTAGTATTAGAAAGGAATTTCGTCGTATCGTTCATCGGCCCACGCAGATGACCAATGTGAATCGACAGCATTATCGAGAGCCCACGTCCAACCAGGCCATGGTGACGAACTGTAGGTCCAATCATGCACTTGGTTGTACATGAGTTTTTTAAAGAACTGGACTATTTTCAAAGCCTTCTCAATTCCTGAAGTGTCTATTGGCATAGTTCTATGGTTCCGGTCTTAGATATCGATATACGGTAGGTTTCGAGATTTTGTAGTCTTCCATCAGCGTTTTTATCAGCACGCCGTCCTGGCGCTTCTGCCTCAGCTCTGCACACTGCGCGTCGGTCAAAGACTTCTCTTTTCCGAGGCGCACCCCACGAGCCCTTGCGTTTTGAATGCCGTCGCGCTGGCGCTCAGCACGTATCTCAGTCTCGAACTGAGATATTGCCCCTAGCATGTTGAACAGCAGCCGCCCGGTAGCGTCGCCTGTATGGATGTTCTGGTCAATCACCTGTAGCTCAACATTCTGCTGCTGCAACTGGTCAGCGATTTGGCATAGGTGGAGCGTTGAGCGGGCTAACCTGTCTAGGCGAGTGATTACCAGTACATCTCCTTCGCGCACATATTCAAGGCACGCTGTCAGCTTGGGGCGTTTGCAATTCGTCCCCGTGTGCTTCTCCTTGAAAATCTTGTCGCAGTTTTTGAGCTTTTTGAGTTGAACCTCAAGGTTTTGGTCTTGAGAGCTGACTCGTGCATAGCCAACGAGTGCCATATTTACCCCTTACGTATCACTAGCCTTTAGGCTCTGTGATAATCGCGTATTAAGACATTCATTGAGACACCCTTTTAGTGAGGGCAAGCAGCGTATACCTTTTGAGACTGGTTATTGCGCCTTCACACACCCCGCTTTCAGCTCGTTAATCCAATCTTCCAGCATTTCTGCAACATAGTCCCCTTGAGTGGGGTCGCCTGCTCTGAAGGCTTTAAATCGTTTTTCCAACTCTTGCAGAAAAGCTAAATTCTTTTTATCTTGGGTCATTTTTCTTTTCAAGACGCTTCTAGGGCGCTTTTTAGAATGGGACAAATTGATCGAGGAAATCCTTAAGCTCTGCTCGGAGCTTTTGCGCTGAGGCTTGCATTGCGTAGGCCTGGTCTTGATCGCCATCGCCATCAGAGCAATCGAGAAAGTGATTAAAGTTCAATCGCCGTAGAAAGAGATAGAGCAGGGCAGCATCCCCAGGCGTTATCGATACGGGCATCAGTTTGATCAGCGTGTGATCTCCTGCGGTTGCGGAAAGCATGTCAATTTCTTCTAGCCGTCTTACTCGGCGGCTTTTTGGGGGGGTCTAGTGAAGAGTCATTGTCCATATTGATTTCCTCCTGCTGTTTGCGTGGTAAATGACGTGGTTGTGGTCGTGTGGTCGCTGAAGGCCTTGTGTGGTCGTTAACCACCGCAATACCACAGCCATTTTCTGATTAACCACACAACCACACAAGGGCATTAGCTGAGCGGCGATCGCGCATAAATATCCTCACCAGTGCTCGTAAGCAGGCCGTACTCAACCAGTACCTCAAATAGATTTCGGATATCATCAGCGCTGTCAAAGAGCGGGCGTAGCTTCTTATCGGCGCGGGCCTCTCTGGGTGTGAACTGAGTTTTGCTTGTTGATTCACACCACTCCATCAGCTCTTGTAACCCTGCGATCGTGGTGTGCTGACGGCACAAGTCCCATTCGCTCGGCTGAGCAGGTGTAACGGGTATATCTAGAGTGGTTTGAGTAGATGGCCTGGTGAAGTACGGCTTTGCATGGTTAATGTGCCGAAAGGCTGTGAATCTCCTGAAAAGAGCGGGACAGCTATCTATCAGATTTAAAAGAAAGGCGATCGCACCACCCACAGGGGGAGCACGATCGCCTTTTAGTTTCTTGATATCTTGTATAGTCATTTAGTGCCCGCCTCAACCGGGTACAGCCGTTATCAGTGGTCAAGACTGATGGCGGCTTTTTAGTTTTGATCTTCTAGTACGTTACGGCTGAAATCTAGAGGCAGCTCTTCAAAAGAGCAACTGAAGAAATCGCAAAGATCACGCACTTGGAACAGAGTAAATCTGGGAACTCGGTCTCCCGACAGCCAGTAGAAGACCGTTCTTTCATTTACATCTAGAGCGATAGCTAGCTCATGAGTGGTTTTGCCTTTTTCCTTAAGCAACTGCATCAAAGCTGAACCTGCATTTTTTTTCATACTAACTGATTCCTTGTTCATGAACAAGAGATCAGATAAGATGCTTGAGACTGATCTCTTGTTCAGTTGGCATGTCGGTGTGGTTAATGCTTTCCACGGCGGGCCGCGCCGACAACCCGATCACATCACAAATCGAGGCACAAAAAAGCGGGCACATGCCGCCCGCTCTGTCCCCTTGATTATTGATTCGTCTCTTCGCAGGAGGATTCAGCCCCCTTTATTTTTCGGCTCCCAAGCAAAAGCCCCCCAAGAGTTCACAGCTCTGGAGGGCGTAAGTAATTTATCGAATAATGCAATGAAATATATGATACACGACTTCTCGGTGTGGCGGTGGGGTCGTGCGACCAAACACACACATTTTTCACAATCCCGCATAGACATTCAATGGCCGCTGCAAGTGAGACGGCTATTGCCTTTGAGTAATGAATCGTGGCTGGTTGGATTTTATAAGCCGAGCATTCACCTGCTCAACAGCTACGAAATGGAGCGGGACTACATGATTGCCCGTTCACTCCGAGACAGGATTCAAACGTCCGAAACATCCAAGTAAATACCTAGATCAAAGCCGCCTACATCACCAGGCGGCTTTTGCTGTTTCTACCTCCCACAATTATGTTCAAAATTGCCGAATATGTCGAGTTTGATGCATCAGGCCGCGCCGTTTGCCCCAACTGCGCCCTCGATGGAAAAACCAAAAAACGCAACCTATCGCTCAATAAAGAATCAGGTGCTTATAAATGCCATCGCGGTTGCACACCCGAAGACATCCGCAAAGCCCTAGGCAACGAAAAGCCCAAACAGATACCCACTGCCCTAGTTCAGCCACAAAAAACACCTACCAGCGTTTCCCCGCAGCGCATCGTTGCCGACCATAAGCAACTGCTCATCAAATCAGAAGCCGTTGACTGGCTCAACAGTAGAGGCATCTGTAACGAGGCGATTTCTCACTACAAACTAGGCATCACCCGATCCAAAGTCGGCAACCGTCACCTACCTAGCATCAGCATCCCGCTACCCAACCACAGCGGCACATCCTACTGGCGCAAGAAACGGATCGCCCCTTGGTTCACCGACGAAGAACGACCCGACGAAGCCCAAGACTGGAGCCAATATGCCATTCCTCAGCAGGTGTACTTCACCCATCTGCCGCCAGGTGCCGACAAAACCTACCTATGCGAAGGCGAGTGGGACGCAATCCGATTAGGTTGGGAGATGAGAGACGAGCCCGCGATCGCCGTTGCCGCGTTTACCTGTGGGTGCAGCGCCTCGCCGTCGCCCTCCGAGCTGGATAGATTACCCGGCGACATCATCATCTTTTACGACCATGACGAACCGGGCAAAAAGGGTGCCGACAAGCTCGCCGCCCGCCTCGGCAAACGGGGCAAAATCGCCGCTGTACCAAGGCCTGAAGGCAGCAAAACCGGGTGGGACATTAGCGACACCCTCGACTTCTACAACCTCACAGAGATTCATACCGCTGCCGCGTCGGCTGTCCCCTGGAAAACGCCAGCAAAGCGCAACCAGCTACGCGAGCGGATGATCACCAACGATCAGCTCATGGCCAGAGCCCCCGACTACATCGAATGGCTTGTGCCCGATCTGCTCACCAGCAACGAGCTGTTCATATTAGGAATGCCACCACGCGGCGGCAAGTCACTGTTTTGCCTGACCCTAGCCAAAGCGATAGCAATGGGTGGCAAATTCTTAGATAGGCCAGTAACGCAGGGCAGCGTCATCTACATCAACCTCGAAGACGGCGACGCCAAAGTAAAAACCAGGCAAATCGCGCAGGGCTGGATCGAAGGGCTCCCAGTCTACTGGTTCGACCAGTTCAAACTCAGCGAGCTGGACGACTTAGCCGAAATTGTCGAAGAAATAGGCGACGTGCGCTTAGTGGTAATCGACACCTTCAGCCGTGTTCGCAACGACGGCATGAAGGAAACCGGCGCGGAGATGGGCCAGGTGCTAGAGCCGCTACAGGAAATGTGTAAAGAGAAAAACGTCTGCACCATCCTCACCCACCACCTCAGCAAAGGCACCATCGAAAAAGACCAGAATCCATTCGACCTGCTGCGCGGCAGTGGTTCGATCCGAGCGACCGCACGCGGAGCCATGGTGATCATTCCGGGTGATAGCTGCTACCGGCTAATCGCAGAAAACGGCCACACCGACAATATGGACTTGCGAATCAGCATCAGTCCAGCCACCCTCGAATGGCGATTGCAAGGCAACTGGCAACCACGGGTAGACGGCGATATGAAAACCCAAATACTAGATCACCTAAACCTGATCGGACAGGCAACTGTCACACAGGTAGCTCAATCGTTAAATTTCAAAGCGTCCTCTGTAAGCACTGCCCTGTATCGATTACAAGCTGACGACATGGTTGTAAAGACAGGTGGCAAAGGTCGTGCGCCAGCGACCTATTCCCGTAGCGCCAACTTGTGCCAACAAGGGTTAGACCTGTTGGGACACCAGGACGTAGACAGTGTAAGGCCTACAGCTTTGCGCCAACAAAAAGAAGGTTACAAGGAAAAAGGTGATCAAAGTGATCATTTAGCTCAAAGTGATCAAAAGCCAATGATCACTTTGCCCGAAAATGATCACCCAAATCCCGGTACAGGTATTTGTTGGCGCAAAGGTTCTAAACCAGACGTATCAACGGGTCTGGTGTCCCAACAAGCCGATCCCTTGTTGGCACAAGTTGGCGCAAACAACTGTCACACACTAAAAGAGGGTGATCGGGTCTATTACACGGGTGAAAATTCGGCCCGATCAAGAGTCTGCGGACGAAAGAAACTGACCGTCATTTCCATCGATGAGAGCATCGCCGTTGTGAATCATCCGAAGTGGTTGGTTACACAGTCGATAGATGTTGCTGAGTTAGCGATCGCCGACGCTAAGTAAGTGACTAGGCAGCGCGGACGGCGCGGCGGCGTATCAGTAACAGCCCGTAGCGGAATACTTCGCCTACGCTGGTCATCCTGTGGCAAACGGCGGCAGCTATCACTACAGGTATCTGATACGCCCTACAACCGGCAGCTAGCGCTCGAAAAAGCAGCACAGATAGAGGCAGACATCATCAAAGGAAACCTCGATAAGACCCTGAATCGCTACCGAATCATTCAACCGGCTGCGCCAGCAATTCAAAATCTCGCCCCTACTGTGGCCCTGTTCGAGCAGTTCACTGAGTACAAACGGCTAGAAGGTGTTAGCGGCCAAGCCATCGGCACCAAATACAAAGCACTGCGCTCTAATATTGCTCGCTTGGGCCGAAACGTCCTCACGGCTGAAGATGCTCGCGACCTGGTGCAGTTGCTACGCGAACGACAAGGGCAGCTCATCGCAAATCAGAACCTGTTTTTGCTCAGAAGCTTTGGTGATTGGCTGGTAGATAACTATCACGCCTCACAAAACCTGTTCGCGCCGATTCGCACGCTAAAAGGCTCAGCACCCAAAACGCAGGACAGAACGCCATTCAGCCTTGATGAGCTAGCCAGGTTCTACCCCTCGATGCTGCTGCATCCCACCGCGAGCCACTACTGCGATTTCACCGTCGTTTTACTTTCGCTAGGCTTACGGCCCTCCGAAGCTATCGGCCTGCGCTGGCAACACATCAACACCGAGCGCAAAGAAATCACCATCAGCGAATCACTCAGCCGCTCAGCCGATGGCAAATCCTCTGGCGCTGGCCGCGAGCGCAAAAGCACCAAAACCGGGCGAATCAGAATATTGCCAATGAACGGCAGACTCGTGAACTTATTCACCGCCCGCCGGTCGCCAGATGCAAAAGACGACGATCTAATATTCACCTCCCCTGAAGGTCACGCGATTGATGATCGCAACTACCGTAATCGCGTTTGGAAAGTAGCGTGCGCGGCTGCACAAGTTCCTTACCGTCCACCATATGTAGCGCGTCACACTTTGCTGAGTCATGGCCTTGAATATGGCGGGTGGACTTATCGCCAAGCCGCCTACATCGCTGGCCATGCAGACATTCGTACTATCGCTAGCACCTATGGGCACCTGCTAGAAAAGCCAGAATTGCCAGATTTAGGCCTATAACCTTATCTGCACCCTAACTACTCCAAACGCCCCCCAAAGACCTCCAGCCGCCCTCAAAAGAGAACGGCTGGAGGTCTTACGTATGCAAATATTTTGCCAATCGGAACGTTGGGATTTGAACCCAAGACCCCTACTACCCCAAAGTAGTGCGCTACCAAGCTGCGCTACGCCCCGAAGCGTTTAATTTGCCTATAGACAATAGCATAACGTCTGGGTATTTGTTTCGCGATCGCCCTCAAAAAACTAAACAGTATATGGTGACTAACTGTTTGGCTTAATACCCGTAGCTCCAGCGAGCGTAATAGCCGCGAGCATCAATGTGAGTAAAAATTGAGGAGCTGGCGAGGCCGCCTTGGGAGCCCCACCAATTGTTGAGCCGGTCGTAGACCGTGTAGGCATGAACGCCGATGACGACGAAATCGATAGCGTCGCCGGAGAGGTGGCGAGAGTAGATGGCACCGCCGACGGCGCGATTGCTGACAGGATCGCGGTACCAGGAGTTGACACGGATGGGGCGATCGCCTAACCGCGCTCGCACTTCTTCCATCACTCGAGCAATGCGGATAATACCGTAGGCGACATCGCGGCTGACGGGAATGCGACTACCGCTTTTAGTAGCTTCGTCCCAGGTGAAGTTGCCGTTAGGGATGATGGGTTCGGAAAGGTAAAAGGTGCTGCGGAAGCCAGGGAGGCGGAAGGGGCCAGTGGGACTGCGATCAGGAACGACGACGGTGGGTGGTGCGGGTTTGGGGGGCGTGGGCCGAGTGGGTGGCGTTGGTGCCGGCGGATCGGGAACAGGCTGGGGCTGGTCGGTTGAGTTGGAGTTAGGGGTGTTATCGGATGGGTTGCCTTCGACGACGATATCGGGGGCGTAGGCGAACCAGTTTTTAAGGTTGCGATCGCCCAGTCCAGTCTTTGCTAACGAAATGCGCACATGGTTAGATTCAGCCTTTTCGCTATTGGCTAGCTCAAACTCGGTGCCGTTTTTAACGAATATTTTTTCATCGGCAGAGAGCTGATAGGAAAAAATAGGCTTGAGTTTGAAAAGAGTGTCGCTGATAACCTTAAGCTTTACGATAGAGCCGCTGACGCGAACGTCGGGCTGATAGGCGTACCAGGTGTTAAGGTTCTGCGGGCCTAGAAACTTATTGGCAAGCGATACTTTGAGGTGGTTTCCCCCCGATGGCAGATACGACTGAAGGTCGAACTGGGTACCGTTTTTGACAAACACTTTCTCTGAATTAGAAAGCTGTGAAGATAGAATGGGTTGCTGCTTGAAGAGCGTGTCGCTAATCACGACGAGCTTGACGGGTGACGATTCAATTTGAATATCTGGGTTGTAGGCGTACCAAATTTTTTGGCTGTTACCTAAAGTTTGGTTGGCAAGCACAAGGCGCGTGTGGTCGCCTTCAGCCTCGGTGTAAGAGATCAGCTCAAACTCGGTGCCGTTTTTGACGAATACCTTCTCTGAATTAGAAAGCTGATCGGAGATCTTAGGGCTGAGCTTAAACAGCGTATCGCTGACAACTTTTACTTTCACTGCGCACCCAGCTCCCTGATAGATAAATGTATGTATAGCGGCTTTTGCCTTGGGCCTTAGATTTGGTAGCCAGATCTAAGGCTCAATACAAAACCTAATCTAAACCCTTAGATGCCAGATAAAATAACAAAAATTGATTTATTTATGAACTTTAGGCCGTAGTGCTGCCTACTGGTGAAACTTTTTTGATGAAATTGAGTCAAAGGGTGGCTGAGAAAGTGCTTTTAACAGGGGTTTCACGGCTGTTATTGGCCATTCGCCTTCACCTCTGCGCCCGGACTGCAAAATGAACCGCAGGCTATATTTTTCGGGGAATCCTGCTGCCTCCATCCAAATTTCTGCCGTTTCCTGCTCGCAGCTTAGCGTTTCTTCATCCATGAGCTGTTCGGCCATCGCTGCCATCGTTTGGCCTAGCTGCTGGGCGACTCGGCAAAAGTCTGCAAATTCTGCTGCGGTTAGCTCAATTGACCACAGCTCTCCGGCGACGAGTCCGCAAAATTTTTCAGCCGTCGGGTTCCAGCCGATGCGCCAGCCGTCTCCAGATTTTAAGTGACGATTCATACTTGAAAATTAGCTTCTCAGTTCATAAATAAAGAGGAGCGATCGCCATATACGTGCGATCGCTCCTCTTCAAATCTATTTCGATAGACGCTAAGGCCTATTCCCCAATAATTTCTGGCTGAGTTAGCTCATCAGACATTTCAACAATGGCGCGCAGTACAGGCTTCATTTTTGACTCATCTAGGCTGTCGAATTCTTCAAAACGACGGCGTTGAGCGCGATTGGCCACCTGAACGGTGATGCGATAGCGATTGGAAGCTGCGCTGATCAAGTCTTCAGTGCGTCGCATGACTTGCTGGCTATCAAAAGGAAGGCGCTTCATAAAGTTCGGTGTATGAACAGAGGCACTCAGTATAGCAAAGGCACGGGATAATCGCGGCGGTGATATTCGTGATAGCCCATGTTAGCCGGCCGTTAGTTGGCTGTTTGCTCAACTGTACGAATTCCTTTGGAGGTAAATGGAGCCACAAATAGCTGCAGGTCTGAGTCGTTTACCTCTGTTTGCACCGCCTGCATAATGTCCTGTGCCTGCTCAAGTGTTTCAGTCAGCGTAAATACGGTTGGGCCAGAGCCGGACATCATGGTGCCAAGGCTACCTCTGGCCAGCGCGATCTCCTCCATTTTTCCCTTAAGCTGAGCCACTTTTTCATGAGACGGCAGCACGACCTTTTCCAAGTCATTAGAAAGATGCTTGCCAATGTCGTCAATTTTACAGACGCCCAAAGCTTTGACCATATTGCTGGAATGAATGCGTGATAGGCGATCTTCCAGGCTGGCGGTTTTATCTAGAGAGCGGTAGGTGCTTTCAAATTGCTGCCGGTAGGTTTTGTAAGCCCAAGGTGTGGAGACTGAGAGGCTGTTGTATTTGGCGAGGACGGCGTATAGGCAGGGAGCTTTGCGAATGGGGCTGATTTCTTCACCGCGCCCAGTAGCGATCGCGCATCCCCCCGCCAAAGAAAACGGCACGTCCGACCCCAGCTCAGCGCCTAGCTCTTGCAGTTCTAGCCGCGTTAGGCCCAGCCGCCACAGCACATTCAACCCAAAGAGCACCGCCGCCGCGTTAGAAGATCCGCCCGCCAGCCCTGCGCCAATCGGAATTCTTTTATCAATCGTAATTTCTACACCACCACAGGGATTTGTACGGTTTGGCAGTCGCTTTTGCAGCAGCGTTACGGCTTGATACGCCAGATTTTTAGAATCTGTTGGCACCTGTGGATGGTCGCAAATGATGTGAATTGTGGATGCTTTTAGCCGCTTCAGCGTGATGATGTCTGAAAGCCCCACGCTTTGCATAATCATGACCAGCTCGTGAAACCCATCCGGGCGGCTGCCGATGATTTCAAGATAGAGATTGATTTTGGCGTTGGCAAGAAGAGTAAGCATGGGACGCGGGGAATAAATTTATGTAGATAATGCGGTTGAGTCGCCCACGGCATCACCTGCCGCATTATCAACCGCATCGCTGAGCGCTACCCAGTCGGCAACGCCCAAGCCTTCGGCGCGGATTTGAGGATTAAGCGATAGGCCTTCTAATGCAGTGCTAAGCAGTTCTTTGTCTACGATGCTTTGAAGGTTGTTGCGCAGCATTTTACGCTTTTGAGAAAAGCCGACTTTCACAAGCTGAGCGAGGCGCACGGGATTTTTAGCTGGTGTCGGGAAAGGCCGGGGCCGGATGCGGATGACGGCGGATTCGACCTTTGGGGGTGGCTTGAAGGCGGTGGGCGGCACAACGCAGATTTCTTCACAGTCAGCTAGGTACTGGGCGCGAATGGTCAACGCCCCGTTGGCGCGGGTGCCGGGGAGGGCGCAGAGGCGATCGCTAATTTCTTTTTGGACGAGCAGCACGATGTCGCTGTAGGGATTTGGGTTGGGCGATCGCATCGTCCCCAGCAGCTTTTCTAAAATCGGCGCGGTGATGTAATAAGGAATATTAGCGATCACCTTATTTGGCCGCGATAGCTCAAAATCAACCAGTGCCTGATCAAAATCCAGCTTCAAAAAGTCCGACTCAACCAGTCGAAACTGACCGCTGGCCATATAGGCAATAAACTGATCGCTGAGCTGCAAACACAGGTCACGGTCAATTTCAATGGCCAGTACCTGGGCGCGAGTATTAAGTAAGCGCTGCGTGAGCGCGCCTTTACCGGGGCCAATTTCAAGCACATGATCGGCGTCAGTGAGTTCGCCTGCGGTGACAATGCGATTGAGAATTTGATCGTCACGAAGCCAGTGTTGGCCGAATCTTTTACGCGCTCTTTGAGCCACTGGCGAAGGTGTCCTTATCAATAGGATGGCAGTTTATTTTAGAGTGAGAGCCCCCTCCCGTAAACTGATACGAAAGCCTCCGCATTAACTATTTACCTTGTGTAGCGTCATGGAAAAGCCCTCTCCCCAAAAGCCTCAGGTTCCCAATCTCAGTGCTGAAGTGTCAGAAAAAACGCCTGCCACGCCGCTGAAATGCTTTACAGGCGCGCTCACCGCTAGCATCTTTTCACTGCTGACCTACCGGCTGACTGTAGCGATCGCGACCAGCTTTGCCAATAAGCCAGTGACCTCCTCCAACCCAGCGGTTGTGAATATTTCCGCAGCCGTGCGAACGCTGGTAGTTGGCATAGTAGCCTTAGGCGCGGGCGTATTTGGCATTGCGGCTTTAGGCCTAGCTGCACTGGGCATCCAGCTTCTATTTAAAAAGCTGAGCGGCCCCCCAAAAAATGATGCGGACATTGACGCCAGTTCAGAAATTGATTAGTTAGAAGTTGATTAATTGATGGTTAACTGCTGGCATGTATCCATCAAACAAGCCATTCATCAAGTAAGGTAAGTTTGCGATATTCTCCAGAGATTACAGCGAGCACCTTGTTCTATGGCACCACAGATTTTTATCTCAGCAGGTCACGGCGGCTTGGAAAATGGCGTTCGGGATACGGGCGCTCGAGCGGGCGGCACCAGTGAGGCCCAAGAAATGATTGCGCTGAGGGATTTAATCGTGCCTGAATTGCGATCGCGCGGATTCGATGTCCTCTCGGTGCCTGACGACTTAAGCTTGGCTCAAACCCTAGGCTGGATTAATGCTCGAACCAAAGCCGGCGCGGTTGCTTTAGAAATTCACGCTGAGGAATTTGGCAATACGGCCACCCGAGGTGCGACGGTGTATCACATTGCTAATAATCGCGCTCGCCGCGATCAGGCCGAACTTATATTGCTCAACTTGCTCAAAGAAGTTCCTGAACTCCCTAGCCGAGGCGTGCGCCCCGATACTCAGGCCGGAACCGGCCGACTCGCCTTTGTCCGCCAAACCGTACCGCCTGCCCTGCTCACCGAAATCGCCTACCTGACCAACCCTAAAGACTTCGCCCTGCTCACCCAGCGCCGCCGCAGCTTTGCAATCGGCCTAGCCAATGGCCTTGCGGCCTGGAGCCGGGCCATCAACGGCAGTAGCCCCACACCGCCGCCGTCAGTCACCGAGCCTGATTTTCCCACCATCAGCATCGAAATTAACGGTGGCCCCTACGCCGAAAAAGGCATTATTATCAGCGGCAATGCCTATATTCCGATTGACCTAGCCGATCGCTTAGGTGTTGATTTGTCTGCCGAGAACGATATTCGACGCGTGCGCTACCGTGGCGCGGTGTACGTTAAAGCCGTTGACCTCAAGCCCTTTAGCATTTCTATTGGCTGGGACGCGACGACTCGCACGCTGCAGCTCCGGCCCGTGTCAGTGCTCAACATTTGTCCAGGCTCCATTGACGTCATCATGAGCCACGGCAGCACCACCGAAACCCAGCTCGCCATCTTTTTACGCAATGAAAATGATCAGGCCTTAGACCGCTTTCCTGATTTGCCCAAGCTATACAGAGAAGAAGGCACGATTGAAGGTGTAGATTATGACATTGCCTTTTGCCAGATGTGCGTAGAGACTGACTTTTTACGCTTTCCTGGGCTGATTCGGCCCGTGCAGAATAACTTTGCAGGGCTGGCCGACGGTGCGGGCAACCTGGCGAGCTTTGAAAGTGCTCGGATTGGTGTGAGAGCGCATGTTCAGCACCTGAAGGCCTATGCCAGTACAGAGCCTTTGGCCAGAGAACGGGTTGATCCTCGATTTGACTTTGTGAAGCGGGGCGTTGCGCCTTTGGTGGGGCAGCTCAGCAACTTGTGGGCGGCAGATCCGCTGTATGGGCAGAAGATTATGACGCGGCTAGAAAATCTGTATAAGACGGCGGGATTGTTGTGAATATTATTGAGACATGGTTATTGAAAAAATATGGTGGCCAGCCGATAAACTGCCACGTCATTTCTTGGGAAATGTTCAGATTTTAGAGATGGTTGGGGAACGATGAAACGTACCTTCAACTTATGTTGATTTGAGTGAGCTTGCTAAAGCAGCATTGAGCAACTGCATCCGTCTATTAGCCTCCAAACCTATTCGCCTTTTCTACTATGTATACGCAAACCACTTCCTTTGCTAAGAACTGGCTTTTCAGCCTGACGACTCGCCCACATCAGACCCAGAAATCAGTTTTACGGCGCAGTTTGAGCTGGTTTGGCGGCTCGCTGCTATGGGTGTTGCTGGTACTGCCTGCGCAGGCGGTAGTGGAAATGAGAGTCGCGATCGCGCAAGGCAATGAATCTATTACCGTCGGTAGCTCCAGCATGGGCGTCATTAGCGACGGTAGCGGCGAAGCGCTCTACCAGCTCCCCGAACTTCAGGGCATCACGATGAAAGCGGACGGCAGCGGCATAGATTTGACCAATGGCCGAGAAACCCTTTCAGAGTCGAACGCGTTTTGGCTAGAACCCAGCGAAGACGGCTACGTGTGGATTGGTGATAAGTGGTATCGCGGGCGGGTGATGGTGACGCTCGAAGAGGGCGAGCTAACGGCGGTTAACTATGTTGCCTTAGACGATTATTTGTACAGCGTGGTCGGGAGTGAAATGCCGACAAGCTGGCCGCAGGCGGCGTTGCAGTCTCAGGCGGTGGCGGCCAGGTCTTATGCGCTTTATAAGCGATCGCGCGCCAACAACCCACTCTATGACGTAGACGCCACTACTACATTCCAGGTGTACAAAGGCTTAGAGCAAGAACATCCCAATACCGTTGCTGCGGTCAATGCCACGACCAATCAGGTGGTCACGTACAACGGTCAGGTAATTGAAGCGATCTTCCACTCGTCCTCTGGCGGCTATACCGAAAATGCGAACGAAGTTTGGAGCAGCGATGTGCCTTACTTACGTGGTGTCGAAGACTTTGATCAAAGTTCTCCTGTCTTTGCGTGGGAGGAAACGTTTAGCCTCAAAGAATTTAGCGATAAAATCGATGGTATCGGTACGGTTCGCAGCATTAGCTCGCCTCAGCTTTCCTCGGGTGGTCGCGTTGCCAGCATCAGTATTACGGGCGATCGCGGCACTAAAACCTTAAAAGGCAGAGACGTTCGCTCGGCGCTTCGGTTGCGCAGTACCCGTTTTAATATTGCGCTCAATGCGGCGGCTGGTACGGTAAAAGTAACCGGCTCCGGGTTCGGTCACGGCGTTGGCATGAGCCAGTGGGGAGCGAGAACCTTAGCTGACGAAGGCTGGAGCTTTGAACAAATTTTGCAGCACTACTATCAGAGTACGGTCGTCGCTCAGCTAGAAGGTTGAGCCTTTGCCGCTGAAGATACGTTGAGAGTGAGCGGTAAAATCACGACGAACGTGGAGCCTTTGTCTATTTCTGAGGTAAGTTCGATTCGGCCTTGAAGGAGCTGCACGAGCTTGTTAACGATAGTAAGGCCAAGGCCGCTGCTTTCGGGCGCGTAGTCGCTTTTGCTGCCCGCTCGAAAGTAAGGCTCAAAAATTTTGGGCTGTAAGTCGGAAGATATGCCTTTACCGGTGTCACAAACGGCGATCGCCCAGGTGTCTTCATCCACTAAATAACAAGAAATAGTCACTTCGCCTACATCGGTGTAGCGAATGGCGTTGCTCACCAGGTTTGTGAGGATTTGCTGGAGACGAAGGCTGTCGGTAGTAACTTGACTGGGGGCGCGATCGCAATCCATCTTCAGCACAACCTGTTTATCACGGGCCGTCGCCTCAAAGGACTCTGTCACCACCTTTATGAGCATCGGTGCATGAATCGGCTCTACTTTCAAAGCGAGCTGCTCAGACTCATACCGAGAAACTTCCAGCGTATTGTTAATCAACCGCAATAGCTGCTGTCCGTTGTTGAGAATTCGCTCAATTTGCTTCATCTCTATAGATTCAGGCGGGCTGTCGGTTAGCTGCTTGCGCTGTTTGCGCAGTAGCACAGAAGAGAATCCAATAATAGAGTTCAACGGATTTTTCAGCTCGTGCGCTAAATGGGACACGTTGTCCTTTTGGATTTGGACTAAACGTGTCAGCTCTTGATTGGTTAGCAGCAGTTGCCCATGCATTTGCTCCAATAAATCTAGCCGGTGGCTAACGTAGCTTTCAACCGAAATAATCACAACGCGGTCGATCACCTCGTCAATTTTGCGCAGTGCCTTAATCACTTCTGGCACGGTGCCCGTCATCAAGTCAGGTTCTAATGCCACGATCAAAACATTGTTTAGCGTCCGATACTCACGCACCAGTTCAACAATGTCAAATCCTTGCTTAGCTCTTACTGCACCATGCGCTGCTGCATCTCCCTCTAGCTCAATATCTTCATCAGCAAAAGCCGTCGTGAGCATCGTCGCTACAGATGCCAGCACTGAAGGTAACCCATTATGAACAGCTTCGTAGGTCATACCTTTGTTGCTATCTATTTTTATGTCACGACGAACTTTTTCGACCCAAATGTCAATAATTTCATCAACTTTATTCAGGAGGGCTTTACCCAAATCGTTCATGTTTTTCGTGGGGGAAGGCGAGATGAAGTCGTAGCCTAGGCTATCAGGCGATTTGACGGACTAGACATAATTGTCACTAACCTTTAACTTCAGCCTTTCAGCCTTTATACCTACTCAGCATCTATCAGCTCTTAAGACTAAACTCCATTCCAGACAGGCTATTGTCGGTTTTAATCACTTTTTCTAAGTGAAATCCACTCTTTTCAAACAGCGCTTGAAACTGTTTTTTAGTTCGCCACCCGCCACCTGGCGTGGCCACATTAATCTGCACCGCAAAAATACCCGGCATAATTCCGTCTGCCTCTGTTTTCGGCTCATCAATATCAGGCACAAAAGACTGTAGCAAAATCAGTCGTCCGTCAGCCGGTAGCGCCGCTTTACAGTTTGCCAAAATTTTTATCGCGTCCTCATTGCTCCAAGCCGAGATGAAATGTTTCATCACGATTGCGTTTGCCCCTTCAGGAACAGACTCAAAAACATCGCCTACCTTAATCTCAACCGCGTCCGGGGAAATGCCCTGACTGTTCATATACGCTTTGGCCGTCTCTGTCACGTCGGGTAAGTCAAACAGAATTCCTTTGCAGCCATACCGCTTCACAATGCTAGAAATTAAGCCACCTTGCCCGCCGCCTACGTCCATCACGGTTTCAAACTGGCTAAAGTCATAAGCATTCAGCAGCCCTTCTACCTGAGATCCCGTGAGAAAGCTCATGGCCTTAATAAAAGTCTCTTTGCTCCATTCGTTTTCATAACAGTAGGGATAAACGCCCATCCCGTTAGCTAGCTCAAAGGGAACAACGCCTTTTTCAAGCGCTTCTGGCAATATTTTCCAGGCGTCCCACTGCGCGGGCTCAATCAGGTGCATGGCCAGGTGTCCGGCTGAGGGCGCTTTGTTGGTGACGAGCAGCGTCGAGGTTTCGGTAGGTGCAAAAATTCTGTCTGGCTTTTCTTCCAAAACATCAATATGAGCCAGCCCGCGAAGGATGAAATAGAGCCTTTCGACATCGGTGTTCGTGGCGATCGCCAATTCCTCCACGCTCTGCTCACCTTTATCGTCCAAGATGTTAAAGATTTCCAGCCGTGTCCCCACATACATACACTGACTTTTAACAAACGTCAGCATCAAGTCAAAGACTCTTTGCTTAGCTTCGGAATTAGGATTTTCTTGCGTTGCAGTTGCTGCCATTGTTTTTAAAAGTGAAAGATAGAGATGAACTGTGAGAAACGCGCCGTGAAAGATACGCTACGAGAAATATGCAGTGCAATGTGTTGAGATTAGTCGCCGCCAAGCTCAACGAGCTTCCCAATGTTGAAGTCTATTTTGACCCAGCCTTTGAGACGGCGCAGATTGTCAATAATTAATAGAGGAATTTGCCAGTGGTGCAGCATGAAAAAAGGCAGCGGATCATTGGGCTGTAGCACCGCGTCTGTACCCTGCGTTATTTTCTGCCACCAGTCCCGTAATTCAGGCAAAGAACGAATGCTCAAAAGTCTCCATAGCTCGTGATACGTCCAATATGTGGGCTTGCTGTCTGGTAAAGGCTCAATTGGCGCTTCGCTGACCTCCCCATCGAACAAATACGCTCTGGCAACACCGGGATGGTCGTGAAACATGGTGATAGCAGAGTGCAGTCGGGGATTGCATTCAATCGGATAAATCTGGCCATCGTCTGTTTGAATCATGTCAAAACAAACCTGTCCCGTAAGGTTCATTTTACTCACAAAGGCTTCCACCCACTGATAGATTTCAGGAATGTCTACCTGTTCGTAATTAATTTGAAAAGGAGACGATTTGGAACAGCAGTGAAGCCTGATTTTTCCTTTGCGAACGGTGGCATGAAAGCAGTATTCTTGCCCACGAATAAATTCTTGCATTACCCACGGCTTTTGCTCGCTGATAGGCAACCCTTGAACATAAGCTTCCATCTCTGCAAACGGCAGTTTGGTTAAGTCCAAGCGCAGCACGGAGTCATACGGAATGCTTTTGACAATGTACTGAGAGCCATCACTTTTAAAGTCAAAATCTAAGATCTGCTGCGGGTCGGTAATGCGAAAAACTTTGGGAGCCGAGAGCCCTAGTTCGTGCGCCTTACTGCAAAAGGCATGTTTATCGTCTAGTATTTTAGTGTCATCAGGATCTAAATGAAGCGACTCGCAATACGGTGCTAAGGCCACTTTGGCTAAAGAGTCGTAGTAGCTTGCAATGGGGCTAGACACCGGAATAAACAGATCTATTTTGTTGGTTTTGGCGATATCAACCAGGCCTTGACAGTAGCCGTCACTATCTTTTTCAGGGGCAGGAACTGTGAAAAAACCTGCTACAGCCCGTGAGAATCGATGGCCAGACAGCCAGTATTTGTGCGTTTCGACCAGGTACACCTCATGCCCGTCTCTATGGAAAGATCTGGCTAGCTGAAGCGCTTTGGTCATTTTCGCGCCTGTAATCAAAACTCTCTTTTTCTCAAATGAAGCTGACTCTGTTGTGTCGACGCGATCGCCAAAAGCATTCTTCAGTACATTTTTTACGGCTGACCATAAAACAGCGACAAGATTGAAAGGCAGCAGTAGCAGCAGTAGAATTAGCGTACTGATACTCTTAATCACGGTCGGACGGCTGGCTATTGGCGGCAGTGTTGGTGTCATGTTTGAAGCTATTTTCTGCAGTCTGCCTTAATTATTTTCGCTGATTTGATCGGTACTGGCCCTATTGTCTCTCGCGCTACTGTCTCTATGAATATTTATGCCTTTCATTTTACGCTTCCTGCTTAAATTTCACGCTTTTCGCTTAATGAGAGTAAAGCCGTCTCGCAGTGGCAACATCACCTGCTCAATACGAGCATCGTCGATTATAAACTGATTAAATCGAGCGATGAGCTTACCGTTTTCGGCTCGTTTGTGCTCAGGCAGATAAGGCTGTCCCTGCATCAAGGTGTTGTCTACGCAAATAAAGCCGTTGGGCGCAAGCAAACTGCTCTCTAACAACAGATTAACGTAGTCGATGTAGCCGCCTTTATCGGCATCAATGAAGGCCAGATCGAAGGTGTCTCCACTGGCAGCTAGCTCACGCATTGTTTCTATCGCCGGGGCAACTTTTACAGAGATTTTGCTGCCGTGGGGGGAGGCTGCAAAGCAAGACTGCGCAAACTGTGTCGCATATTCGTCTACTTCGCAGGCGACAAGACGGCCATCTTCAGGGAGCGCTTCTGCGATCGCTAACGCCGAATATCCGGTAAACATCCCAATTTCAAGCACGCGTTTGGCCCCACTAATGGCAACCAGCATCTTCAGTAGCTGCCCTTCAATATGGCCCGAGAGCATCTCCTGTTCTAGCGCGCGAACGGTTTCACCGTCGTCAAAGTGCTGGCTCCAATCTTCTGCCTGCGTTTTTTTAACTAAGTTAGCAAGCGCTTCAGATTCAGCCGTTGTACAGCTTTCTAGATAAGGATCAAGACCAGCCGCCAAGTTAAAGGCTTCTTGCAAAGCATCCTGTAGCTGAGGTGAAACGGGCTCAGCTTGAGCCGTCTCAACAATATGTTCTAGCTGCTCGACAAGAATTCCTAAAGGTGTTACCGGCCTAGCATTCAATAAAGTCTTTTGAAGGGTCGTTCTCTTTTCGGCGGCGCTGACCATGGGTGAGTATTTCCGGTAAAAAGCTGAGGTGGTAAAAAAAGCAGCGTGAGAGAACACGATTTTACAGTGCGCGATCGCCCTGTATCTCCCCTCTATCAAAAGAGTGATTCAAAAATAACAACGTCCGCACATCTTATTTGCACGCCCTAGTATTTAACATCTATACCACAGCACTTTGTTGTATGCACGATGCTAGAAATGCGAAATAAAAAAGCGGTCGAGAAATGACTCAATCAACGTATTGACTTCTGAGTAAAGCTGTGGTTTCCCTGTGTGACTGCGTTTCAAATATCAATCTTTAAATATCAGTCTTTATCAGTGAAACTACCTTGCTCGTTTAAAAAGCTGTGTTAGAGTAATTCTAAAAGAGATTAAGAGATTTTTACAGCTACAGTTTTACAGCCATAGACTACCTAACACACAACAACAATACAAATCCTTTTTGTTTGAGTTCTCCCGTGTAAGCTGCCTCACAAATGACATCACCGACGACGACTGCGACTATCCAGTCTTTTATTTCTGCTCAAGCTACTGAAGCGTTGGCGGAGCCCCTCTCTCAGAGAATTACCCCTCAGAACATCACTACTCGCACCGATAATGTTCTTGCTAGTAAGAGCTTCGAAACCTTACTTCTGGCGCTAATCGATGCACCTGCTTTCAGCGAAGAGCTTGGGCAAGAATTTTCCGCAGCCGATGCCGTTGCGGGTATCTCTACCTGTCGTAGCCTGCGCAGCGCCCTCAACTTTTCCTTGAGTCGCTTTTTTAACTCAATAGCGGAGCTGGTTTTAGCTTTCGATGCAGATCAAGGTCAGGCATGGCGAAAGTTTGCAGTTGAGGTCAGTCATTCTGAGCTGCGAGATGAAAAACTATTGAACCGTCTTTTGCTGGGCGATCGCGCACCCTTTTACAAAGACCTTGCTCAGCGCCTGGTTGCAACAAATCCTCACGCAATCTATCCTACATCTAGCTATCGAGAAAGCAGAGGCTCTGTAGAAAGCACCTCAGATGACCAGGTGATAGAAGCTGTTGTAGCCTCGCGTACCTTCACTTCCATTCGTATTATCGACAACACGCTAGACCCCGAGCAAACGGTGCTAAGAGACACCTACATTTCTCAAGATCGCTGCGTTTGCCTGGTGGATCAAAACGTAGCGCAGGACTATGGCGAGCAGCTCAAGCATTACTTCGATCACCATGGCATCCCGTTGGAAATGCTGGTATATAGAGCGATGGAGGTCGATAAAGGCATCTATACCGTAGAAAAAATGCTGGGCGACTTTAAGCGGTTAGGCATTTCTCGCAATGAGCCTGTTCTGATTGTGGGCGGCGGTGTACTTGCCGATACGGGTGGATTAGCTTGTGCGCTATATCATCGCAACACACCCTACGTCATGCTCTCCACGTCAATTGTGGCGGGTGTAGATGCCGGCCCTTCGCCGCGCACTTGCTGCGACGGCTTCGGTTACAAAAACCTCTTTGGTGCGTATCATCCGCCAGTACTCTCTATTACCGATCGCTTCTTTTTCAAGACGCTGAGAGAAGGTTGGCTGCGTCATGGCATTATTGAAATTGTAAAGATGGCTGTGGTGAAAGATGCAGCGCTATTTAATGACTTAGAACAAGCGGGCGCGGATCTTATCTCTACGCGATTCGGCACTGTTTACTGCAAGGACAGCGACGAAATCACGATACTTTCTAAAAAGATTTTAGGTGGCGCAATTCGCAGCTATGTTGCTGCCGAGTACAACAACCTTTACGAAACACATCAGTGCCGCCCTCACGCTTACGGTCATACGTGGTCTCCTGGATTTGAAATTGAGGCTGGCTTGTTACACGGGCACGCTGTTTCTATCGGCATGGGATTTGGCGCGTATCTTAGCCAAAAGCTAGGATGGATCAGCGCTGAAGAATGCCAGCGAATTATGCGGCTAATTAGCACGTTCGGTCTCAGCTTGTGGCATGAGGTACTGAACAATAAAGCAACGCTCTGGGATTCACAAGAGAAGATTTTTCAAAAGCGAGGACAAAACTTGGTTGCGCCGTTACCAAAAGGAGAAATTGGTCAGTGCGGCTATTTGAATGAGCTAACTCGCGAAGATTTGTTCCAAACGATTGAGGAGTACAAAGCTATCTGCCAGGACTATCCACGTCAGGGCTTGGGCATTGATCCTCACTGTAGTGATGTTGGTCTAGAGAATCCAGCGACGGTTGGTCAGCCAACAGCCGATTTAGTACTCTCTGAGCAGCATCGTCTAGTAAAGGCGTAGCATTGTTAAGCCTCCTATAATCTACCGGCAATGTACCGATTATAAGGATGATCTGTTGTCTGAGAGCGCGCCTCTGATGTCATTCTTTTGAGACGTTGTTTTCTTCCTATGTGCAGAGTCACTCTCGTAGCTGCCGGGCCAGTATGAGTGTGACCGCTGTTGAACTGTACGCGATGAGGAACTAAAACTTTATGACTATTCAAACAGAGCGCGCTATTGGCCTTTTTCATAGCAGACGCGAAGCAGAAGCTGCCCTGCTAAAGCTGAGAGATAGTGGCTTCAACATGGATAAGATTTCGGTAGTGAATAAGGGTGCCGATTCAGCTACTATGCAAGGCGCAACGGTTACCGACAGTAAAGATAAACAGGTTGCTGAGTCATCAGCAGAAGCCGCTGCCGTGGGTGGCGTTAGTGGTGGTGCTATTGGCTTGATTGGGAGCTTAGGCGTTCTGGCAATTCCAGGCGTTGGCCCAGTTGCTGAGCTAGGTATACTGCTGGCAAACACGGTATTTGCGGGTGCATTGGGCGCGGCTAGTGGCGGTTTGCTAGGAGCACTAGTGGGCTGGGGATTGCCGGAAGATCAGGCGCAGTACTATAGTGATCGCGTCAACAATTCAGGCAAATACCTCGTTATTGTTGAAGGCGACAAAAACACCATCAGCTCAGCGCAAACTATCTTACAACAGAACAATGTCAGTGACTGGCGTACGTTTTCTTCAACCAACGCTGCCACGAGCAATACTTCCACGACAGTTACGCCGAAGCCCCCAGCAGGTGGTGCTGCAATCTAAGTTGCAAAGGCAAGCCACATAGGTATTTCCTATCTATTATCAGCGCGTTTGCTAACTGGCAGACGCGCTTTAAAACTGTAAAAGAGAGCGTATCTTAAAGGTATTACGCTCTCTTTTATGTTCAGGCTGATCAAGTGCTGGTAACGACTTTCCTAAATCTCGTTTAATCGCTTCTGAAACTCAGCATCGATTCGATCTGTCTGCTCAACTTCTTGGGTTAATAAGTCCTTACCTGAATCGTAAACAGAGTCATCAGCCCGCAGCACTTTTTGCTCAGCAAACTGACGTGCAAAAGATAGTTTCTGCTTAAATCTATCAACCGTCGATAGCTGATTGAGCATCACCGCGCGATCGGCACGTTCTTCGTTACGCTTTTCGATTTTGCCATTGCGCCACAGCAGCCAGTAGTAACGAGCTAAAGGAATGGCTAAAAACGCCACGCCGTAGACTACCAGAATCCAAAGGATAGACTGTACTAAGCCTAAATACCCAGTCAACACCAGCCCTTGCTTCGCTACACTGGCAAACATGCTCGAAAGCACCAGCGCACCAATAATATTTAGCGCACCTAGTCCAATGGCACCCATTACCTGCCCCGACGTCGCTGATGAAAACTTGCGCTTGGCTTCTTTTAAGTAAGCACTTACTGACGTCGTTTTCCGCTCAGTTGCAGACACCTGAAGCTCTGGAAAGTAATACACCAAGTCTCCGACTGGGCTAACCTCTGGCCGACCGTTAAAGCGGGTGAGCACGGGCAGCATATAGTCTTCATACTCTCGGTCTGACGCGTCGCCCAAATTGTCTAGATAAGGAGACACCTGCTCAGCAGTAATCGCACCGCCATTGCTAGAAATCACATTGCCAATGGTGCGCCAGCGACGATCTTCTAAGCCCGCGTTGGGATCGCCGTCGCCAAAGAGAAAGGAAAAAATTGCTTCTAAAAAGTTGAGTTCAGATTTTGGGCGATAGTTGGATTGTCTGCTGCCACCGTACCTGCTGGCTGGCTGACCATAGCCACGGCGTCCGTAACTAGGGCTAAAGATGTAGAAGAAGTTGGACGGGAAGATCATAAATCCGCCACCGATGCCGTTATCTCGGTCATTGTCGCCACCTTGGCTGGCTGCTGCGATCGCCAGTAAGAAAATTGCGATCGCAATCACCGCAATCGACACCATTAAAATAACGCCAAACGACACCCGCACAATATAAAACAGCACTCGCCAAATCTTTGCCAGCGCCTCTTGAAACCTGAGCTGCCAGTATTTATTGCGCAGCACGCCTCTAAAGTTTTTGGGGAATTCGTAAGCAATTTCACCTTCCTCAGACACTTGTAAATGCCCCTGCGTCTCAGAAGCAAGCGCCAGCAGTCCCTGCTGTGCCACCTCCACATTCAGGCCAGATTTAGCGGCTACGTCTCCCACCGTCACCCGGTAGTCCAGAGACTCCACCGCCTTCATTACGTCCTTGTTCAGTTCTAATGTTGGGTTCATGCCTTTGCCTCACAAGCCCGCAGGCCTTCTCGATTTAGAACCTTCGGCAATAAGTCCTATCGCTTTTTCTCCAGTATAGAAGCCACACTCAGCAACGACAGAGCTGCTATAGGTGCGGATTGTACCCAAAATATGAAAAAGCCGAGCGCTTCCTAAAACAACTGGCGAAAACGATCGACTTTTTGTATAACGGCTAAAACAAACTGATTTTCAGCAGGCTCATTTTAGCGATAGATATCTAGTCGGTGCTTACATTTGAGAAGCACGGCCCAAAACCTGGTCTTTCAAAGCATTCATTTCACTGGCAAGCTCAGCGCGATTAGAGGCTTTCCACAAATAGCGATAAATGAACCAGCCGCTATAAATCAAGCCAATTAGCTCGAACAAAGGCGCTAATACAGGAACGTCATTAATTGCATCTAAAACAGCCAGCGTCAGCTTAACTGAGATAAATGCCCCAAAAATAAGACCTAGTGCTAGCAGCGGGCGTCTATATTCTTGAAAAAACTCGCCAAAATACTTTGGCAGTTCACCCAAATTATCAACAAATTGAGCCGTCACCTTTTTCACTTGTTCCATTGTATCCGACGTGGAAAGATCCACGTTAGAATCATCTGTCACTGTGCTGCCATCATCAATGACAGACGGATCGTCCGTTTTAAATTCAGTAGCCATAGCAATTGATATTAAAGTAACAACGTTGAGCGATCGCTCCGCCGTGTTATGCAAGTTCGGCAGCTTTGTTTCAGTAGCTACTCTGGGAAAAAAGACCAGAGCTTGCAAAAGCATCATTCCAAAAGTAATGACTGCTCACACACCATCTGAAAACCCAGCTTCAAAGCCGAATACATGTCAGCGAAGTATAAATTAAGGCCCCATAATAGCGCTTTCACCGAAAGGAGCCTATATCCGTTTGAAGGATTCAGTTAAATCGTACTATTACAGAGCCGGTAAGGAATTTCTCTTAAGCTGTGTGAAGCCGAAGCCAGTCACTCTCTAGAATGGAGACAGTCGCATTAACCTCGGGAGTGACCCCATAGAGAAAATCTACGGCGAGCTAAAAGGCCTTAAAACAAGCCAGCTTAAAGAACTCAGAAGAATTTATCATCAGCGTTTGCCCATTGATCGGGTGACCACACCAGAGTTTGCACAGCGACTGGCCGCAGTGAGTACAGAGATTAATCAGGCCGTGTGTGCGTATGTCGATAGGCGCGGCCATGTGATTCGCGTTGGCGTCGGCTCGCCTCATAAAACTCAGATTCCGGTGCTGGAACTACCGCGCTATGGTGCTGAACGGCTATGTGGAATTCGCTGTATTGCGACTCAGCTTAAGGTAGAGCCCCCCAGTCATAGCGTGCTGACGGCGATGGCGATTCAAAGACTAGATGCGATCGCCTTGCTCACCCTCACTGGTTCCGGCTTTAAGCGCAAAGGCGGCGGCGCTACTGGCTACATCCGCGAAAGCTACCTCGCTCACCTCGTGCCCCACCCCGAAGTTCAGTGGGAAGTCTCTGAACCGCTGACGCTCGAAGATCTAGAGGAGCAGGACTTTTTAGATTTAGCAGAAGGCTTAGAGGAAGAATTTCGCCGAGTCTTTATTGCTCAGCAGGTCGATACGGATCATGAGCGGGTGCTGATTGTCGGGCTGATGACGGACAAAATGACGGATGAAGCCTTTGAAAATGGCTTAGAGGAAGTAGCGCGACTGGTGGATACCGCAGGCGGTGATGTGCTGCAAACGATGACGCAGAAGCGATCGCGGCCGCATCCTAGAACCGTAATTGGCGCAGGTAAGGTTGACGATGTGGCGCTGGCGGTGCAGACACTGGGCGCAAATTTGATTGTGTGCGATCGCGACCTTTCCCCCGCCCAAATCCGCAACCTAGAAGCTCACGTCGGCGTCCGCGTGGTCGATCGCACCGAACTCATCCTCGATATTTTCGCCCAGCGCGCAAAATCCGGTGCAGGTAAGCTTCAAGTAGAACTCGCCCAGCTTGAATACCAACTTCCCCGCCTCACCGGACGCGGCCAAGCGATGTCTCGACTCGGCGGTGGCATTGGCACAAGGGGCCCTGGTGAAACCAAGCTAGAAACTGAACGCCGAGCCATTCAAAAACGCATCAGCCGCCTGCAAAAAGAAGTCACGGGCCTACAAGAGCATCGAGCCCGGCTTCGCCAGCGCCGCCAGCAAAACTCAGTTCCCTCCGTCGCCATCATCGGCTACACCAACGCAGGCAAATCAACCCTGCTCAACCGCCTGACCGATGCCGACGTCTACGCTGCCGACCAGCTCTTTGCCACGCTAGATCCCACCACGCGCAAAATTCAAATCGCCGACGACGATAGCTGTGATATCAAGTCCCTTGTCCTCACTGACACGGTAGGCTTCATCCAGGATCTACCGCCCGCTCTAATGGACGCTTTCCGCGCCACCTTAGAGGAAGTTACTGAAGCCGACGCGCTTATCCATGTGGTCGATGCCTCACACTCAGCTTGGAAAGAACATATCCGCTCTGTTATGGGTCTGCTCGGCCAAATGCCTATTGCCCCCGGCCCCATTCTCCTCGTGTTCAACAAGTTAGATGAAGCCAGTACCGACGCCCTGGAACTCGCCAAAGACGAGTATCCACAAGCTGTCTTCATTTCAGCCATCAATAATTTGGGCTTAGATACGCTCAAGCAAAAAGTCCTTCAGCTCGTGGACTATGCGGTGGCGAGTTAAACAGCCTTAATCTATGGCCGCGCTACTCAACGCGCTACTGAGCCGGACTGTATCCACCCGGCTCAACGGGGGCTTTCGCTGCTGGCGGCTCGGTTTCTGACTCAAAGCCCGAAAGCACGGCGAGCTTTCCCAAAGGCTGCGCGCCGAAGTAGTACTCGCCTTTAATTATCCAGGTTGGATAGACGTCAATGCCCATATCAGAGCACAGCTCTGGCTGCGGATCGTAACCCTGCGGATCGCACTCCACATAAGGAATTAAGTCTACAACTCCGTTGAAGTATTGCTTTTGCACCGCACAGTGCGGGCACCAGTACGCGCCGTACATTTTTGCATCTGTTTCAGTTAAGTAGTTTGCGAGCTGCGCTTTGTAAGACCCCGGCAGTGAGCTGCAGCCGCTGATGCCGGTTAGGAGCGCACACAAAATTAGTAATTGACCTGAGAAAGTGCGATTTCGGCTACGGCTCATACAGTTGTTTTGAATTGAATCGGTCAATATAAGAGAAGCAATTCTCATTGAGAGCGGTGAGGCTGAAGCACCTTTAAGTCCAGCTATTCTAATTGGCGCTGTGCAAATGTGCAGGGTATCCGCACCCCACAATTTTGAAAAAGCTGGCACCATATATCGTAAGACCCTATTAACCGCTTAAGTCGTACGTGCGTTTGTTTTAGTGAGCAAGAGATTTGATGAGTTTTCCTAAAAATATGACTGAGCTGCCCCTGCGTCGTTGGCTTCGATGGCTGACTTCAGCGGCTGTTGCCTTTTTGCTGACTAACAGCTTATGGATGCTACCGGCCTGGGCCGTTTCTGCTGTTCAGGAAATAGCTCCCTCTCTCACTCAGCAAGCAGAGATTGCAGAGCCGGATGTGTCGCGATCGCCTGCTGCTGGCACTCTCTCTGGTGAAAGCTTTGTCGCTGCTGCCGTCCGCAACGTTGGTAGCGCGGTGGTTCGGATCGACACAGAACGCACCGTCACTCGCAACGTACCCGATCTGTTTTACGAAGATCCTTTCTTTAGAGGCTCTTTTGGCAGAGGCGGTGGCTTCCAAAACATTCCTCAAGAAGAACACCTCAGTGGCCAGGGCTCGGGCTTCATCATTAGCGAGCGCGGCGATATTCTCACCAACGCTCACGTGGTAGAAGGCACCGATAAGGTCAGCGTGAAGCTAAAAGACGGCCGCTCGTTTGAGGGCTATGTAGAAGGCATTGATGAGATTACAGATTTAGCCGTCGTTCGGATTGACACGGCGGGTGAGCCTTTGCCGGTGGCGCAGCTAGGGAATTCGGATAGCGTAGCGGTTGGGGATTGGGCGATCGCAGTCGGTAACCCGCTCGGCCTAGACAACACGGTTACGCTTGGCATTGTCAGTACCCTCAAGCGATCCAGCACAGCGGTTGGCATTCCTGACAAGCGCATTGACTTTATTCAGACCGATGCTGCGATTAATCCTGGTAATTCTGGTGGCCCGCTGCTGAATTCTAGAGGCGAAGTCATTGGTATCAACACGGCCATTCGAGCCGATGCCATGGGCATTGGCTTTGCAATTCCTATCGACAAAGCGAAGTCTATTCAAGCTAGGCTGGCCAAAGGCGAACGTATTGCTCATCCTTATTTAGGTGTACAGATTGCAACGCTCACGCCAGATATGGCAAAAATGAACAATGAAGACCCTAACAGTGCAATTGAGCTGCCCATTACGAGCGGCGTTTTAGTGGTGCGCGTGCTGCCAAATACGCCTGCTGCCGAAGCTGGTTTGCGTAGAGGTGACGTGATTATTGAGATTGGCGGACAGCCGATTCGTCGGGCCGACCAGCTACAAAGCACGGTGGATGAGGTGAAAGTGGGCGATGCGCTTCTCGTGACTTTGAAAAGGGGCGATCGCACTCAAAAGCTTTCTGTCAAAACTGCCGATCTTTCTACACAAGAAAACGCATAATCCGCCAATAATTGTTAAAAACAGCCAATTTGAGCAATTCTAGCTGTTAGCTTTTAACTGTATCTTTAGTTACATAGCTATTGTCATCACACAACAAGAAACCGTACAATTCCATTCAGATTGATGAACGGTTTAACGGCGGTGAATCAATTTTTTAAAATCAGTTAAAAATAGTTTAATCACGTGCCTAGAATTCTGATTGTAAGTAGAACCATCTACTCAGAATATTGGAAATTGATGAGCATAGCTGCAAAAGCTTTTAGTCATCGTGCTGATGGCTATGAAGCTTATATGTGGCAGAAAAAGCCTGGAAGGACATTGACCGCTTCAATATAAGTGGCGATTTTCTATCAGGCTTTTGTCTGTAACGCTGGCCGTTTCCGATAAATACGCTTGCTTTCAATATCTTTTGTCAAAAAGCGTACTTATTACAAAAAACATCTATCCAACCATCTTTCACATCCTTCTACCTTGATCGAAATCTAAATGACTTACTCTGCGCCAACTTCAGCCGCGCTAAAACTCATCAACATTGGCTTTGGTAACACCGTTTCTGCTAATCGCGTCATTGCAATCGTGAGTCCAGAATCAGCCCCCATTAAGCGCATTATTTCTGACGCGCGCGATCGCACTCAGATCATAGACGCCACCTATGGTCGTCGCACCCGCGCTGTCATCATCACCGACTCCGGCCACGTCGTCCTCTCCGCTATTCAACCCGAAACTGTTGCCCAAAGATTCGTCGTCTAAATCACTCTTTCTCCCATACAAAAAGCGCTGACGTTTAACTAACATCAGCGCTTTTATTTTTAACTCTTCGTCCACTCAACCCACTCAGCCTAAAGCAAATCCCCTTTCGAGAGGAGTGGCCGCAGGCCGGAGTGAGTTAGTTTTTTTCCTCTTTACAGCACACTCTTATCGTCAATCAACCCATCACCGCCCAGTGGCAGTGTCGTCGATCCATTCCCTTCAGCTTTCTTTTCAGCGCCCCCAATCATGCCGTCACCCGCAATCATATCCAAACCGCCTTCACGGTCGTAAGCCCGCGCCGTCCGGTCATCAAGCACCATATCTGAAAGCGCCATGTCGTTACCTAAAAAAGTTCCATCAAATGATGTATCAATTTCAGGCGAAGTGGGCTCCTCATAAGCGTTAAAACCCGTGCCTGCTGGAATCAAGCGACCGATAATCACGTTCTCCTTCAGACCACGCAACCAGTCAGACTTTCCTTGAATCGCCGCCTCAGTCAGCACGCGCGTCGTCTCCTGGAAACTCGCCGCCGAGATAAAGCTATCCGTATTCAACGATGCCTTTGTAATCCCAAGCAGCACAGGCGTATAGTCCGCCGGCGCCATTCCCGTAATTGACATCGCCTCATTCACCTGCTCAAGCTGACGAATCTCAACCAACTCGCCTGGTAGCATCGTGGTATCACCACCATCTTCCAAACGCGCCTTCGAAGTCATCTGCCGCACAATCACTTCAATGTGCTTGTCCGAAATATCAACACCCTGAGACTGGTACACAGACTGCACTTCGTTCACCAAGAACGTTTGTACCTGCTCAAGGCTGAGCATCGCTGCCTCGTGAGTGCCTTTATTCTCACGAAAGTACTTGTAGAATATTTCAAGAATTTGGTGGGGGTTAGAAGGCCCATCTGTCAGCGGTTCGCCAGTCGATACTTTCTGGCCGTCACCGATTACGAGGTTCTGACCGGGTGTCACCGGATAGTCAGTAACAACGCCATCGCTTTCAACCACCTTAATCTCAACGGTCTCATCTTCGGCATAGACCACTTGAGCAACCCCTGGACGCTCTGCCAAAATGCAGGCTTCTTTTGGTTTGCGCGCTTCAAGTAGCTCTTCAATACGCGGTAGACCTTGAATAATGTCGCCTGTTTTAGCACGCTCAAATACCAGCAGTACCAAGCCGTCACCACGCTGCACCAAATCGCCATTGTCGATATGCAGTACCGCACCTGTCGATACGCGATAAGGACGCGCTATGCGCATGGTGATTAAGTTGCCATCTACGGCAACAACCTGACCGGATTCCTTTGATCGCATTTCCTCTGCAATCTCAGTGCCGTCTACCAGCAAATCGCCTTCTGAAACCGTTGGTGGCTTTCCTTCGGTATCAATTACGATCCGGTCAGCATCACGCACCACTAGCACCCGTCGTACAGACTCAAGATCTTCACGAATACCGCGAATCTCTCCGGCCTCCTTACAGCGGATCTCAGTTCTGGCAATGACCGCACCTGGCGTAATCTCATCACCATCATTTACCAGCAAACGCGTTTTTGTACTACCCTGAGTCTGATCAGCTTCAATGTCGCGACGAACTACCAAAGTCTCAAGAATCACAAGCTGCAAACGCTGTGGAGAATCCTCATCCTCTTCATTGTCGGGCTTCATCTCAATGTCAGCGGTTAGCTGAGCTCCACCTTCATCCATATCCAGCACGAGCTGAGTTCGCAGAATTTCAAGGCCATCGACGGACTTAACGCGCTCGCCATCTTTATAGAGCAAACGCTGAATTGCACGTAGGCTAATCGACTTATCATCGCTATCACTCACCGAAGACTGGCTAGGCACTTTTGCCTCATCCGGCACTTCAAACTCTTGCACAGGACGCAGCAGTAAAGCCGAACCTTCAGGCGTTTCAACAAATTCCACATAGCGCAGAGAATCAGCAACTATACCAGGAATAACTTCCTCACCCGCGTTAACGATCGTCTCGTTTTTAGCGCTGGCAACATCTGGGCTATCCACCATGTGAATGTCCCCAGGGCGAATAGTGACCTCGCGCAAAATGTCGTTCTTTTGCACTACTTCCACTACACCGCTGGTCTGACAGAAAATGTCCTTTACAACTTCCGTACCCGCTTCGATGTATTGACCCGTTTCAACCATCAGCAAGGAAATGTCCTTGTTTACCTCATGGCTCTCCGCCGGAATCCATAAGATAGTGCCGCCTTTTGTAATCTCGTAGCCGTTTTTCGCTTTACCACGTTTGGCAACTTCTACACCAGCGAACTTGATGATGCCACCAGTCTGCGTGCGGAAAGTATCGTCTACGAGTTCAGCAACGACCTGTCCGCCGGTTACCTTTGTCCCAGGTGTTGCGTTCAAAGAGAACTTTTGGCCGGTAGATGTTTTGAGAAAGTAATGCTCACGACCTTGGCCGCTTTCTACTTCTACTTCAGACTGATCGAGCAATACGGACGCGGTGATGATCTCTACTTCACGACCGCCCTTGCCGTCATTAGAAGTGTCGGTGAGTCGGACAATACCACCGCGCTCCGTAATTAGTTTGGTTTCTGCGAGCACGCCTTCTTCATCAACCGCATCGCCGTTCTTCACAACCGGCTCAGCACCTGGCGGTAGGTTATACACCTCACCCGACAGCACCCAAATCAGGCCACCCCTTTGGGCCAGCCGGGTCATATTCCCCTGCCGGTCAGTCTTCTCTTCCTGCACGAGGCCGTCAAAGAACACCTCACCCGACATATCGGAGGTTACGTCTTTACTTGCCTTCTCAGTAACTTTCTTGACTCGGCTAGTGTTTGGCAGCTCAGCAATCAAATCGCCTTTTTTCAGCTCATCTCCTTCTTTTGCAAATAGAATCGAACCCTGAGGCAGCGAAACTGAATACTCCTTCCCATTACTCTCTATGGAAATTTGGTTGTTTGCCTCCATTACCAAAGCGTCTTCACCATGGCGAGTCCTAAACGGACGCACGCGCATCTCACTCGCATCTGTTGAAATATGAATCGTACCCGCACGCTTTGCCCGAATCTGAGGTGCAAGCTCACCGGTAAACGTCCCGCCCGTGTGGAACGTCCGCATGGTTAGCTGCGTACCTGGTTCACCAATAGACTGCGCTGCGATAATTCCAACCGCTTCGCCTAAGTCCACCATATGGGAGTGCGCAAGACTCCAGCCGTAGCAGTGCTGACATACGGATCTGGCTGCTTCACAGGTCAGCGCCGAACGCGCTTTGATTTCTTTTACCTTGGCCTGACCAATTGCCTGCGCCAAGTCATCCGTAATCGCCTGATTACGCGCCACAATTACTTCACCTGTCTTAGGATGCTTTACATCAAAAGCAGGCACTCGGCCTAACAGGCGATCTGATAATGGAATGAGTACGCGTTCACCGTCCGTCATTGGACGCACCGGAATGAAACGCTCAGTACCACAGTCAATCTCACGAACAATAACGTCTTGAGAAACGTCTACTAGACGACGAGTAAGATAGCCAGAGTCGGCCGTACGCAGGGCGGTATCTACCAGACCCTTACGCGCACCGTAAGAAGAGATGATGTACTCGGTAACCGTTAGACCTTCTCGGAAGTTGGTTTTAATGGGAAGGTCAATAATTTCACCTTGAGGATTTGCCATCAGTCCGCGCATCCCCACGAGCTGACGTACCTGTGAGATGTTTCCTCGGGCACCCGAGTTAGACATCATGTATACAGAGTTCAGTGGATTGTTATCACGGAAGTTCTCGACCACCTTATCTTTCAGGTGCTCGCTAGTTTCGTTCCAGGTGTCAATTACTTTCTGAAAACGCTCTACTTCAGTGATTTCGCCGCGAGTGTAGCGCTCTTCTGTGTCGCGAATTTCGCCTTCTGCGGTTTCAAGCATCGCCTTTTTACTAGGCGGTACTTCTAGATCATCTACGCTGATTGAAACGCCAGCTTTGGTCGCATATTTGAAGCCCAAGCTTTTGATTTCGTCAGCCATTTGAGCCGTACGAGCGGTGCCGTAGTGCTCAAAAGACCAGGAAACCAGGTTCTTTAGCTGCTTTTTATCAATAGTGCGGTTGCGGAAAATAACCGGTCTTGATTCGCCTTGCTCTGCCATGTGTTCCTATGCCTTTGAACGCTTTGCTACTGGAAATATCTGTTTTTAATTTGCCTTGAGCCCCTGTGAAAGCAAGGACTCTTTTTTGGGTGACCTACTCAGCCAGTGCGCCTAATACAGCGTGGTTGTAGATAATCCGACCCGGTGTAGTTTTCACATATTGAGAAATGACTTCCCCGCTTTCGTCTTTGCGCACCTTGCGGAACTTGTACATTTCAATCGTGGCACCGCTGTCGTCGGTGGTCGTTTCTTTGGGGATAAGATCGTCGTCAGGGTTCTCTACTTCGCCATCAAAGCGGAGCCATACGTTCGCGTGGAGGTCTACGTTGCCTTGTTCGTAGGCTGCGATCGCATCTTCCATATTTGCAAAATAGCGCCCAGCCCCTTCCTGCTTCCCGGGGTTCTCTGCTGTCAAGTAATAGCAGCCCAGTACCATGTCCTGGCTTGGCGTAATAATGGGCCGACCTGTTGCAGGCGACAAAATGTTGTTAGAGGCCAGCATCAGCAAACGAGCTTCAGACTGTGCTTCTAACGAAAGCGGCACATGTACCGCCATCTGGTCACCGTCAAAGTCAGCGTTAAACGCCGGACACACTAGCGGGTGCAATTGAATAGCTCGGCCTTCCACCATAATCGGCTCAAACGCCTGAATCCCCAACCTATGTAGCGTCGGTGCACGGTTTAGCATCACCGGATGGCTCTCAATCACATCTTGCAGCACTTCCCAAACGCTTGGGTCATTCCGCTGAATCAGCTTTTTGGCCGCCTTGATGTTGTTCACCAAACCCTGACGAATCAACCGATGAATCACAAACGGCTGGAACAGCTCAATCGCCATCTCACGAGGTAATCCACACTGATGAATCTTCAGATTTGGGCCAACGACGATTACAGAACGGCCTGAGTAGTCAACCCGCTTACCTAGCAAGTTTTGACGGAAACGACCTTGCTTACCTTCAATAATGTCTGAAAGTGACTTCAGTGGGCGATTATTCGCGCCCACCACCGTACGACCACGGCGACCGTTATCAATCAGCGCGTCTACCGCCTCTTGAAGCATCCGTTTTTCGTTACGAACGATAATCTCAGGCGCTAGAATCTCTTGCAATCTTGCTAGACGGTTGTTCCGGTTAATAACACGACGATAGAGATCGTTCAAGTCAGAGGTCGCAAAGCGACCACCGTCTAGCTGAACCATCGGACGTAAATCGGGCGGAATCACTGGAATGACATCTAAAACCATCCAATCAGGCTTAGAACCAGTTGCAATGAAGTTGTCAATCACACGCAAACGCTTAATTAGCTTCGCCCGCTTCTGACCTTTCGATGTCGCGATCGTCTCACGGAGCATCTCAGCGGTTTCTTCAAGCTGCAAATCCTCCAACAGCCGCTTTAGCGCCTCGGCACCAATGCCTACTTCAATACCCGCAAGCTGAGAATCCTCGTCATATAGCTGATCCTCAATCTCCATCCACTGGTCTTCACTCAGTAGCTGCTTATAAGTGAGGTTGTCAGCATTACCCGGATCAAGGACGACGTATGCGTTGAAATAAACAATCTGCTCAACATCGCGCAAAGGCATGTCTAGCAAAATCGCAATGTAGCTAGGAATGCCTTTCAAGTACCAAACGTGAGCAACAGGCGCCGCCAGTTTAATGAAACCCATACGGTGACGGCGAACACGTGACTCAGTGACTTCTACACCACAGCGCTCGCACACAATGCCACGGTGACGCACGCGCTTGTACTTACCACAGTGACATTCCCAATCCTTTGCAGGGCCAAAAATACGCTCACAAAACAGCCCGTCCATTTCAGGCTTAAGCGTTCTGTAATTGATCGTCTCCGGTTTGGTAACCTCACCGACTACCGTACCGTTCGGTAGCGTCCGCTCCCCCCAATCTCGGATTCGCTCTGGCGAAGCAAGTCCAATTTTCACATAGTCAAACCGCTGCTCTACTTTCGGCATCTTTTGTTTCTTCCCTTACAATTTGACGAGGCTAATACTGTGTTCGGCTAATTTTGTCTCAAAGGCCGATAGCGGCCAGTCAAGCGCGAATGTTCTAATTGAAAATACTTATGAGTCTCTGTAATCCTAATTGCTAAGGTGTCGCTGACCTCGATCAGCGACACCTCATAGAACCGGATTACAAAACGGGTGTAGACGGTGGCGAATCGTTAGACGCGTCCGGCGCTACTTCCGTTGCAGTCGTAGGAGCCGTGATCCCGGGAATTCCAGTCGTTGCCGCACTCGGAGCACCTTCAACAGAGCTTGTTACAGCTGATCCTAATGGAGCAACCGCTGCACCTGCCGCGCCTGCTGTACCCATCGGCTCGTCACGAGAAACTGATTCATAAGTAGGACGTGAAGGCGTTCTACGATTGCCAACATCAGCCATCAAGTCCACTTCAATGTCACGGCTAGTCCCGTCTTCCTGAGTTTCTAACTTGTGTACTGCAATGTCTAAACACAGAGACTGAAGCTCTCGCATCAATACCTTGAATGACTCAGGTGTACCTGGTCGAGGAATTGCCTTACCCTTCACGATTGCATTTAACGCTTCATTACGACCCTGCATATCGTCCGACTTCACAGTCAACAGTTCCTGCAAGGTATAAGCTGCACCGAAGGCCTCCAGTGCCCATACTTCCATCTCACCAAAGCGCTGACCGCCCTGCTGAGCTTTACCACCCAACGGCTGTTGCGTTACCAACGAGTAAGGGCCAGTGGAGCGTGCGTGTATTTTGTCGTCTACTAAGTGAACCAGCTTCAGCATGTAAGACTGCCCAACGGTTACTGGCTGGTCAAACGGCTCACCAGAGCGACCATCATAGAGCTGAATTTTGCCAGGGTTATCAGGGTCAAATATCCAATCTTTGCCGGTTGCTTCACGCGCTTCAGCCATTTTGCCGTGCGTCGTTTCTAGCGAAGCCTCTTCGCCGTACATTTCATCAAACGGTGTCACCTTAAACCTTGCGCCTAAGTTTTGCCCAGCCCAGCCCAGCAAACACTCAAACACTTGGCCTACGTTCATGCGTGAAGGCACACCCAACGGATTCAACGCAATATCAATCGGCGTACCGTCTGGCATGTAAGGCATATCTTCTATCGGCAAAATTCGAGAAATAATCCCTTTGTTCCCGTGGCGACCAGCCATTTTGTCACCCACCTGAATTTTACGCTTCTGTGCCACGTACACACGCACAACCATGTTCGCACCTGGTGGAAGCTCATCGCCTTGCTCGCGCGTAAACACTCGCACGTCTACAACGCGACCTTTCTCACCGTTAGGCACCCTCAATGAGTTATCACGCACATCACGTGCCTTCTCCCCAAATATTGCCCGCAGCAATTTTTCTTCAGGCGGCTGATCAGATTCGCCCTTCGGCGTCACCTTCCCAACGAGGATTTCGCCAGAGCTGACCCAAGCACCAATCCGAATGATGCCAGTTTCATCTAGCTGTCGCAGAGCATCTTCACCGACGTTAGGAATTTCGCGCGTGATCTCCTCTGGCCCAAGCTTGGTCTGACGCGCCTCAATCTCATACTTCTCAATATGAATAGAGGTATAAACGTCTTCGTACACCAGCCGCTCGCTAAGTAGAATTGCATCCTCGTAGTTGTAACCCTCCCAAGGCATGTAGGTAATTAGCACGTTCTGACCCAGGGCAATCTCACCGCCTTCAGTTGCAGAACCATCTGCCATTACCTGGCCCGCTACTACGTTGTCACCTTCATAGACCAAAGGCCGCTGGTTCAAGCAGGTATCCTGGTTAGATCGCTGATACTTTTGCAGCTCGTAGGTATGCACCTTGCCTTCAAGATCAGTCACTTTAATCCAGTTTGCATCGAGAAAAGACACCACACCATCTGTGCGGCTAATAATGACCATCCCTGAGTCACGTGCAGCCTGTGCCTCTAGCCCAGTACCTACTAATGCCCGCTCGGGCCGCAACAAAGGCACTGCCTGCCGTTGCATGTTCGAGCCCATTAGCGCACGGTTGGCGTCATCGTGCTCTAAGAAAGGAATTAGCGAGGTCGCAACCGAAATAATTTGTACGGGTGACACAGCAACGTAGTCCACCTCTTTCGGTGTCGTAACCGTAAAATCTTGACGATAGCGCACGGGCACTGTCTCGCCCAAGATGTTGTTGTCCAAGTCAATCGGCACGTCACCTGGTGCTACACGCAGATCGTCTTCTTCATCGGCAGTCATATAGACCGCAGGCTTGTCCTTGATAATTTGTCCATTGATGACAGGAAAGAAAGGCGTCTCAATGAAGCCAAAGTCATTCACACGAGCGTGTGTTGCCAACGAGCCAATTAGACCCGCGTTAGGACCTTCGGGTGTTTCAATCGGACAAATACGACCGTGGTGGGAAGGGTGAATATCTCGAACGGCAAAGCCTGCGCGCTCACGCGTAAGACCACCCGGCCCGAGCGCGCTAATACGACGCTTGTGAGTCAGCTCCGCCAGCGGATTGGTCTGATCCATAAACTGCGATAGCTGGCTGGAACCGAAGAATTCCTTAATGGCAGCAACTAATGGCTTTGGGTTCACCAAAGATGCAGGTGTGAGTGAATCTGCATCTGAAACCGTCATCCGCTCACGAATAATTCGCTCCAAACGGTTTAGGCCAACGCGCACCTGGTTTTGTAGTAGCTCACCTACCGAACGAACGCGGCGGTTACCCAAGTGATCGATATCATCGGGATTACCAATGTCAAACTCTAGGTTCACAAGGTAGTCGATGGCAGCCACAATATCTTGAGGCGTCAGTACGCGAGTCGCCTCAGGAATATTTAAACGCAGCTTGCGGTTGAGCTTGTGACGACCTACCTTGCCCAAGTCGTAACGTTTGGGATCGAAGAAGCGAGAGTCGAGTAGCTGCTGACCACCGTTGACAGTAGGTGGCTCACCAGGACGAAGCTTGCGGTACAGCTCTAGTAATGCTTCTTCTTCGCTAAACTGACCTTCCTTCTCAATCGTTTTTTGGAAGTACTCAGGGTGGCGCAGTGAATCAAAGATTTCGCTGTCACTCAGGCCAAGCGCTTTTAGCAGAACTTGTGCGGAAAGCTTTCGGGTTTTATCGATGCGAACCCACACCAAGTCATTCTTATCAGTTTCAAACTTTAGCCAAGCGCCCCGGTTAGGGATCAGGTTCGCAGTGTACGTACGGCGACCGTGCTTGTCAGTTTCAGCTTTGTAGTAAACGCCAGGGCTGCGGACAATTTGGTTGACAATGACGCGCTCGGCGCCGTTGATGATAAACGTACCGCGATCGGTCATCAGTGGTAGGTCGCCAATAAAGACCTCTTGCTCTTTGATTTCACCCGTTTCCTTATTGATTAGGCGGGTAGGAACGTACATTTGTACTGAATACGTGCTGTCGCGGCGTTTGGCCTCGTCCACCATGTACTTAGGTGCTTTTAGCCGATAGTCCTTGCCTAAAAAGTGCAGCTCAAGCTTGCCAGTATAGTCAGTAATAGGAGAGAAGCTTTCTAGCTCCTCAACTAAGCCTTCTGAAAGGAACCAGCGGAAACTTGCTCGCTGAATTTCTACGAGATCAGGAAGTAAATGAACGGGCGTTGGCTGGATATTCCCCGGATCGACAGAAGCGGGGGTTACGGTCGTTTCAACAGTGGCAAGGGTAGAGTCAGTCATTCGTTTCCTCAAAGTCGCGCCGAGCAGGGCAAACGTTTGGACAGCAGAGGTAGTTCAAGGACTACACAAAAGAGCGAGAGCAAAGGGTAGAGGCGGTAGGGTTACATGGTGAAAGTTACATCCTTAGAATTGAGCATATGAAATACGCTCAAAAAGCAGCATAAAGTCAGCGACTAAGGAGGTAGGTGTCCTTTAGTCGTCTGACACTTTTGTGAAAATATTAAGAATTCTAAACTCACTAGTATTTGAGTAGGAGAATCGGAAAAATTCAAAAGTATGCGCAGTGAATGATGAGCTGAATTACGAGCGAAGATCTAACTTTATCTGTCTTTAGGCGGGCAGTACTTAGACTGCTAGCGATTTGCTATAACCCTTATGAAGGATATAGAAACTTTATATGGCAGCTAAATATGTTCGAAGATTAAGTTCAGAGTGTATAAAAGGATATTTTTTAGCCTATACATCATAAACTAAATTTGTAAGCTTAAAAACATCAGCTTGTCAAGACAAATCAAGAGCAGTATCAGGCTTTTTTGTTGGAAATGCTTGCTGCTTAAAGCTTTAACCTGTTTTTTGGAGCGCCCTTTCGTTAATATTTTGTATTAAGAAAGTGTTATGAAAATTCGCTACGATGATAATAAAAGTTCAATGGGCAGTCGGAACAGTCGCTGAGCGTTCTGCGTAGTCTGTGCGGCTAATGTGTCTAATGACACGTTTCTTAGCTCTGCAACGTGTTCTGCCACATGTCTAACGAAAGCAGGCTGATTGCGTCTTTCTTTGCGTTTAGGAGCGGGAGACAAAAATGGACAGTCTGTTTCTATTAGGATGCGATCGCCTGGAACCATCTGAGCAGACGCTTTTACCTGAGCTGCGCTCTTAAACGTAACGATGCCGCTAAAGCTAATAAAAAATCCCAAATCTAAAAACCGCTGAGTTTCCTCTGGATTTCCTGTCCAGCAATGCATCACGCCATTTACTGAACCCTTAGATTCGAAGAAGTTTTCAAGCAATGTTGCCATCTCATCGGCGGCTTCTCTACAGTGAATAATCACTGGCAAGCCTAAAGACTGCGCGATTTCTAGCTGAGTAATAAAGGCTTCCGTTTGCACTGCCTTATCATCAGATTTGAAAAAGTCGAGACCCATTTCACCAATGGCGACAACCTTAGGTTCAGAAGCCGCTAATGTTGCAATTTGCTTCGCTGTATCGGGCGTCCATTTGTCCATGTCCAAAGGGTGGAGCCCAACGGCCATGGAGACTTCTGGGTAGCGTTGCGCGATCGCCCGAATTTTTTCAAACTCACTCGGATCAACACACGAATGAACCAGGTGAGCAACACCAGCGAGTCTCCATGCCTCAGCCACTGCATCCCGGTCATCATCGAAGGAATCGAAGTTGATATGAACGTGAGTATCTACTAAGCGCATCAGCAGATCCCCTGTACTACACGCTAGCAGCAGCAGCAGGTTCTGCGGTTTCTTTTTGCTTAATCGCTTTCGCCAAATTAGATTTGCGTCTAGCGCCTGCATTGCGATGAAATACGCCGCGCTTTACCGCTTTATCGATTTTGCTGTAAGCCGCAGACATTCTTTCTTGAACCTGCTTCTCAGTTTCGTCAGAAGGGTTCGCTTCGTGTGTCGCGATCGCCTCGTGATAGCGCTTAGTCAACGTCTTTACTGCCGACTTGTAAGCCTTGTTGCGCAAACGATTTCGTTCTGAAACGCGAATACGCTTAAGCGCAGATTTAGTATTTGCCATTACTTGCCCGTAGTGTATTTGCCTGCTAAGAGGCGCTTGATTTGCTTGGCCGTATCGATTGAGTAAAGCCATTAGGATATGTCATCATAGCACCCAAGCTTCATATTCAACATGCCTTGCTTTTGAATTTCACGCTAAGCTGATGTTTATTGCAACCGCCTTCCTCCACAATGATGCGAATTCTCCATCAGCTCAGTGATGCCAAAGCAGAGCTACAGCGCATTTGCGATCGCACCCAAAACGCGCAGGTTGCCGACCAAGAAGCCACCGTCCGCGAAATCATTGACGCGGTGAGGCTTAAAGGTGACCAGGCTCTTCTTCACTACACCGAAAAGTTTGATCAGCAAAGTCTTACGGCTAAAACGCTCAGGGTTGACGGCGCGCAGCTAGATGCGGCCTATCAGCAGGTGTCGCAAGGCTTGCTAAAAGCCATCAAAAAGGCCTGCAAAAATATTGAGAAATTTCATCGGCAGCGTCTGCCCAAAAGCTGGGTCACTTTTGAAGAGAATGGCGTTGTTTTGGGTAAGCGGTACAGCCCGGTAGCAAAGGCTGGCATTTACGTGCCGGGTGGACGAGCGAGCTATCCAAGCACGGTGATGATGAACGCGATTCCAGCTCGCGTCGCGGGCGTTCCTAGAATCGTGATGGTGACGCCGATAGGGGCGGGTGGCAATATCAGCCCAGCGGTTTTGGTCGCAGCTCAAGAGTCTGGCATTAGTGAGATTTATCAGGTGGGTGGGGCGCAGGCGATCGCAGCTTTGGCCTATGGTACTGCCACCATTCCCAACGTTGATGTCATCACTGGCCCCGGCAATATATACGTTACCCTTGCCAAAAAGCAGGTGTATGGTACCGTCGGCATAGACTCTTTGGCTGGCCCGTCTGAAGTTCTCATCATCGCCGATCACAGTGCAAATCCAGTCTACGTAGCCGCCGACTTGCTGGCTCAAGCTGAGCACGATCCGTTAGCGGCAGCTATTTTGATTACAACCGATGAGCAGATAGCTAAAGCCGTTGCAAAAGAGGTTGATCGTCAGCTAGAGACGCATCCTAGACAAGAGCTGACCGAGAAGGCGATCGCTAATTACGGCCTTATTATCGTCACTGATACGTTGGAAACCGCCGCCGAACTTTCCGACATCTTCGCTCCTGAACACCTAGAGCTAGAGGTTGAAGAACCCTGGGAATTACTGCCTAGCATTAATCAGGCCGGCGCTATATTTTTAGGTCATGACACACCCGAAGCGGTAGGCGATTATTTGGCAGGCCCGAACCATACACTGCCAACGTCCGGTGCTGCTCGCTATGCTTCACCACTGAGCACCGAAACTTTTATGAAGCACACCAGCCTAGTGCAGTACACCCAAGCCGCCCTTAACGATATTGCTGAGGATATTGATGTCCTGACCAGAGCTGAAGGCTTACCTTCTCACGGTGATTCTGTCAGGCTTCGCGTCGAGAAGTAGTTGCAAGTACCTGTAATGGAGGGATGGTCGCGGCGTAGTTACAGCGTCCCCGTAGTGTCCGCGTCAAAAATTGCAGCGGCAAAGGCTCTTGCACTTTTACCGTGAGGCAGGGTGCAACCGTAGGGCTTGTTTGCTGGCCGACATGAAAGAGATTTTGCTGTTGATATCCAGAAGCTGTGGACGTGTGGTACGTTCTTAGCTCTGCTTGGGAAGGAATGAGTGCCCAGTAATCAGCGATCGCTAACCGCGAATACACCTGACTATAGACATCGCCTTGCTCAACATCCTTTAGATCGCTCTCTGAATCGTCTAGTAATTTGTCGCCTAGAAAATTAATGATCCAACAAGCAGAAGCGGCTTTATCATCATTTTTTAGAATGGAAATTGCGGGGCACAGTGAGCGATCGCCATAGATAGGCTTATACATGTGGACTTGAAAGCGATCGCAACACTGCTGATCTAGACACTGCTGAATCTGAAATTGCAGCAGCTTAGCGAGGCGAAACCAGCGTCTTTCTATAGGAGACTCGCTCTCAACGCCACGTGCAATCAATTGAGCCATCGCCGTTACCAAGCACCAAACAGTCTTAGGAGCATCATAGCTCCTTGGGATAATCATCTAGCAGGTCTTCATTTTCTGCAATCCACTTCACAATAGATTTTGCGATTGATGTTTTCTGTTTAATTGCCCGCAGTGCCTTCTTCAAATCCAGCTCTTCAGCCGTCTCAGGATGCTCCAAGTCAAACATGCCTGTGGTGATCAAATCTACAACTCCAAACTCAGAGTCCATATAGGTAAACGTATCTAAAAAAAACAGTGCGCTTTCCCAGCAAGGCGGATTAATTTTGAGTTTGTCATCGCTCGTCCACATTGTGTTCACGCCGGTAGCCCCCGAAAATAATAGACGTTGTAGTTGGCACTTATGATTGCTGCCTCCTCATTTGTCTACCCAAGGGCCCAAGGTGCTTAAACACACATCGGCCTAAATGCTGCATTTTTCAGCATTTACACCATACATCCGCGCACATGCCCAAAGCACCCCTGCAATATCTTGATAGATCCTATGAAACAAGTTATCGTGACTGCCTTCGGCGGCGTTGAGAATCTCCAGCTCCAAGCTGCTCAAGACCCTGATCCAGGTGCAGATGAGGTCGTCATCAAGCTCACGAGCGTGGGTATGAACCAGGCTGATTTAATGGCGCGTAGAGGCGAATATAGGCTCAGTTCGGGAGAGCCTCCGTTTACACCTGGCATTGAGGGCGGTGGTGTCATTACCGAAGTCGGCGCTGCCGTGAAAGACCGTTATATCGGGCAGCGCGTGATTCTTAGTTTGGGGGCACCTCAAAGGAAGGCAAAACAAAAGGGCACGTATCGATCGCATTTTGTAGCACTTGCCTTAGATACAATTCTGGTGCCTAAGGGCATTGATGATGATCTGATTGGCGCACTATGGCTGCCTTTTTTGACGGCCTGGGGTGCTTTGGTGTGGCGGCAAAACGTGCAAGCAGGACAAGTTGTGCTGCTGCCTGCGGCGAGTAGTAGTGTGGCGATCGCAGCTAGCCAAATTATCAAGCAACGCGGTGGATTTACCATTGGCACCACGACCAGTCCCCATAAAATTGAGGCCCTTCAAAACTTACCTGCTGCCCAATACGATCACATCGTCGTCACCAGCCAATCGCAAAATAGCGCCCAGCCTTGGTGGAAAACTGTAAAGCAGCTCATTCAAAGAGAAGGCTGGGGTAGAGGCGTCGATGTCATTTTTGATCCCGTTGCCGCCGGAGACTTCCTCCATCACGAAATTCGTCTACTCGCTCAAGGCGGCACGCTGTGGGCCTATGGACTGCTCGGCAGCATTGGCAACGTCGATGTTTCTCCACTGATTCGCAAAAATGCTGCAATTAGAGGCTGGCTGCTCAATTTTGTGGCTGGAACGCCTGCTGAAGCCGAGGCCTATCAGCACATTTTAGAAAACGTAGCGGCTGGTATCTATCAAATGCCTATTGCTGGAGCGTTCACGCTTGAGCAAGCGTCTGAAGCGCATACAGCCATGGAAAGCGCCCGCCATATTGGTAAATATGTTCTGAAGCCTTAAGCCAAAAGGCGCGCGTCAGGCAAAGCAGCTAAAAATGTTGACATCGGCCACACGATGTCAATAGTTTGAAACCACGCTTTTTTGAACACAAATCAATTTTGCCTGTTATGTGACGCTTATCTTTTATGGAAAAATAGTTCAATCTAATTTAGTTTCAAAAATTGCTAATTAATACAACTTGATTTGTTAAGCAAATAGGCTGAAGTAGAGGATACTTTTTTTGACGTCAAATTTATTTTTACACTGATCTTTGATACAAGATTTAAATCCGCCATTTTGCTTAGTCGAAATCAACCTTTTTTGATAGCAGGAAAATATACTCAAAGATGTTCCGTAGATACTCGTTATAAGATTTCGCTGGGCTGGTCTAATCTCCGCAAATACAACTAGCCCAATCACAAAATATATCAAAGTAAGCTGTTACTGATATTTTCACGTACGTATTCTCTCGTAATCTCGTTGTAATTACTATATATCAACCTTTCCTGCTACGAAGAGGGTGAGGGTGCATACCCCCTGTTTATTTGTCATAGAAGTTGTCTATCTTCATCTAGGAAGCCGATCTAAAGCAGTTCGTTTAATCAACTTATTTTAGTTAGTTAAACAGGCTTCAATGGAGTCGATTTTCTTAGGAGCGAAGGAAGCGTGATAGTGAGCTATTAGAAACAGCTCTATCGGTTTTGAAATGATCGAATGTGAACCATCGCGTTTTCACTACTCCGCGCAACGCTAGGCCCAAGTTCTATGAACTTTGGTTATCAGCGATCGCTACTTTTGCATAAGGGTGTTTTGCTCATGTCACGGGATGCGCTAATTGTCGGCATCAATCAATATCAGTCGCTGCCAGGGCTCAACGCGCCTGCAAACGATGCAGAGGCAGTTGCCGGTCGATTACAAACGCAAGGTGAATTTCGAGTGCACCGGCTACCAGAGGTGATCAAAAAAGGGCGTCCGGCGGTGGGTTCTCGCAATAAAGTCACCACACAGATGCTTGAGGAGTCCCTTGTTCAGCTATTTAAGCCAAAAGGTAAAAACATTCCAGCCACCGCACTGTTCTACTTTTCAGGTCATGGACTACAGCGCGAAGCAGGCGTCCAGGAGGGCTATCTTGCCACCAGCGATACCGATCCTAACAAGGGTAACTTCGGTATTCCGCTCAACTGGCTCCGGCGGCTATTGCAGCAGAGCCCCGTTCGCCAAATTATTGTCATACTAGACTGCTGCCACAGTGGTAGTCTGCTGGCCTTTACTGAAGCAGATCCGGGAGCACGCGCTGGCGTCGACCGTCTTTTTATGGCGGCTTCTAGAGAATACGAATCGGCTTACGAATCGATTGAAGGTAAGCACAGCGTTTTTACCCAGGCGCTGCTTTCGGGCCTAGATCCCAACACGCCATTAGGTGGAAAGGTTAGTAACTACAGCCTTACTGAGCACGTTAGCCAGCGTCTGCGCGGTGAAATTCAGCAGCCGCTGTTTGAAAGTTCTGGCAGCGAAATTGTGATTACTAGGCGAACCGGATTGCAAGCAGCCATCTCAAAAACTCCGATTAGTACCTTAGCCCGCATCAAAAAACTTACTTTTGGCTTTTGCCCGTACCGAGGACTTTCTCCTTTTGATGAAGCGCACGCTGACTACTTTTTTGGTCGTAAGCAGCTAACGGCTGAGCTGCTCGAGGCTGTAGATAGAAGTAACTTTTGTGCGCTCGTAGGCGCATCTAGCAGTGGTAAAACATCGTTGCTACGTGCGGGGCTGATGCACCACTTGCGTAAGGGCGATCGCCTCTCAGGTAGCGAAGCGTGGAGCCTAAAGCTCATCACCCCAACCAAGCACCCTATCAAAAGTCTAGCTGCTGCCTTTATCACCGCCACCACCGACGACATTCAGCGCGCAAGCCAACTGCATCAAGCCGAAAAGTTTCTGTTAGAAAGCGACGGCAGCGGCTTATCGCAGCTTGTCAGAGCCAGTCTACTCAAGCCAGGAGAAACCTCCATTCCGGCAACCTCTAAGCTGTGGATTGTCATTGACCAGTTTGAAGAACTGCTGAGCCCCACCACCAGCATTGAGGTTGCCGCAGAACGCCAGACATTTATCCGCTGTTTGACACAGGCATTGGGCGATCCTAGTACACCGCTGGGTATTGTCATCGGACTGCGAGCGAGCGCGATGGACGGACTGCTGCCTTACGAAGCGTTCAAAGGCCTTGTAGAGAAAAACACCGTTGTCGTCACACCGATGAGCTTTGATCAAATTAAAGAGGTCATCACCAAGCCTGCTGAAAAGATGGAGATTGAGATAGACCCTCAGCTTCTCCACTTTCTTATGCTAGACACGACCGGTGCGCCCGGAGAGCTACCGCTCATTCAACAAACGCTTTTAGAGCTGTGGAGACGACGCGATTCGAGCGATCGCGGGGGCACTCGGCCAAAACTTACGTTAGCAGCCTATACCGACATTGGCTGCATTAAAGACGTGCTTAAAAATCGCGCGACCGCCGTTTATAAAAGCCTGGATGAGGACATGCAGCGGGCAGCTAAGCGAATTTTTTTAGGCCTGTGCGAGCTAGGCGAAGGCCGAGAAGACGACCGCCGCCGCGCGTTTAGAAGCGAGCTAATCAATGAAAAATTTCCGGCTGAACTGATAGACTGCACGCTGGATAAACTGACGGACGAAAGCTTAATCGTGGTTTCTCAAGCTGCCATTTCGTCAAACTGCTGCTGCCCAGAACAAGTGCATGGAACAGAGCTGCCGACCGCCATTTGGCAGACTCAGCATAACGAATCTTCTCCACTAAAAACGTGGTTAGTTAGCAATGCCTCTGAAGCCGCTAAGCCTGTACTCGGTTCGCCTAGAACGGTGGACGTTGTGCATAAGTCGTTAATTAATGAGTGGGACTTGCTGCGCACTTGGCTGACAGAGTCTCGGAGCGTACTACGCTTGCAACGACGACTAGAGGGCAGCGCGCAGGAATGGTCACAGCGCAATCGCCCGATGGGCAGCGAGTATTTGCTAGGGGGGACTCAGCTACAAGAGACGCTCGCCTTTGTTCAGCTACACAGAGATGAGCTTTCCGATTTGGCTCAGGAGTACATTGCTGCGAGCCGCAAGTCTCAATCGAGGTTGCGGCTGCGTACGAGCATGCTGATTCCGCTGGCTCTGATTGCGGGCATGGCCGCACACCTGCTGAGCCGATTGATGTTTCCAACGGCTCAGCAGCCACCTGCAGCTACTGAGATTTCCAGTCCAGCGCAAGCAGAAACCCAGTCAATAGAGAACGCTCAGGAAATGCCCCAAACATCACCTGGCTTATGGCAAAGAAGACTTAAATCCCCACCAGCAACTCAGAAGCAGAATACAGTTCCAGTTGAACCCCCTGCTGATTCTACTGAATTGCCAGCTTCTTCCATGCTTTCAAGCGATGATTACATCATGGTGCCAGCCGGAAAAGTGCCCTCACCTAATAACCCTGGTGAAATGATAGAAGTTTGGTGGATGCAGCCTAAAGGCACGGCGGTGACAATGCCACCTACTGTGATGAAACAAGTGCCTGCTGTTATGAGCAGCCCGTAGTACTCGACGATCTATCGTAAGTAGGCATGAGATATAGTTACGTTTGGTCGTCCTCATTCCATGCTTAGAATGCAAATTCTTTCTGTTACGCTGAACAACTTTAAAACGCATAAAGACAAGCAGTTTGAGTTTCAGCTAGGAACAAATGCGATTTGTGGTGAGAATGGCGCTGGGAAAACAAGTATTTTAGAGGCGATCGCCTGGGTCTTATTTAACTACCAGGGCAGCTACCGAAAAGAGGATCTCATTCGCAACGGTGCCAGCAGCGCCCAAGCCAGAGTCTCTTTCATCTCTAGCCGTGACAGTCGCACATACGAGGTGCAGCGCTCGACCTCCCAAGGCTATACCCTGTTTGATCCGCAGCTTAACGAGCGCCTGCCATACACCCGCACTAAAGACGAAGTATTACCCTGGTTAAGGCAACATTTGGGCGTCTCACCAGGCACCGATCTCTCTCAGCTATTTGCGAACACTATCGGCGTGCCACAGGGTACGTTTACCGTTGATTTTTTGTTGCCGACTGAGAAGCGAAAGCCTATCTTTGATACGGTGCTGAAGGTAGAAGAATATCGAGAGACTTACAAGCAAAGCAACAGCTTGAGAAAGTATAGTGAAGCGCAGTCACAGCGACTAAAAGATTTAATTGAGCAGTACGAAGCGTCGCTGCAAAGCTGGGATGAGCTGAAAGCGAACTGCCAAACGCTTCAGGCAGAGATTCGGCTAGGCGAAAGTCAGCTCAGCGAGCTTGAACAACAAAGCCAAAAGCTGGCCACGCAAAGGAAGGAATTAACACAGAAGGCGGAAGAAATTCAGCAAGCAAAAGGGCAGCAGCAGCAGGTAGCCAGTCAGCTTGATGCACAGCAGCGCGCTCAGCAACAATCAAAGATTTCTTTAACAGCCGCTCAGAAAGCCGCCAGTATCTGTGCATCAAAAAAGCCTGATTATGAATCGTTTCTATCAGTTGAAGTCCAAATCAATCAGCTTTCTGAAGAACGTAAACAGAGCCAGAGACTTTCTCAACAATATCAACAAAGCCAGCAGGCACTAACCGCTAGCCAAAGTGACTTATTGCGATTAGAAACCAGGCTAGAGCAGTTTGAGGAAGCTGAAAGGGCGCTAGCTGACTTAGAGGATAACGTTTCGCATCAAACACAGCTAGAATCTCAAAAAACATTCATACAACAGCAGGTTCAATCGTTTGCCAACATTCGGTTCCAGCAAAAAGAAATCGAAAAGCAAAATAAACAGTTAGACAGAGAAATTGAAAAAACAGAAAGAGCGCTGGCACGACTAGCTTTTTGTCAGCAAGCCGCAGCAGATATTCCTGATTGGGAGATCGAGCAGAATCGACTTCAAGTGCAGTTAAGTCGAGTGGTCGCGGCACAGCAGTTTGAGCATGAGCTTAGAGCACTAGCTGAGAAAGGACAGGCTGAGCAGGATGATTATCGGCAGCAGGTTGCAGCAGCGCTGAAAACAATGGAGCAGTGGGTTGGGCAGTTTGAGACATTAAAAAGTGAGGCGATCGCACCTATCAAAGAAACGTTGTTTCAAGGCGGCTTACTCTCAAAGTCAACGCTAGAAACGCTTAATGGTATCTTAAGTGATTTAGCCGCACAGACTAATCAGCAAAAGCTTGAACAAGAGCAGCGTGTCCTTCGACTAAATCTACAGCAGGCATATGCTCGTAGAGGAGAATTGGAAGGTTTGACACAACAACAAGTTACGCATAAGCAGCTTAAAACCCAACAGTTAGCAGCACAGCAAACCCTTGCAGACCTCATGCAACAGTTGACATTAGAACCAGCGGTGATTGAGCAGCAAGCACAGATTACGCAACAGATTGAGCAGTTAGGGAATCCGAAAGCAAAACAACAGCTACTCATGAAGACTCTCCAACAAAAAGAAGACGTTGAAACGCAATATAAAAGCCTGCAAGCAATACAAACGGAGAATGTAAAGACCGTAGACGCGATCGCACAGCAGCTTAAGGCCTACGAGCAGCTAGAAGACAGCCTGCACGTGCAGCAACAAGCTAAACAAACCTATCAGGCAGGTTACTTAGACTATTTAAAAAATCAACAAACTGCACAGCAGGTCGAATCGCTAACGCAGAAAGTACAGTCTGAGATGGCAGGAATTGCTCAGCTCACGACGCAGCAAACCGAACTAGCAGATAGACTATCGGCCCTGTCTCAACTATTTGATCCTGAAGCATTTGTCGCATTAGAAAAACGCTTCAGTGAGGCTAATTCACAGGCAGATCGGCTAAAAGGCTCTTTACCTCAACAGCAACGGCGGCTAATAGAACTGACTGAGCGCATTGATATGCTGAAGGCAACTGCTGAAAAGCGAGATCAGGCCCAAGCTGACTTGAAGCAACGCGATCGCATTAAACGATTTATTAGCTACGCTCGCAAAGTATACAAAGCGGCAGGCCCCCGCATTACTGAACGCTACGTACACAATATTTCTCGTGAAGCCGACCGCCTGTTTCGAGAGCTGCTAGGCAGGCAAAACGTGGCGCTTACCTGGAGTGCAGACTATGAAATTACGGTGCAAGAAGGGGCTCATACGCGCCGATTTATCAACCTTTCGGGTGGCGAGCAAATGTGCGCGGCCCTAGCGGTTCGGCTAGCGCTACTGAAGGTGCTAGCTGATATTGACGTGGCCTTTTTTGATGAGCCTACGACTAATATGGACAGGCCGAGAAGGGCAAGTTTGGCAGAGGCGATCGCTCGCATCAAGTCCTTCAATCAGCTATTTGTCATTAGCCACGACGACACGTTTGAGCAAGTGACTGAAACGGTGATTACCGTCACCCGTGACGCGTGATCAGGGCAAGCTAATCAATATAAGAATTCATCAAATTAAGAGAATACAAAGGCTGCTCCGGGAATTCTGGTGTAGCTAGCTTTAAACTTACGCGCGCCCGACTAGTGCGTCACGTGGCCAGTGGCTGAAGCTCGTTTTTTCTAGCACATTCCTTATGAATACCAACGCCAGTGTGGCAAATTTTTTAGCAGCCAGCCGTCTTGCTCCTTTCACGGGTACGCCGCCTACTGCTAAAGACTCTATTGCGCGCGCACCTGCAAAACAACCCGAGAAAGCCGCCGTGAGTTCTCCTGCGTCACCAGCGTCGAACAGCAAAGACTCACTCAACACAAAAACCCTCAAACAAGTTTTTCAGCTTTCGCCGATTGGGATGACCATCCTCGACCTAGAAGGCAGATTTTTGAGCGCGAACCAAAGCTTTTGTGAGGCGGTTGGCTATACCGAACATGAGCTGATTATGCTCACGTTTCAAGACTTGACGCATCCAGAAGACGTGCCTTTATTGCGATCGCTTGGTGAGCAGCTCTTAGCAGACGCCCGCCAGCATTTTCAAATAGAAACCCGACACTGGAGCAAAGGTGAAAAGCCTTTGCACGTCAGCCTCACCATTACGATAGTGCGTGACAGCCAGCATCGGCCCATTTGCTTTTTACTTCAGGTTCTCAATCTTACCGAACAAAAGTGGATGGAGGCGCAGCTTCGCCACCGCGCCTTTTATGACGAACTGACGGGGCTCGCTAACCGCGCTCTGTTTGTGAACCGCTTGGAGCAGGCCGTGATTCGCCTGGAACGCAACGCCAGCAGTCAATATGCTGTCCTCTTTTTAGATCTCGACCGGTTTAAGGTGATTAATGATAGCCTGGGCCATACCATCGGCGATCAGCTATTGACTGCCTTAGCTGGGCGATTGGAGGCCTGCATCCGCCGCTGTGATACGTTAGCTCGGCTAGGTGGCGATGAATTTGCTATTTTGCTAGAAGAAATCGATAGCTTGGAGGATGCGACAGCAGTGTGCGATCGCATTCACACCAGCCTCAAAACGCCCTTTAAGCTCAGCACTTACGAAGTCTTTGCCAACATCAGTATCGGTGTGGTGTGCAGCAGCGTCGGCTACGAAAAGTCGAGCGATTTGCTTCGTAATGCCGATACCGCGCTGTATCGGGCAAAGGCTCAGGGCGGCGCGTGCCATACCGTGTTCGATCAGACCATGCACCAAAGAGCGGTGGCGCTGTGGCAGATAGCTACTCAAGCTCAATTTGCCGTAGAGCGCAAAGAGCTGAAGCTACGCTATCAGCCGGTTATGGACATTAGCTGCAATAAGATAGTTGCCGTAGAAGCGCTGATTCGCTGGCATCATCCTCAGCACGGATCTATTTCTCCCGGTGAGTTCATTCCCGTGATGGAAGAAACGGGTGTGATTACAATCATTGGTCAGTGGGTGCTGAAAGAAGCGTGTCAGCAGGTTGGTCAGTGGCAAAAGTCGCTTAATAAAACCATCAAGCTCAATGTGAATATTTCGGCAAGGCAGCTTGCTCAAAATGATTTGGTTACGCAGGTAAAAGCAATTTTAGAAGAGACGCAGTTCCCAGCAGAAAATCTTAGATTAGAAATTACTGAAACCGCAATTATGCAGAATTCAGTTGAGGCGTTAGAAGTCCTCAAGTCATTAAGAGCGCTTCATGTCGGACTGTATATTGATGATTTTGGCATTGGTTACTCGTCGCTCAGTCGGCTTCAGCAGCTACCGATAGATATTCTTAAAATCGATCGCTCTTTTGTACAAAACATTGGCGATCGCGGTGAAAACACAGAAATTGTGCGCACGATTATTGACTTAGCTGACAGCTTAGAAATGGGCATTGTCGCAGAGGGCGTAGAAACTGAAACGCAGCTTGAAGGCCTGCGCAAATTGGGGTGCCGAAACATACAGGGCTTTTACTTTGCGAAGCCCATGACACCTGAGGAAACGTTCAGGTTTATTCAGCAAACGAATAATCAATAAGTATTGAAGCGACTATTCGTCAGATCAGAAACCAACATACCAAAAGCGCCACGAGCTTTCTCGCGGCGCTTTAAAGTTCAAAACTTAATTCGTATTTTAGCGATCTCAGTCGAACTAGGAAGCGGATGCTGTCTTGCCATAAGTAGCCGCTTCGCCGCTTTTAGCGGCCTGAGCAGGCACGGGCTTAACATCGGGCTGATTCTCAAAACCAGCCTGGGAGCCGAGTGCGAATGCAAGTAGCCAGCCAACAATTACCAGTGTCAGAACGATAGCCATTATGCAAGATTCCTTATACCTAGATAAATTTTTGCGTAGGGCGTGACACCGGCCTGCTTCAAAACCCTTTATCAAAAGTGGATTCAGCTCAGTAGGAAGGGTATCAATATCTACATTAACAAATGTAACAGAGGTGCCGAACAAATGTCAACTTAAATGTCAATGAGCATTTATACCTTCTTAGAAAAGTGACTGATGCAGATAAGTATTTGTGCGACTCTAATTTAGCTGGCGTAGCTGCTCCAAGCTGGTAACGGCGTAGTCAGCATATGCCCTCCAAGGAAATTTGCCTTGAGGATCTAGATAGACAGCTACTGCCTTTGCGCTACGGCCTGCGAGTAAGTCGAACTTATGGTCGCCCGTCATAACGGCATCTGCAGGCGCTTTTGACCATGCCAATAATAGCTGAAGAATACCGTCCGGTTTGGGTTTTGGGGCGCAGCAGCTACGGCCTAAAATATCGCTGGGTGCAAAGAAATCGGCCAGACCACAAGCGGCCAGGGTTTCATGTGCGATGTCTTTGGTGTTGCGGGTAAGGATGCCGACGCGCTTGCCCTGACTTTTTAGCTCGCTTAATAGGTCGTGAGCACCGGGCTGAGGGGTCGCTTTTCGGGCAATATCTAGTTCAATTTCAGCAAGCTGCTGATTACATTTAGCGGCTTTTGCGGGTGATAAGCGATCTAGTGCTTCGAGTATGGGCTCGTTGTCAGGAAGGCCGAGGGCGCGGCTAATGGCTGGAAAGTCATGGAGGCTTTCAGTGAGCGTGCCGTCCATATCAAAGATCCAGGCTGTACGAGTGTGGAGCATAAGGCGTTGGGCGAAGGGCGGTCATGAATGAGTGATGAGTTCAAGATAATCCATACTGAACGCCTGATAAGATCGATACCGGCTTACCAACGAACTTCTGCAATAACTATGACAACGATTAACGACAACTATTTAAAGCTTAAAGCGGGCTATCTGTTTCCTGAAATTGGCCGCCGGGTGAAAGCCTATACGGAGCAAAATCCGGATGCGCCTGTGATTAAGCTCGGCATTGGAGACGTGACGGAGCCGTTGCCTGAAGCCTGCCGGACGGCGATGATTACGGCGGTTAAGGAGATGGGCGATCGCGCGTCTTTTAGAGGCTATGGGCCTGAGCAGGGATACCTGTGGCTGAGAGAAGCGATCGCCAAAAATGATTTCCAGTCACGCGGCTGTGACATTGACGCCTCTGAAATCTTTATCTCTGACGGCTCCAAGTGCGACTGCGGCAACATCCTCGATATTTTTGGTGACGACAACAGTATTGCTGTGACCGATCCGGTCTACCCCGTATATGTAGATACCAACGTCATGGCAGGCCACACGGGCGAAGCCGACGACAGTGGAAAATATGAAGGCATTACCTATTTGCCTATCAGCGCAGACAACGACTTTGCCGCTAGCATTCCGTCTGACAAAGTTGATTTGATTTATCTGTGTTCGCCAAACAACCCAACTGGCGCAACCATGACCAAAGATCAGCTCAAGGCCTGGGTGAACTATGCCAAGCAGAACGGCTCTATCATTCTGTTTGATGCCGCCTACGAATCGTTCATCACTGACGATGCTATTCCACACTCTATTTATGAGATTGAAGGTGCTCGGGACTGTGCCATTGAGTTTCGGTCATTCTCAAAGAATGCAGGCTTTACGGGTACTCGCTGTGCGCTTACGGTCGTGCCAAAGTCACTGACAGGAAAATCAACAGACGGCTCTGACGTAGAAATTTGGAAGCTATGGAATCGTCGCCAATCGACTAAGTTCAACGGTGTTTCCTATGTCGTTCAAAGGGCGGCAGAGGCGATTTACTCTGAGTCTGGACAGCAACAGACCAAGGAACTGGTGAATTTCTATCTGGAGAATGCTCGAATTATTCGAGAGAAACTAACGGCCGCTGGCATTAAAGTATATGGCGGTGTAAACGCACCGTATGTGTGGGTTAAAACACCAGATGGTCTCACTAGCTGGGATTTCTTCGATAAACTGTTGAACGCTTGTAATATTGTTGGAACGCCAGGATCGGGCTTTGGGGCTGCGGGCGAAGGTTATTTCAGAATCTCGGCGTTTAACAGTCGCGAAAATGTGGAAGAGGCAATGAAGCGGATTGCTGAAAAGTTTAAGGCGTAGCGATCGCGCGATCGCCCGCACTGATTAAGTGGCTTGTCTTAGCAGGTTCCTGGAATATCAGGGTACCTGTTAGGATATTGCTAGTAGCATAAGGGCCTAATCACTTCATTTTCAACAGTCAGGCGCTTTCTACTGTTCTACTTTGTAGCCAAATTCAGCTAGGTGCGTACTCGACTGTCGCCATCGGGACTGCACGCGCACAAACACTTCCAAATACACTTGACCGGCTACGAGCTTTTGCATTTGCTCACGAGCAGCGGTACTAATCGCTTTCATCATCAGACCCCCTTTGCCGATCAGAATGCCTTTTTGCGACTTGCGCTCTACGTTGACGGTGGCGAGGATGCGGGTAATCTTTTCGTCTTCTTCTACACGATCGATGGCGATCGCAACTGAATGTGGCACTTCCTCACGCGTATGCAACAACACCTGCTCTCGAATTAGCTCACCCATAATGAACCGCTCTGGCTGGTCAGTCACCAAGTCAGGCGGATAGTAATAAGGCCCTGTCTCTAGCTTATCCACGAGCTGAGTTTGCAACGTCTCTAATCCTTCTCCCGTCAGCGCAGAGAACTTCACCACGTCCCAGCCATACTCCTCGGCCAGCGCTTCGTAGCTTGCCTTTATCTCAGCGGCCTTGCGTCCACTTTCACTGATCTGATCAATTTTGTTGATGCCCAAAACAACTGGACGACTGCTTTTTGACACCAAATCAGCAACAAATAAATCGCCCTTACCCGCAGGAGACGTCGCATCAACCACAAACAGCACTACGTCCACAGAATTAATCGCCACGCGAGCATTTTTTACCAGCACTTTGCCCAGCTCGTGATGAGGCTTGTGTATTCCTGGCGTATCTACAAAAATAATTTGTGCTTGAGGCGTGGTCAAAATGCCCTGTAGACGATTCCGTGTCGTTTGTGCAATCGGTGAGGTGATGGCGATCTTTTGCCCTACCAAATAGTTCATCAGCGTAGACTTGCCAACGTTAGGACGGCCTACAATGCTGATAAAACCAGACCTAAAGTCCGGGGCTGCGGTGGGAATCAGGCCCTGGCTAATGTTAGGCTTGCCTTTAATTTCAACGGCAGACGAATTGTCCAGCGGCACGATTGGATAGTCGATGGGGGCATCGGAGTCTGCTTTTACGGGCATCTCAACTGAATGACTTGTCGTCTGACTTATCGTCTGGCTCTTCAGTTTTGGCTTAGGCGTTGAAGGCTTGAACGGCTTTTGTTTGACGCCTTTGTAGTTGGGCGCAGCGAATTTGTGGGCAGTGCCGCCGTACTTTTTCTTTTCTTGCTTTTTCCTGGCAGCGCCACCGTCTTTAGCTTCTTGCCAGGGGTCGTTTGGGTTGTTCATATGTTTTTAGTAGCCTGTGATATGAACAACAACTTCTCGGGTTTGCGGGCGATCGCGATGCTCCCACAAATAAATCCCCTGCCAGGTTCCTAACGCTAGCCGCCCATCCATAATCGGAATTTGCTCAGAGGTATGCGTCAGCGCCGTACGAATATGTGCGGGCATGTCATCTGGCCCTTCGTCACTGTGCCGGTAGTCGTTACCTTCAGGCACTAGCTGAGACAAAAACGTTTCCATATCAGCCAGCACATCTGGATCGGCATTCTCTTGAATCACCAGGCTCGCCGACGTGTGGCGTACAAAAATAGAGCACAGCCCAGTTCGCACGCCCGAAGCGGCCACTGCATCGCTCACCTTGCGGGTGAACCTGCCTAGCGACTTGCCCTGAGAGGTTAGCCGCAAGACCTGTTGATAGTGAATGGGCTGGGCGTGAGCTGCGTTTGGAGTCGCCACCATGGAATTGATTAGACCGCTGAATACATCCCCTCAGCTTATCGCACCTTGTGGTTTTCGGGTTTTGTCTATTATTTTGCCTGGGGTTTTGAGGCTTTGAAAATGAGTCATGACGGCTGAGGCGATCGCACTTCTGCCCCCTTTGTCTAAGGTGGCTGTTTCACGCGGTGGCCGCAGTGCTTCCGTTAAAAAAGACCAGTCGCCACTGAAGAAATCGCTGGCATCTACGACGCGGTGGTGGGCGTAATTTTGAATGCCATCAATTAAGATCTGCGCTTCGGCAAAGCCTTCACGGGTGATGGTGATGATGCCTTTGTCGAGTAAGCAGGCTTCGGCAAAGGTGCTATAGCCCGGTTTTGAAAAGACGCGATCGCACACAACCATCCAGTCTACGGGCCGCATTTTGCGATCGCGCACGCGATACAGATTCGGCATATCGGGCGCATTTTGATCAAACGTTAAAAACTGCCACTCTGGAAAATCTAACAGCGCTTTGTAGGGAATAGAAGAAAGGCCTAGTCCGCCAAACGTTAGCAATACGGTGCGTTCAGGCGGTACGTCGCTTTTGAGAAGGCCGCGTAAATGCGCTTCGCTGTAGGTAGGAATGCCACCGGTTAGACCCACGTCTGTCACGTTAGGGAGCGTTGACATGGGTTCGGCAAAGGGAAGACGGAAGGTGCGATCGCCATAGCTCACGCATTCATCAATCCAGTCTGCGATCGCTGCAAACTCTTTCCAAGGCCGATAGATAAAGTCCCAGCTAAAGTTACCAATAAACCAACAGGACACCCCCGCCGCCTTCGCAATTTTTCCCACTAAGGGCGGAATATCAGCCAGCACTAAGTCCACACCCGCCTCTTTTATAAAAGCAGCCTCTTGTTCAATGAGCTGCTCCTGTCGCGATTGAATAGACTGCATTTCCCGCAGCGTAGCAGGCTTGTCCATGGTGAGGCTGTCACTTTGCAATACGCCTACATCAAAACTTACCGGGCGATGGACATAATCATCTTTCAGATAGCTGTCTAGCAGCCACCCCGGAGCCTTCGTCGCCATAATCAGCTTTAAAGGAAGGCCCGCTGCCGCTGCTAAGTGACGAATTTCGGTCGCAATAGAAGCGGCTCGAGTTGCATGACCAAAGCCGTGATTTGTCACCGCAATGTAGAGCGTAGGCATAGAACATGTGTGAACAACTTCATCAGCTTAAATAGAAATGTTCCAAAACAAAAACTTTTCTTAAGCTCTTGCCAGAGAAAAATAGAGTGAGGGTAGAAATTCAATTCTTAAAATATAAAAAGGGACTACCCGCTGAATGGATAGCCCCTTCTCATTTAACTAATCTGGATGCTCAATCGATGGCTTCTTGATGAAGACCCAGCGTTTAAAAATCTAGAGCTGAGGGACAAAGCGCTCTTTATCAGGCACAGTTGTATACTCGCTCACGATTTGGCGGAACTCATCACCATCAATGGATTCCTTTTCAATCAGCAGATCAACCACACGGTCAATCACATCGCGGTTTTCTCGAATGATTCTCACGGTGTTGTCGTAGCATTCTTTCACGATGTCACGAACGGCTGCGTCGATTCGAGAAGCAATCTCCTCAGAGTACTCAGAGCGACCGCCCCAGCTTCCGCCCAAGAATACTTCACCCTGCTCGCTTTCTAGCGCGAGCTGGCCAAGGTCTTCAGACATGCCGAACTTAGTCACCATTTGGCGAGCCATGTTCGTGACCTGCTGCAAGTCATTCCCTGCACCCGTTGTAATCTCGTCTCCACCGAAGATGACGTCTTCAGCCGCACGTCCACCCAAGGCACCGCAGATGCGAGCTTTTAGCTGTGCGCGAGAAATCAGCATTTGGTCTTCACTTGGCGTGAACCAGGTCAAACCTTGAGCCTGACCGCGAGGAATGAGTGTGACCTTTTGTAGCGGGTCGTGCGCCTTGATCATCGTGGCGATGATAGCGTGACCCACTTCGTGATAGGCAATCAAGCGCTTGCTCTTACCGTCTGTGAGCGGCGTGCCTTCCATACCTGCTACTACGCGGTCAATGGCGTCGTCAATTTCGAGCATGGTGACCGCTTCTTTGCGGCGGCGAGCGGTGAGAATGGCGGCCTCGTTGAGGAGGTTGGCAAGGTCTGCACCGGTAAAACCTGGGGTGCGGCGGGCGATCGCATCCAAAGAAATATCATCAGCGACTTTCTTATCGCGAGCGTGCACTTCAAGCACTTCGCGACGGCCTTTGATGTCTGGCGGATCAACCGAAACCTGACGGTCAAAGCGACCGGGACGCAATAGCGCCGAGTCAAGCACGTCAGCTCGGTTGGTTGCAGCAATCACGATAATGCCGGTGTTACCTTCAAAACCGTCCATTTCAGTCAGTAGCTGGTTGAGCGTTTGCTCACGCTCGTCATTACCACCACCAATACCGGCACCACGAGAGCGGCCTACGGCGTCAATCTCGTCAATAAAGATGATGCAAGGGGCGTTTTCTTTGGCTTTTTTGAACAGGTCGCGCACACGGGATGCACCGACACCGACAAACATTTCAACGAACTCAGAACCAGAGATGGAGAAGAACGGCGTACCGGCCTCACCCGCAATGGCCTTAGCCAAAAGTGTTTTACCCGTTCCAGGCGGGCCGACAAGCAGCACACCTTTAGGAATGCGCGCGCCGATTGCTGTAAAGCGCTCGGGCTTCTTCAAGAACGTCACAACTTCTTGCAATTCTTCCTTGGCTTCTTCAATACCGGCTACGTCGTCAAACATGACGCCCGTATTGGCTTCCATCATGAAGCGTGCTTTGGATTTACCAAAGTTCATGGCTTGGCCGGGGCCACCTGCACCGCCATTAGAGCGACGGAAGAGGAAGAACAAGCCACCAATGAGCAGGATAGGAAAGAGTAGGTTCCCTAAGATGCCGATGATTGCGCCTTCTTGACGAGGCTGATGAGAATCTAGGCTGATATCAGATGTCCGCAGACGTTCGACCAGCTCAGGTGCATTCCCTGGCAAATCAACGCGCCAGCGCTGTACTTTGTTGTCAATTTGAGGATCGACGGCTTCAACGATTGCCGTGCGGCCACTGTCGTAGAAGTCAACGCTGGTGACGCGTCCAGCGTCTAGATAATCCAAAAATCGACCGTAGGTCATGCTAGTGCTAGCAGTATTACGACCTGAATCGGCGGGACTTGCGCTACCGATGGAACTCTGCAAAAAGAAAAATCCAACCAAGAGGATGGGCAGTGTCCACAGGAGGGCAGTTTTCCAAGAAAAGTTTTTCATAAACTCGGTTGGCCTCTGTTGTTGATAAAGCCGCTGGCACGTGTGCTTATTTCAAGCGATGCGAGCGGTGCTCATGACTGGGCGATCGCGTGAATCTTAGGAAATCAAACAGTACTGAAATAAAAGTACTGGCTGCTACTAACAGATTGCTAAGCGATCGCAAGTTTTATGAGACTCGTCTTTACTAAATTTAACGTAAATTCTTACTGTCGAGCAAAGAGAATTCTGAAAAAGCTAGTTTTTAAGCCGTCTAGGCAATCTTTATGCCTTTTGATGTCAGGCTTTTGCGACGGCGACAGCTTTTTCTAATCGCTGCTGATCGAAGCCTCTACGGTGCAGGATGATCCAGGATTCAACCAGGTCTGGGCCTTGCATGTCTCCCATGAGGGCGGCTCTGAGCGATCGCATAATCAATCCTTTCTTCACGCCCTGCGCCTTCGTCACCTGGTCGATCACGCCCTTCGCATCCTCCGCCCCATCAATCGGCGTACCCTTCACCGCATCTAGCACCGCCTGCATCGCCTCAGCCACACAGTCCTTCTGTAGCTGCTCCGTCGCCTTCTCACTAAAGTCCATCGTCGGCTCAGCAAAAAAGTGACCTAGCTCCACACAGTCTTTTAGCCGCGTCAAACTCGGCGCAATCATCGCCGTTAGCGGCATCAACCAGCCCTTATCGGCTTCAGCATCAAAGCCATAGCCCGCCTCGTCCCAATACGGCATGAGCTGCGGCAGTAATTCCTCAGCAGGCTGCTCATGCAAATACTGAGAGTTAATCCAGTCGAGCTTGTCCCAGTCAAACTTGGCCCCAGCCTTATTTACTCGATCAAAGCTAAACAGCTTCGCCGCCGCTTCGAGCGTAAATAGCTCCTGAGTATCCGGCGCAGACCAGCCTAGCAGCGTCATATAGTTCGCCAGCGCCTCAGCCGTAAAGCCCATCTGCCGAAAATCGTTCACCGACGTCACGCCGTCCCGCTTAGACAGCTTTGCCCCCGACTCATTCAAAATCAGCGGCGTATGCGCAAACACAGGTACATCCATGCCCATCGCCTCATACAGCAAAATCTGCTTCGGCGTATTCCCCACATGATCCTCACCGCGAATCACGTGGCTGATCTTCATATCTGCATCGTCTACGACCACCACAAAGTTATACAGCGGCTGACCCACATCGCCTTTAGAAGACGCGCGCGACACCACCATATCGCCACCTAGGTCACGTCCCTTCCAGCTCACCGTTCCGCGCACCAAATCGTTCCACTTCACCTCACGGCCATCGTCAATTTTGAAACGAATCACTGCCTGCCGCCCTTCGGCCTCAAACTCAGCAACCTGCTCATCTGTTAGGCTTCGATGCTGGTTGTTATAGCGGGGTGCTTCCTTCCGGGCCTGCTGCGCCTCACGCATTGCATTCAGCTCGTCTGGTGTTTCATACGCCCGATAGGCCAGCCCTTTATCCAACAGTTCCTGAATTTTTTCGCGATACATCTCTAGTCGCTGCGACTGATAGAACGGGCCTTCATCCCAATCCATCCCTAGCCATTTCAGCCCGTCCATAATGTTCTGCGTGTACTCAGGCTTCGAGCGCTCTAGATCGGTATCTTCAATTCGCAGCAAAAACTGACCACCCTGGTTGCGAGCGAATAGCCAGTTAAAGACGGCGGTGCGGGCCGTGCCAATGTGTAGGTTTCCGGTGGGGCTAGGCGCAATGCGAACGCGAACAGACATATAGATTCAGCTAATAGAGATTGCAGCTTATTAGCGTACTACAAGGTTATGGGTGCGATCGCCTGCCTTTAGTTGCGTTTGGGAAATACGTTTGTGCACATTGATAACAGCCGAAAGCTTCTAGAACCTGGGGTAGGCGATCGCACGAAATTAAGCTTTCGTCCAGCAACCAGTTAAGAAGTTCTATGGTCGTATCTGATAAATCAGTGCGAAAACTTGCCGGTAGAACCTTGTCAGAGCGGCGAGGAAGAATCGCATCTAAACGACCTTTTAAATCGGCTGCACGGACTTTTGAGATTCCATTCTTTGTGCTTCTAGCCGGTATTAGCGAGTCTCGGAGGAACTGATGACCGTTGGTATAGTTTTTCTGTTTGGTTTGTGCAGCGGCTTCTCTGAGATCTCTACCTATGGTTTCCCAGAGATTTTGAGTTTTGTCTTGCTGGGCGGTGATGATGGTGTCGCGAAAGATGCCCATGAGTTTGTGATATCCCGGCCCAATGTCAAATACGCCTAGCGCAACGAGGCTAATCGGGGCATCTAAAAAGTGTCGAAAGTAGAATCCTACGGCCAAAGCCATTCCCCACAAGTTTGGGTCTTTCCAATCTCGTTGGACGCTAGGGGCATCTATGCGGAATATGGTTGGTATGACGGCCCAAAATACGAAGGCAGCCAGGAAAAAGGAGAAAAGCTTGTAAGTCCAGTATGCGGAGCTTTTGTTTTTGTGAAAGAAAGGAAACCGGCGTAGGCTTTGAGTTAATTCGCGGGTGGCGAGCCACTGATGGATGAATCCTGCGAAGGCAGCGATCGCGATTTGAGGTAGCCAATCTATGGCGGTTTGTAGCTGCACTGGTTTGGTTTGGCTATTTTAGCTGGCTATTTTGATTGGGTAAGCGCGAGATAGAGCGGATGTGGATGAAGGGCGTAGTAGCCTTTGGCGGTGAGCCCCAAATAGTGAGCGTTTTCGGGCAAGGTGCTTGGCTTGGGCGTGAAGATGTTTAGTGGCCCAAAAATATTGCCTAAAACGGTAGAGCTGAGTGGCCTGACATAGTTTTGATGCCAGAGGCTATTGAGAACTGGCTCGACTTGTTCTTCAGGGCGTTCGGCTCTGTAGGCAAGCTGGCTTAAGGTATAAGTGTCTTTATCTAAAATGGTAAGCAATTCTACAGCCAGAGCGTCTAAGCCTAAAACGCTGTCTGTAAGCACTTGAAAAAAGGTTTGAGTATCTTCTGATGAGCTTGCGGCCCGTGCTTTCCATTTTGGATGCGTGACAAGCTGACGGGCAGCGGCTGACATATCCTCAACGGTCAGTACGAATTCAGCAATTTCTGAAATGAATCGATTCCTCGGTAGCGTAGCCTCACCACCACTTTTGAATCTTTCTCGAACGCTGCCTTTTTGAAATAGCTCACGGCGAGCTGATTCGTAGCTGTCTTTTAGTTCGCTATTGACTAAGAGGTTGCGGAGTTCATTTGCGGCCGTATCGTTGGCGCTTACGTGTTTGCCTATTTCTTGAATCTGTTGCTGTAGTTTGGGCGAAAGGGTGCCTTTCCATTGGGCGATCGCTAACACGCAAGCTTCAAGCGTCTGCTCGCTGTAGTCTTGTTCACCTATGTTCTGTTGGTCTTCGATTCTCATGAGAGATAGCCGGTGACGGTGAAAGCGGCCCAGTAGTAGGGCTCGGCGTAGGGTTTTTCTGATTCTATTTTACTGGGGTCTGATTGAATATCCCCGATTCGAGCGGCGATCGCGTCATAAGCGTTTGGATGAATGCAACTATCTAGCTGGTTTTGCTGCACCTGAAGCCAGTCAGCAAGATCTGCATACGTCAAGGTGCGCAGCCAGTGCTGAGCTTTTTTGAGGGCGACGGCGGGTGAGTCGCCAGCTACATAGTGCTGATAAAAGGTGACCATTAGCCAGGCGTTAGATTCGGATTCGACCGTCCAGAGGGTGCTGATGATATTAGCGGCTCCGGCGGTGAGAAAGGCGCTGACGAGACCTACGTAGTCAGATTCGATGGTTTGGATGCCGGTGACGGCGGTTTCGCAGGCGGAAAGGGTGATTAGCTCGTAGCTTTTAAGGGTTGTTAGCTGGCAGATGGTTTCGGCGGTGAGGCGGTCTTCGCCTTGTAGGTAGAGGGCGGAATGTTTGGGCTGACGTTCGGCCCAGGCGTGGCCAGAAAAGTTGAAGATGCGATTGGGTTGACAGAGTTTGGCGGTGACGGTGGGGAGGGTGGCTTGGTTGCTTTTTACGGTATTGACTTGCTCGAATAGCTGGCTGATGAGGATGGCCTCGATTTGAGCGGATTCTAGTCGGGGAGTATCGCTGCTTGGATCAGCAATCGTCAGTAAAGGCAGCTCAGCCCGAGGTGTGGTTGAAACGGCTCGCTGCTTCAGAGTTCGGCCAACTTGCAGGCTGGGAAGATGGCTGATGGTGAATGAATCGGAGAAAAGTGCGTGAAGTGGCAGGCAGTGGAGATCGCGATGGGGGATGAGCAAAAGCTGTGAGACGTTTTGTAGATGGGTTTCTAGTTCAGAGATTTTGAGGATTGTTTTCAGCTCGTGTAGAGAGCCTTGTAAATTAGTGCGCCAGGTGTCGAAGTCTTTGTGTGCTTCAGCGGCTTTACCTTTGCCGCGATAATTCTGATATTGCTGATTCCATTTTTTGAGCAAAGGTTCTAGCTCTTTTGTTGATTGGGTACGGGCGATGGGTTCGTTTTTATCAGCAGTGAGAATGAAGGTAGTGAGGCTGTCGGGGCTGAGATGCCAGTAAATGGTGGCAGTGCCTGGAGTGAGCAGAGTTTGCATGTTGGCCCAGCTTGGGCTAGTGATTTGTTCTTGCCAAATGTCGAGAATCCAGGTGAGGGTTCGGTTTTTGTAGCGTTCGGCGGTTTCTAAAGCGGTGATGGGATTGGTTTCACGGATGAGGCTATCGACTTGGAGTTGGCTGAAGCTAGAGAATTGTCTTTCTAATCGTTGCTTGCTAGACGGGGTTGACGCGTTGTTTAGAAGCTTACGCAGAACTTCTAGCCCTTGCTCACGGTATTGCTCAACCAGTTCCAAATTTCCAAGGCCGAGATAGGCTCGGATGGCAGCGGCTAGAACTTTGAGGTGACGAGCAGGGAAGGTGGTAAGGGTGGTAAGTGCGGATTGATAAGATGATGCGGCCTGAGAGAGGTAGATATGGGATTGAGGAAGGAAGCGACCGTGGAAGTAGTGGGCACGGCCTGTCTCATAGTGAAGGAGACCCCAGCCCTCGGGGTTTTTGTCCTTTAAGACGTGATTAAGGCCGATGGTACAGCAGGCGAGTTGTCCTTCATAACCGCGCTGATTGAGAGATATGTCTTGTAAGGCGACAGGTAGTGAAAAAGCAACTGGTACGTTGCATTGGAGGGACTTGCCAGCGGCTGAGCCACGATCAAGCCATGCATTAAAATGATCAGGCTCAATTGATAAAGCCACATCGTGAGCAGCAATGGCTTCCTCGTATAAATTGAGACGAGTCAATGCATAACCTTTTACGTAAAACGCGTGAGCTTTTGAATTATCGATAGCTAACGCTTGCTTAATTATTTCTAGTGCATAAAAGTAACGCTCTGAATTGTTGTAGGCTACACCTTTGGCTACGAGAGTTTCGCAGTCATCAGGTTTAATCGATAAGGCTTGGTCATAGGCCTTGATCGCTTCCCCATATTGGCCTGAGTGATCGAGTGATAAGCCTTTGTTAGAAAGCACTATGTAATCCTTAGGTTTAATCGATAAGGCTTGGTCATAGACCTTGATCGCTTCCTCATATCGGCCTAAGTGATCGAGCAATAGGCCTCTATTGGAAAGCGCTACATGATCGTCAGGTTTAATCAATGAGGCTTGGTCATAGGCCTTGATCGCTTCCTCATATCGGCCTAAGTGATCGAGCGATAAGCCTTTGTTAGAAAGCGCTTCATAACCGTCAGGTTTAATCGATAAGGCTTGGTCATAGGCTTTGATCGCGCCTCTAAAATTACCTCTCAAGTAAGCATCGTTTCCCTGCTGAAAGTAAAAATCTGCCTGACTATCACCTTCTGCCAGCGGCTTCGCAGACGGCAGATCAGAGGCTTCGGTCTTTGGTGGTTCGTCTCCTGTCAGGGTTTTAGGTGGCGACTCTGCGGCCTTCGTACGCAACCGTTCACCTATTTCTTTAGAAACAACGCTCAACTCACCCAGCCCAGCCGTAGCCAGTTCCACCATTCGCGGTGCCAATGCAGCATTCTCCGCTGGTTGTTGCAACAGCTTTTGGCCATACCGCCGCAGCCAACTGACAAAGCTACGGTCATTGCGGCGATCGCCTAATCGAGCCTGTATTTGTTCTGGCGATTTCCCCTCCGCTACATCCTCCAACAGTGCTAAAAATAGCTGCTCATACTTACGATCAGACAGCGGCTCAAGTCTAGGCTCACGCTTTGCCTGTTTTTTCTGCCGCTGCCAAGGCCATCCCATCGCAAAGCTATCCAAATATCAGTTTCCGTAAATTTACCACCTAACTCATAGGCGGTGGGACGATTAGGGTGAGAGCGATCGCACATAATTAACAGCGCATAGCCCATTCGAGCCAAGCTTTAGCCAGTAAAATACAAAACAAACGCACTATTTCGGCTACTTGGCTTTTTGAGATTATGAACACACCCATCACGCTAGATACCCAATCGCTGAAGGCACTTATCAAAGAAAGCGTTCGAGAAGTGCTGAAGGAAGAATGGTTCAGCCTGTGGCAGTCGGTTATTCCTGAAGTTAGCGACGCTGAGCAAGCCGAAATTGATCGTTCATCTGGCTCGCCCTCAGCATATAAGCAGAGCGATTTTGTTGATATGACTGATTGGCTTGATAATGAAGGTTGAATTTAGCAAAAGCGCGAGCAAGTTTCTTCCTAAGCTAGATAGCACTCAGCAGCAAGGGATTCGGTCAAAAATAATCCGATTGAAGGATTCACTGGAGAAGCGGCAAGCCATTCCTTTTGACGAACTCGACATTAAAAAACTTAAAGGCAATTGGCAAGGCTTCTTTAGAATTCGTTCGGGTAAGTGCCGAATTATTTTCAGGGCGGATTTAGACAGTCAAGTAGTCTACGTTTACGATATTTGTTTTAGAGGCAATGCGTACGATTAGGTCACAGCTATACTGAAACCGAAAAATCCTCACGTCAGGCAATACACCGATTTTGTAGTCAGCTAACAGTCTTTTCGCCTTAAAATAGTTTCATAAACTGTGCATAGCGCCCTCCATTCTCGCGGTTTGTGCCGCAAATATCTGTTATTTCACCATGTACTCGCTACGCTAGGGTTAAATTCGTCATGTCTAGATAACGCCAACCGTTGACCCGAGCGTTATTTGGCCTATAGCCCTATCCGATGAGATCCCTATTCCACTCAATTTCCAAATTTTTTCAACGTCTCTTCAGCGGCGGCCAGGTAGCAGCTCGCCCCGCAGACTCAGATGCCACAGTTGAAGTACTGCCAGAATCAGCCCCGCTTAGGCAGCTTATCTATCAGGCCATATACCAACTGCCGCGTCAAAAGCGCACTCATGCCGCGCAGGTTGGCGCACTTTTAAGGAAGCAAGACGCCACATTTTCCTACGAAAAATATAATTTCACGAAGCTGATAGACCTGTTAGAAGCGGTGCCAGACCTCGTAGAGATGGAACGGGTGGAGCCTAAGTCAGGCAGCTCAAATGCTGCGCCGGTGTACTACGTGAGGCCGGTTACAGATACAAAGCGGCTGCTCAGCAATGCGCTCAAATCGTATCAGAGCGCAGATGGCTGGGTGCACTTAGAAAGCTTGAGATCGGCTGTTATTGAAGAAGACGCCTCATTTTCTCCGCAGCGATATGGGTTTAGTGATTTTAAGTCTTTTATTAGCAATAGAACCGACCTTATAGAGTTTAAGGACAATAGCCCTGACTATGTGAGATTACGGCGATTCTCCCGTGGAGAGGCTACGCCAACGCGGCTCATCGAACGACCCAAGAAGCCAGTTAAAAGCCCAGCTTTCCCAACACCTGTTAGAAAGACTCGTGTTGTTGATACCAATGGGAAGGTGACATCTGCGCCTGCTATGAGTAGAAACATTGAGCCGCTGTCTCGGTTCGCAGGGTTTTCGGTAGAGGTGCTGAACGAAAAGGTGAGTGAACTGGCTGCGATCGCCCTCCCTGAAAACTGGTACTTTGGCCCCCAGCCTCCCGCCGAGTTCGCCTACCCCATTCTCAAAAGCTACCTTCGCTACACCTTCATTCGTTTGCAGCACGAAGGCAAAGTCCTCACCAGCACCCATCCTAAATATCGCGCCTTCAACACAGGGCTACTTGATACGTTGCTTCGGCCCATCTATGGCCTACTGACGCAAGGTCAACCGCAGTGGAACTTAGATTTTTGCATCGCAGGTGAAGGCTACATCGGTAAGAAACTCGTCGCCCAGTTCACGCAGCTTCCCATCGCAGCCAACTACCTTGCCAACGCAGATCAGGCCTTCTATCACTTAGCCGCTGGAGCCCCCCAGGTAGACTGGCAGCACGTCGTCAAAGACAACATGGCCAGACTGCCCATCGACTTTTTAGAACAGTACGCACCCGCAGATTTTACGCCTCGCAGTACTCAAGGTCTGACCACGCCCGAGTTCTTTGACTACAAACGCGCCTTCACAAACGCCTTAGATGCTGACCCGGCTGGCTACAGAAACATCGTTCGTAAGCTAGAGGAAGCTTTGGAGCGATCGCTTAGAAGAACTCAGGTTAACTACACCACCGCCGTCCCCACCTACTATCCCAAAATCAACAGTATCGATTTGCTGTTGCCCCTGTGCCTAGCCGACGAAAATACCGCTGATTTGGCTCTAGTTGTGAGGCGTGAGCCGTCAGGCAAGTACATCGGCCACACCGTTTTGACCATGCGTCAGGCTTACAACAATGCTCGCCTTATCTGCAAGTTAGATGAGCACTGGCTCACGCGCTCTATGGTGCTTAGCCAGGAAGACTTTGACGATGAAGAAGATGAGTCGGCAGAGTTTGCAGATGAGGAAACCCGCTCGAACACATCAGAAGACTATGCCGTTCGCTCTAATCCTAGCTGAATCAACTTGTCTACCAGTTCAGGAAAGTCAACGCCGGAGGCTTTCCACATCATCGGGTACATGCTGGTGGCGGTAAAACCGGGCATGGTGTTGATTTCGTTGATGAGAATTTTGCCGGTGGCTTCGATGTAAAAGAAGTCAACGCGGGCGATACCGGCAGCGTCGATGGCTTGGAAGGCTTGAATGGCCATTTCTTGGATGCGATCGCGCACCCCATCCGGCACAGGCGAAGGAATCAACAGCTCAGCGCCGCCATCGGTATACTTCGTCTCATAGTCATAAAAGTCAGTGCTAAACTTCGTCTCACCCAGCACCGACGCCTTCGGATTATCGTTGCCTAATATTGAGCACTCCACTTCACGCCCAACCACGCCCGCCTCGACAATCACCCGGCGGTCATAGCTAGCCGCGCTGTCTAAAGCTGCCTCTAGCTCTTTGCGGTTACTGGCCTTGGCAATCCCCACAGAAGATCCTAAGTTCGCAGGCTTCACGAAACAGGGATAGCCCAAATCCGCTTCAATGTCGTCGCACAGCTTCGGAAAAATACAGGGATTAGAGTAAATCTCCGCTCGGGATACGCCTCGATACTTCACCTGAGGCAAACCCACTTGAGCAAAGGCACTCTTCATTGCCAACTTGTCCATGCCCAGCGATGAGCCTAAAACGCCGCAGCCAACGTAAGGCATTTGCAGCACTTCAAACAGGCCCTGAATTGTGCCATCTTCGCCGTTAGGGCCGTGCAAAACGGGAAACCAAATGTCAATATCGCCCAGCTTCGCGAAGTTAGGCAGGCGGGCTGCAATATCATCAGTGCCTTCGTCGCTATCGGCTAACGGTTGTCCAGAGGACAGAACTTGCTGGGCGGTTTCGCCGTTAATCCACTGACCGTCTTTGCGGATATGCACCGGGATAACGTCGTACTTGGTGGCGTTGTTTTTTTGCGTGAGGGCTTGTGCGATCGCCCCTGCTGAGCGAATAGAAACTTCATGTTCTCCCGAACGTCCACCAAACAGTAAGCCTACTCGCATAGCCATCATCCGCACTCTCAAATACTTTGGAGGTAGCGTATCACGGCGCAAAAAAATAAGGCGGCAAAATCACGGCAAAAAAAAACGCCTTGAGTTTCAGAAAAATCTGAAGTCCAAAGCGTTTTATCAGGGTGCATCTACCCCTTAATACTTCTCGAAGGCGGCTGGTCATCCGGGAGAATTTACAGCACCCAGCTTGAATGTAAAAACGGTGTGGGATTGTTATCACCCCTTAATTTTTCAGTTAATAACAATCCGGCTGCTCCTACTATGTTTAACAAGTTCAGTTGATGTTTGCTCAAACCAAATGGTGGTACTGTGAAATACTTCTTTTTATCAGATAGCTGGACAACGGGCAGAGTATGGGAATTCGGCGGCGAGTGGAACGTGCAGGCCAGGCGACGACACCCTCATCTGCAAAGGCAGTCACTGTGCATTCAAGAAAAAAATGTTGAAACGCTCTGGCTCTTTCAGACAGAGGATGACGTTTTGATGTTGGAAGTAAAGCCAAAAGCGGACGTTCATCCAGCAGAAGCAACCATTGGACAGGTCGTGCTAAAGCGACTACTCACCGCTGACCAGGTTATTGAGCGACTTTGTAAAGAATCATCTGGCCTGATTATCAACACACTCAGCCAAAACGCCTTGCACCCATCCGCCCAACGAAACGTACTCACTGAATCCGATGAGCAGCTTTTACCCGAACCGACTTCAGCGATCGCTCAGCCATAACCAGCCATTACAAAATTATTAGCGGCATCAAATCTGCAAGTTACTTACTGCTCGCTGCAGCGAGGCTAGCGACCGGTTATAGCCCAAAATAGCCGTTACCCGGTTCGACTGCGCCTGCGTCAACTCACTTTGAGCCGTCAGCACATCTAGCTGAGTCCCTACACCCGCCTGCAATCTTAAGTTTGCCAACGACAAAGCTTCTTCAGCTTGAGCCACCGCTACTTGAGAGGTTGAAATATTCTCTTCGTTGGCCTGCAAATTGAAGAAAGACTGCTCTACATCAAAGCGAATCTGATCAAGGTTCTCACTAAAGCTTTCCTCACTAATAGCACCCGCAATTTCTCGCTGCCGCGCCGACGCTCGCGCTGCGCCCCCATCAAATACTTGCCAGCTAAATCTAGCGCCAATGGCCGAACTGTCATCTAGTTCGTTATCCGTGCCGATGCTGCTGGTGAGTGTTGTCTGAACACCGTACTGTGCGAACAAGCTCACCTGAGGGCGAATGGCTGCGAGGGCGAGCCGCCGCTGCTGTTCATTCAGATCGGCCTGTCGTAGCTGCTGCTCCAGCTCTGAGCGATTCTGAAAGGCTAACAAAATGCTGTCTTCCAAATCTAAGGGCCAGGATTCTGCTCTGGCAACCGCCGTCGCTGTGAGCCCAGAAGATGGCGGCAAGTTTAGCAATCTAGAGATGTCTCTGCGCGCAATGTTTTGGTTAAACCGTGACTGCGTTAGTGACTGTAGTGCATTCGCTAGCTGGACGTCTGCTCGCAGCACATCGAACCGGGTACCCACCCCAACCTCTTGTCTGAGCTGAGAGTCACGTAGGTTACGCTCTGCTTCATTTACAAACGATTGATTAATGCGAATCTGCTCGCCCGCGTCTTGCAGAGCGTAGTACAAGTTAGCCGTGACCAGTCGAAGCTGCTCTTGTTGCGACTCAACAATGAGCACACTCACTTCTCGCTGAAGCTCTGCTGCTCTAATAGACGCGTCGCGTGCGCCGCCTGTAAACAGGTCGTAGTTGACTTGAAACGTTCCATCTAAGGTTGTGTTGTTCTCACCGCCCTGTTGATTTCGAGTCAGGTTTGACCCCAGATTTGCCGTAGGAAGGCGACTGGCCTTAGCTTCGTCCACAGCGGCATCGGCTTGCTCTAAAGAAAGCACGGCCGACTGCAGCGTTTGGTTGTTTCGATAGGCCAGTTCGACGGCTTCCTCTAACGTGACGACTGGGTTGAGATCAACGTCAATCTCCGCTTCACTGGAGGGCACGTTGAGCGGGTTGGGATCGGCAAATAAGATGTCGGGAAGGTTGCCAAGATCAGCTGTGGGCGCTGCAAGCGTCGGTTCTGTGGGCGCTGAGTTCATCGGCGGCGCTTCAGGTACTTCTGGCGGCGCAATCGGCTCTGTATTCAAAGAGGGCAGTTCTTCTGAAGCGTCATCTTCTACTGCCTGAGAGAGGGTCTGAGAGATGACAGGAACGATTTGCTTATCGGTTTCTACTGTAGGGCGCTCTGGTGCAAGGAGCGGTTCTCGATGAGACGGTGAATCCGAACGCGTCGCTTCTTTAAACTCTTTTAGGGTCATCGGCTTAGCCGCTGCCTGCTCAATAGCAACAACAACATCATCAGTCTTAAGAGGATTGGAAAAAGAAGGCTCTGTGGCTTGAGCCAGCAGTGCCCTGTTTGAATTTTCTTGAGCGCCCTTCAGCAGTGAAGGTAGATTGATGCTTTTCACCATTAGTATTGGTTCGTTGCCTGCGATTAAGGAGGCATCATCCGCTGCCGCCGGAGGGGCACTTTCTGCGACCGATAGGGTATCAACCTCTGTTTCTTCGGACGCTGCCATTGCAGCACGGGGTAATAACGAGCCCAAACCACTGAGAGTTAGCAGCAAAAAGGCAGTAGGTTTGAAATATCGCATAGTGCTGATGGCTTCGATAGACTTTGGATTCAATGGCTTAAACAAAATGGATAACGCTCAAACTTAGTAGCGCCTAGCTATAGAAGGTCAGTTACTAGGCCTACGAGAGCACCCACGAACCGTCAGGGCATAGATGAGAAGTTTAAAGTTTATAAAAAAAGTTTCCTAGCATTAATGACTCTTACCTACTCGCTAAGTTTCTAGCCAAGGCTTTTTTTAAGTATTTCTCATGTGGATGCTTTAAACTTGCGCTTTATTATCTCAGTGTTTTGACTGACCGTTCAGCCCCAACTCACCATACGACAGATAACACCGCACCGGATATCTCTGGTGTTACATCCTCAGAAGAATCAGTAGAACGGTTAGCCACAGCAGGCCGCAATCAGCTCTGGAAGCCCCGAAATAGACAACACTGGACAGTTTAGTTTATTTTCAAGCTGTGCTAGCGACATGTCGTCTAAAAAAAAGGTTTCGTCCGGACGCTGACTATCGCCTTGCTTGAGCATTAAAGCCGGGAGCAGTACGGCGTCTCCTAGCGGTTTGTCGTTAAGCTGTGTGGCGATGTCCTGTCCGGTGAGCAGCCCGGTTACGGTGATTGCCTGACCCCAGTAGTCGCTATTAATCGGGGCCATGTTTACCGTGAGACCCTGAATCTGATTGAGGCGGTCTACTAAAGGGGCGAAAGCCTGTTCTACGGCGTTGCCGACGACCCAGGTGTAGGTGCGAGGTTTTGAAACTTGGTGAGGAAGCGTTTGCGCTACCACCTCAAATTCCTTTAAAAATAGCCGAATAGACCCGACGCCATTGCCAATTTGCGGATACGACCCATAGTGCTCCTCCGGTGGCAGCGGCTGACGGCCAATTAAAAACCACTCATCTGCGAGCCAAGCAAATGTTGTCCCGAGCTTGGCCTGAAACTCAGCCTGGAGCGCCTGGACTTGAGCAATCACTTCTTGCGCTTTGGCTGTGGTCACTGGCACTAGCTCATCTTGATCGGGGCGAAAGCGTGTGAGCCCAACAGGCACGACAGCCGCCGAAGCTACGGCGGGTACATCGCCATTGTGAAAACGGGCTAAATCTCGCAACGTTTGCTCTAAATGCGGGCCATCGTTGATGCCGGGGCACACCACGACCTGGGCATGAATTTGCAGGCGATGCTTTTGGAACCAGGCCAGATGATCGAGAATTTTAGCGGCACGGTCGTTTTTGAGCAGGCGCGATCGCACCTCTCCTTCCGTCGCATGAACCGATACATATAAAGGAGAGAGCCGCAGCCGCGCAATGCGTTCCCATTCAGCCGGGGGAATATTCGTCAGCGTCAGATAGCTGCCGTATAGAAAGCTCAGCCGGTAGTCGTCATCTTTTAAATAAAGCGTTTCTCGCTTACCGGGCGGCTGCTGATCGATAAAGCAAAAGGGACAGCGGTTGACGCACTGAATGAGACCATCAAATAGCGCGGTTTCAAACTCAAGACCTAGCTCTTCGTCGTAGTCCTTTTCAATTTCGATGTGATGAGAAACGCCTTTGGTATCAAGCACTTCTAAGTCGAGCACCTCATCTGAGCATAGAAAACGATAGTCGATGAGATCACGAGGGCGCTCACCGTTAACAGATACCAGGCGATCGCCCGCCTCAAATCCAATTTCTTCTGCAATTGATCTGGGTACAACGCTGGTAATCCGCGCGGGTGAAATGGACGTTGTTCTTGTTGGCGTTGGCGGTGTGGCGGTCGTCATAGCAGGCGCTAAAAAGCAGGTATCGTCTTTAACACTAGCGCTCTTTTTGCCGAAAAATTACTGAAATCACTGGCTAACATCTGACTCATTTGCTGACCTATCAAGCGCTATATGTTCTCAATCCTGCCGAGCGCGAGTCCAGCCAGTAGCACCGCGCCAAAAGCGAGGCGATACCAAACAAATGCCCAGGTACTGTGCTTTTTGAGGAACTCAATCAGCCAGGCGATCGCCAAATAAGAAGACACCACTGCCGCCAGCAGCCCGCCTAACAGCGGCACCAAGCCAACTGCACTATCTGCGCCTACAACATCTGTCAGCGAAACCAGTCCCGATATCAGAATCGCAGGCATTCCTAGCAAAAAGGAAAATCGTGCCGCCGTCTCGCGCTTAAGACCTAAGAACAATCCGGCTGTGAGCGTAGAGCCTGAGCGAGAGACTCCAGGTACCAGTGCTAGCATCTGCGCGATGCCGACCGCAATGCCGTCATTCATTGTCAGCTTCGGAAAATCGCGCTTGCGGCTGCCAATCATTTCAGCCAGGCCCAGCAGCCCCGCCATGACAATAGACGTGATCGCGATCGCTCCGGTCGATCTCACAATTGACTCGTCATACCTGGGCACAAATAGCTTAATCAACAAGCCTGCCACCACAATCGGGATCGTACCGAGGCCGATTCCTAAGCCCAAGCGAAAGTCAGATGAGCGATAGTTTCGCTTGGACAGTGCCTGCAGAAAGTTCATCGTCACCGACGACAAATCATTCCAAAAGTACCAAAGAATCGCAGCTACGCTACCCAGTTGAATGACCGCTGTAAATGATACGCCTGGATCGCCCCAGCCCAGCAGCACAGGCACCACCTTGACATGGGCCGTACTGCTAATCGGCAAAAACTCCGTCAGCCCCTGCACGATGCCAATGACAATAGCTCGCCATAGGGTAATAGATTGATCGACAACAGCCAGCAAACTTATCGGAATAGCGTTGAAAATAGGGAGCATCGGCATGTTTATAAAATTACGTCCTCTAAGTTAAAGGTGCTTGTTAAAAATCCTGCGATAGAACGGTAAAGCAGATATTAAGATATCGCCTGTATGTTTACCCGCAGCCGCTAAACCCTAGTCAAAAATTTAGTCAGAAATTTTTAATTTAAAATCAAAATCTTATAGATACTCGTACACACATAAACGTGGCATTGCCGGATAGCGTTCCCTAGAAAAACACTCCCATAAATGGCGTTGCAGAGGGTGACTACACGTTCAAAGGTCGGCAATCCGTCCGCCACGACACCGATAAAACGTGTTATGTTACGAATAGTTAATCTATCTCAGAAAAGCCTTGCAAGTTCTTAGACAGCCTCCGTTTCGAGTTAAGGACGTTATTAAGACCTTGCAGTTTCCTGCCGATCCGCCTTTGAGAGAGCCTTCGGGGGAGCCGTCAGCGATCGCTGCTGTAGGGCTGCACTTGCGGAAAAAGTATAGTGCGATCGCACAAATTGCTGAAAACTCCAAAGGCAACCGCCTGAGGGCTTTCGTCGCCTCAGCCATGCTGGTTGCCTTTCCTGTATTTATCCAAGCGCCGCTGGTCAGAATTGCGCCCGCGCTTAGCTTTGCGATTACTGGCCTTTGGCTGTGGCTGGGCTATCGATGGATGAAAGCGCCCTCACTCAACCTTTGGGGCGATCTCATCGTGGGCTTTAGCTGGACGTGGCTAGCAGGCTCTATTTATTGGGGCTGGTTTCGCACCAATCCATACATTCACCTGCCTTTAGAAGCCATTGGCCTACCGATTGTGCTGGTGCTGATGTTTTATGGCAAGGCCAAAATAGGAAACTACTTTTACCTAGGCTCTTTGTTAGGCACAGCCATCACCGATATTTACTTTTACTGCGTAGGTCTCATCTCTTATTGGCAGCAGCTAATGATGAGTCCTCCTGCAGAAGCCGGTCAGATTCTACACGGCGCGCTCCTGCGCATGGAAACGTATGAGGGCGTTGGCTATGCCATTGTGTTGCTGACGCTGCTGATTATGTTAGGTGTCGTTCCAATGCGATCAGCGAGCACTAAATGGTGGGCTTTCAGTGGGGCAATTTTAAGCACTATTCTGGTTGATAGCCTGTTTTTCGTGGCAGCTATACTCTCCTAGGTCAATAGCTGCTAGAGGGGCCTATCACAACTTGATAAAGCTAAGCGATGAAATCATCATCATTTTGCGAGTAGGCAAAGTATTCTAACCGGAAGCAATAAAGCCGCAAACGTATTAATAAACAAGCTAATTAAGCAATTAAATCATCAGTGACAGCTTGAGTGCTGTTCGGCACTCCGTAAAATCACGTTGGTGCAAACTTGGCAATAGCTATAGGCTATTGCCAGCTCGTTTCATAGCTTTTTCAGGTTTTATTTGGGTTTTATGTAGTTAACTGCATAATCTATTAAACAAAAAATTATCACTGGCAATTGTGGCAACTCCTCAGACCACTTCAAAACTTGGCCCCTGTTTAGTCCTTAAAATTAAAAAAGGAGTGACTCCACAATATTTACCGCTAGCTGGTAGCAACTGCTGGACGGTTGGCCGCAGCGATGACAATAACTTTGTGTTGTGCGATCGCTGGATTTCCCGAAACCACGCCATGCTTCAGTGCATGGATACAGGCGAATATTATCTAATTGACTTAGGCTCTCGCAACGGCACCTTCATCAACGGTCGCCGGGTCAGCGTGCCGGTTACTCTTCACAATGGCGACGCTATTACCTTTGGCCAAACCGAACTCAACTTTTCTTGCCCAATGCTAGAAACCACGCCTAGTAGTGACTACGGCGAAAATCATAACTTTACCGCTACCGCCACCCTCCACGTTCGCAGACTCATCTCCGTGCTGGTGGTTGATATTCGTGACTACACCGTGATGACCCGGCAGCTAGACGAGAAAGTGCTCTCTGAAGCCATTGGTACCTGGTTCCGGTATGCCGGAGAAATTATTGGTGAGTACGGTAGCTGGGTTGACAAGTACATTGGCGATGCGGTGATGGCCGTATGGATTCACGGCACCCAAGAAGTCACGCCCGAGTCAATGCTACAGATTTCTAAAGCGATGAGCGAGCTGAGTCGGATGACAAGCAAGCTGCATGAAGAATTTCCGCTGCCGTTTCCTTTGAAAATTGGAGCCGGATTGAATACTGGCTACGCTATGGTCGGAAATTCAGGCAGTAGCGATCGCCCCGACTACACCCCACTTGGTGACACCGTAAACGCCGCCTTCCGCTTTGAAAGCTCCACCAAACAGCTCGGCCTCGACATCTCCGTAGGCGAAACCACCTACCAGTCTCTAGCACAAATCGGCGTCACCGACCAAACCTTCAAACGCTACTCTGTCGAAATGAAAGGTTACGAACGTCCACTGATTACTCACGGCTGTGCTTTTTCAGATTTAGACCGATTTTTAGGTGCCTACAGCCGCCAAGAGCGGGAGTCCGTACCTGCGAAGCCCTAGAAAAGCCTGAAGAAAATGATATTCTCAAAGTATGCTGAGAGTAGATTTTATAAGAGGGTTTGAGCGGATGAATCATGTACGTGTCAAGCAAACGCGCATTGGTCGGGTATTGGGCGCAGTTGTGGCGTTCGGAATGTTGATAGGCTCCTTGCTAGTGGGCAGCCCTCAGCCAGCGGCAGCCGTTGGCTTTGGAGCGGAGCTAGCGACCGCAAACACAGCGCTGCTCGCAAATGCAGGTGGCCGTGAATTGCGTAACTCTATCGATGACAAGTTCGCGACTGACTACGGCAACACCATTGACGTAAACAACACCAACATTGCGGCTTTTAGAAAGTTTCGCGGTCTGTATCCTACTATCGCAGGTAAGGTTGTCTCTAATGCACCTTACAAAGCCATCGAAGATGTTTTGAATATTCCTAGCCTGAGTGCGGTTGAAAAAGATCGCCTGGAGCAGAACATGGATATCTTCAGCATCTCCCCACCAGATCCTGCACTGGTCGAAGGTGCTGATAGATTTAACAACGGTTTTTACAAGTAGTCCCAGCTTGTGAAGCAACCTTGCTTAAATAAATAGGCCTTCTGATGCCTTCAGCTAACGTTAGCTGAAGGCATTGTTTTTAGTATCGTCACCACTGATAGAGTAAATCCAAGCCTTATATAGACTGGGCTTACCTTCTTTGCCGCTGTAACTCACTTTCAGGCGTGATTCTTATTGGCTAACCCTGCTTCTCAACTCCAATCAGATGCTTTTGATGTCCTTGTTATCGGCGGCGGCGCGGCGGGCCTTTACTCTGCGCTTTGCCTGCCCGCTCACCTGCAAGTCGCCTTAATTACCAAAGACAACCTCACCATATCGGCTAGTGACTGGGCACAAGGTGGCATTGCTGCCGCTATTTCGCCTGAAGATTCATCCGTCTTACATATCAAAGATACGCTGAACGCAGGGGCTGGGCTCTGTGAGCCAGATGCCGTGAAGCTATTGGTAGAGGAGGCTCGCCAGTGTATAGAGGCGCTGGTGGATTTGGGCGTTGCTTTTGACCGCTCGGGCGATCAGCTTGCCATGACCTTAGAAGCTGCTCACTCACGAAAGCGGGTGCTTCATGCGGCTGATACAACCGGTCATGCGATTGTTTCTACGCTGGCGCAGCAAGTGCTTCATCGAGAGAACGTCCAGGTTTTTGAGCAAACGTTTGTGCTGGACTTATGGACAGATAGCGAGGGCTGTCGTGGCGTTTGCTTGTATCAAGATGGCGAGGTTCGATGGCTGTCAGCTAGAGCTGTGGTGCTTTGCTCGGGCGGTGGTGGGCAGGTGTTTTCGCAGACGACAAACCCAGCGGCGAGTACCGGTGATGGTGTGGCGATGGCGTGGCGGGCCGGGGCGCAGGTTCGCGATTTGGAGTTTTTTCAGTTTCACCCGACGGCGCTGACGAAGCCGGGGGCTCCGCGTTTTTTGATTAGTGAGGCGGTTCGAGGGGAGGGGGCACATTTGTTGGACAGTCGAGGCGATCGCTTTGCTTTGCAATACCATCCAAAAGGCGAACTGGCCCCGCGTGATGTCGTCAGCCGAGCGATCTTCAACCATTTGCAGAAAAACGACGTTCCCGAAAATCGCGTATGTCTAGACCTTAGCCCCATTGATGCTGAGCGTGTTCGCTACCGTTTTCCAAACATCATCAACGTTTGCAAGCACTGGGGCATTGACGTGTTTAGTGAACCGATTCCGGTTTCACCTGCCGCGCACTACTGGATGGGCGGGATTACTTGCAACCTCGATAGTGAAACCACCGTCAAGTATCTCTATGCGGTTGGCGAAAATGCTAGTACAGGGGTTCACGGTGCAAATCGGCTGGCCAGTAATTCTTTGCTGGAGTGCTTGGTGTATGGTGCGCAGCTCAAGGATATCCAGCTAAGGCCGGAGGTCGTAGAAATACTTGAAAATGAGGGTCGCGACGTTGTGTTTGAAGGGGAGTGGCTAAAGGCGTTGATTGCGTGGCGATCGCAGCTCCCTCAGCTTGTTTGGCAAAATGCAGGCATTAGCCGAGAGCAAGCGTTGATAGACGCGGCGATAGATCAAATCGCTCAGTGGCAGACCGAGTTCGACAGGCTTTCGATTACTCAGGCGCTGAAGCTGTTGCCCGGTGACTGTGTGAAGCTGCCTAAGTCAGTGACGGGTGAGCACGTGCGGCTGTGGGGGGAAGTGCGAAATTTGTTTGCGATCGCCGCCCTCATTCTCAAAAGCGCCGCCTTCCGCACCGAAAGTCGAGGCGGCCACTACCGCAGCGACTATCCTAAAACCGAAGATTGTTGGCTAAGCCACACGGTGATAGAAGATAACGATATTAGACAAGCGGCATCATCAGCGCTTCAAACAGACTAGGCATTGTTGCGTTGGCCAAACACCTGCCTTAAAACCGCGAGTTTTGAGCACTTCCAGTAATCTATGTGAGCGTTAATTAGCCCTGATTCGTTAAGGCCAAGCTCGCTGTTGCCCGGAATTGAAAGACGCGGTGACCAGGGTACAGGTGGCGTCATATTCAGCGTCCACTCAAGCGTAATCAGTTTTGAATTAGCCTGCTCAATATGGTGTAAGTCCATTTGCACATCGCGAAAAAACCAGCCTAAAAAGCCAATCATTTTTCGGTACTTACCCACCCCATCAAACTCGTTCATGGGATCTTTGAAATGCACGTCTTCCGCATAGAGATTGTAAGACTGATCTTCTGGAAACCGGGCGTAGTCTTGCTTTAGCTGTTCGATGAGTTTCGTCATGGCTATACTACTCCACTTCAATGGTGGGCCAAAGCCGCTCTAGCTGACGACGCCATGAGTCTAGCGCTTGCTGCTGGTAGCCTTTGCTTTCGTCAGAGGTGCCCATGTCGCCCATCATGCCTTCTGAGTAAAAGCGGTCTAGCGTTTTCATCGTGGCTTCTAAGGTCATACCTTGCTTTTTGGAAGCCACGATAATTTGAGTGACTTGGGCTTCGACCATGCTATTAAAGAAGGGGTTTATACCACTTGCTTTGAGGGCAAGCAGGCGATCAACGGCGCTGTTGAATTGTGTCAGTGCTAAGGCTGCCATGTCGTACTGAAAGACGCCCCAGACGACGTTTTGGTGGAAGGCATAGCGGACTTCTTGAGTGTCGTCGAAGTTGGCTTCCAGCATCTGGGAAACAAAGGGCTGGGCCTCGCTGGCGGGCATAATTGGCACCATTAGCTTTAGCCAAGGGCCGGGGCGGATAGCGATGAGGCGATCGCCATCTAGCTCAATTTGCCAAGCGTCATCTGAAGGGTGCTGGCAGGCTTGGGGGGTGAAGCGATCGCTTAAAGCTTTTGTAATCTCATCAGGAGTCATAACAATCCGGGAGCATCACCTTACAAAGTAACAGCCCACACAAAAAAGGCGACCTGCCCGAAGACAGACCGCCAATATCTCATGAGGGCACAGCATCGCACCCTCTGTTGTCTCCCATTACGGGAATTTAGAAACGGGATTTAGTAGTCGAAGTCACCCATGCCGCCGCCTGCTGCGCCAGATTTGTCATCTTCAGCTTTATCAACCACGATGCACTCAGTTGTGAGCACCATTGCTGCGATAGAAGCTGCGTTTTGCAAAGCAGAGCGCGTTACTTTAGCCGGGTCAACAATGCCCGCTTCAAGCATGTTTACATACTCGTTAGTGGCCGCGTTGTAGCCCATGCTGGCGTCTTTTTCCTTCACTCGCTCAGCTACAACCGCACCGTTTTGACCCGCGTTCTCAGCAATTCTCTTGAGAGGTGCAGTCAAAGCGCGAGTCACAATCATCGCGCCAACCAGCTCTTCACCTTCCAAGTTGGAATTAGCCCAGTCAGTCAGACCAGGAGATAAGTGAGCTAGGGTTGCACCACCACCAGGAACGATGCCTTCTTCAACGGCAGCTTTGGTCGCGTTGATAGCATCTTCTAGGCGAAGCTTGCGATCCTTCATTTCAGTTTCAGTGGCAGCGCCCACTTTAATGACCGCAACACCACCGGAGAGCTTAGCCAATCGCTCTTGTAGCTTCTCTTTGTCGTAGCTAGAGTCTGACTCTTCGATTTGACGGCGAATCTGGTCACAGCGAGACTTCACGGCTGATTCGTTGCCTTCTGCAACTAGCGTTGTGCTGTCTTTAGTAATGGTGACGCGACGCGCAGAACCGAGCTGTTCAAGCTCAACGGTCTCTAGCTTGAGGCCAGCGTCTTCGGTGATGAGCGTGCCGCCTGTGAGCACAGCGATATCTTCGAGCATGGCTTTGCGGCGATCGCCAAATCCAGGCGCCTTGATAGCCGCTACGTTCAACACGCCACGCAAGCGGTTTACCACCAAAGTGGCTAGCGCTTCTTTCTCAATATCTTCCGAGATAATCAGCAGCGGGCGACCTGCACGAGCCACCTGCTCCAGCACAGGCACCAAGTCCTGAACTAAGCCGATCTTTTTATCGGTAATCAAAATTTGAGGATCGTCAAAGACCGCTTCCATCCGCTCAGGATCGGTGACGAAGTAAGGGGAAATATAGCCCTTATCGAAGCGCATACCTTCAGTAATTTCTAGCTCGGTAAACATTGATTTACCTTCTTCCAAGGAGATGACGCCTTCACGGCCAACTTTCTCCATGGCGCTAGCGATCATTTCGCCGACTTCAGGATCGTTACCTGCAGAGATGGAACCGACTTGAGCGATCGCGCTTGAATCACCTACAGGCTGAGCCATTTCAGCAATTCGGCTAACCAAGTAAGTCGTTGCTTTGTCGATGCCGCGCTTTAGTGCGATCGCATTAGCGCCCGCAGCTACGTTACGAAGACCTTCTTTTACAATTGCGTGAGCCAGCACGGTTGCAGTGGTGGTACCGTCACCAGCCGCATCATTTGTTTTAGAAGCTGCCTGACGAATCAAAGCAACGCCTGTATTCTCGACGTTATCTTCTAGCTCAATTTCTTTCGCAATGGTCACACCGTCATTGACGATCTGAGGTGAGCCAAACTTCTTTTCAAGAACGACGTTGCGACCTTTAGGGCCAAGCGTTACCGCTACGGCCTCAGCCAAAATGTCCATACCGCGCTCCAGCGCACGGCGGGCATTTTCGTTATAAATTATGCGTTTTGCCATAGTTGTTAGTTCGGTGGTGTAGTGGTTTTTGAATCTTGTTCAGATGGGTCTGTTCAGAGGAACAAGGGGCCTATGAAACGGTGGCCAAAATGTCCTTTTCGGAAAGCAAAATGTACTCGTCGTCGCCTAGCTTAATTTCAGTGCCTGCGTACTTGGAGTAAAGAACCTTATCGCCAACCTTTACATCCATAGCTTGGCGGCTGCCGTTATCGTCATACTTACCAGGGCCAACGGCTGTGATTTCGCCAACTTGAGGCTTTTCTCTGGCCGCGTCAGGCAAAATGATGCCGCCTGCTGTTTGTTCTTCGGTGCCGCTGACTTTAATAAAGACGCGATCGCCCAGGGGCTTAAGAGTCGAATTGCCTAAAGAAATAGCTGCCATAATCGTTTACGTTCTCCGCGATGAATCAAAAAATAATGAAAGCCCAGCACACCAGAAAATCGCGTTAGCTTGCCGTCGTTGGGGGCAAACGTGCGATTCATGCTGCAAGGCCTTTGTTCCGCATGAAAGTGCAAACCAAAAGTTAGCACTCTCTGCTGTTGAGTGCTAATTTATCGAAAATGGGTAGAACATAGCAATATGTGGAGTTGTACGGGTTCCCGAACTGCCGCCCTTCATAATTTTTAAAGGTGCCGCATCTAGTGATAGTCTTAAATGTGGCACTTTTAAGACGTCTTATTGATAAGTTTACGAGTCGCCATATCAGCTCAAACGTAGGACAGGCGCAGGAATGGTCTCCACCGCAGAGAAAACAAACATTGGCTATATCACACAAGTTATTGGCCCCGTTTTAGACGTAAAATTTCCGGGCAACAGTCTGCCCAACATCTACAACGCACTTAAAATTACTGGCACAAACCCCGCTGGCGCAGAAGTCTCTGTGACTTGCGAAGTACAGCAGCTACTGGGCGACTCTCAAGTACGCGCCGTTTCCATGAGCACCACAGACGGTCTCGTGCGCGGCATGAAAGTAGAAGATTTAGGCGAGCCCATTAGCGTTCCCGTTGGCAAAGCAACCCTAGGCCGTATCTTCAATGTCTTAGGCGAGCCCGTAGACGAGCAAGGCCCCGTAAATGCAGAAAGCTCTCTGCCTATTCACCGCGATGCTCCTAAGCTCATTGACCTCGAAACTAAGCCTGCCGTATTTGAAACCGGCATTAAAGTAGTAGACCTACTAGCACCCTATCGACGAGGCGGAAAAGTTGGCCTTTTCGGCGGCGCAGGCGTTGGCAAAACCGTATTGATTCAAGAGCTGATTAACAATATCGCCAAAGAGCACAGCGGCGTATCTGTATTCGGCGGCGTCGGCGAGCGTACGCGTGAAGGCAACGACCTCTACAACGAATTTATTGAATCTGGCGTAATTAACGCTGACGACCTCAGCCAGTCCAAAGTGGCCCTGGTATACGGTCAAATGAATGAGCCGCCCGGTGCCAGAATGCGCGTTGCACTTTCTGCTCTCACCATGGCTGAGTACTTCCGCGACGTAAACAAGCAGGACGTCCTGCTGTTTATCGACAACATTTTCCGCTTTGTACAGGCCGGTTCTGAAGTATCTGCACTGCTAGGCCGGATGCCATCTGCGGTAGGCTACCAGCCTACTTTGGGTACTGACATGGGTGACCTTCAAGAGCGCATTGCCTCTACTACTGAAGGCTCTATTACCTCCATTCAGGCCGTCTATGTACCAGCAGATGACCTCACTGACCCAGCACCAGCAACGACGTTTGCTCACTTGGATGCAACGACTACGCTTTCACGTGCACTGGCTTCCAAGGGTATTTACCCAGCGGTAGACCCATTGGATTCTACTTCTACAATGCTCCAGCCAGACATTGTAGGAGACGAGCACTACGGTACGGCGCGTGCGGTACAGTCCACCCTTCAGCGCTACAAAGAATTGCAGGACATCATTGCAATTCTGGGTCTTGACGAGCTTTCTGAGGAAGACCGTCAGGTGGTTGCTCGCGCTCGTAAGATTGAGAAGTTCCTTTCTCAGCCTTTCTTCGTCGCTGAGGTCTTTACAGGCATGAAAGGCAAGTATGTCTCCCTAGACGAGACTATCAAGGGTTTCAACATGATTCTTGATGGCAAGCTAGATGATATTCCTGAGCAAGCCTTCTACCTCAAGGGCGGCATTGAAGAAGTGATTGAAGCTGCTGAGAAAATGAAAGCCGAAGCTACTAAGTAGCCCCTAAAATCCCACCGGGAGTAAATCCCCTCAGGAGGGGTACCCGAAGGGTGGGGTGGGTTTCGACGTGTAAGCAATTGTGCCAGAACCCACCCCCTGCCCCTCCAAAGGGGATCTACTTCAGGCTATGAGGAAAAGTTTTTGTCTTTTGCTTTGTGACCTGAGGCTTTAAACAACATTATTCAATATAGAGAGCTATGTCTTTAGTCGTGCGCGTGGTTGCGCCTGATAAAACAGTTTGGGATGACGAAGCTGAAGAAGTCATTTTGCCTAGCACCACTGGCCAACTCGGTATTTTGGGCGGTCACGCGCCATTGCTTACCGCACTAGATACTGGCGTTTTGCGCGTTCGGGCAACGGGTGGTAGTAAAGAGTGGACAGCGATCGCACTGATGGGTGGCTTCGCTGAAGTAGAAAGCGATGAAGTCACTATTTTAGTCAACGGCGCTGAGCTAGGTAGCAGCATTGATGCTTCTGAAGCTGAGAAAGCCTATGAAGAAGCGCAGTCTACCTCCAACAACGTTTCTGGCGACGATCGTGTTGCTGTATTGAAGGCTGGCAATGCCTTGAAGAAAGCGCGTGCTCGTTTGCAAGCCGCAGGCGGAAGCATCTAACAAAATCAAAATTTAGATGGTAAACGTCGCCATGCTTTGAGCCAACTTGTCGCAAGAGGCATGGCGATATTTTTATGGTAAGTGGCTCTGTCACCCCGTAGAAATGACAGAGACAAGACGAATGTTGTGTGCCTGATTTGTACCGAGTTTTAGTATATCGGTAGTTATAACAAGAAACCCTTTGGCGATCGCCAAAGGGTTTCTTCCTATCTGTGCAGCTATTAAGCTAGCTAGCAATAGGCCCAATCATGAACTACCGGTAAAAGCAACTTCAGGAAACTTGCTTTGAGCTTCACTCATTGGCTTAGACTTACCTTCTTCCTGCCAATAGTTGATGATTTCAGTGGCCTTATTGAGCAGCTCAACGCGCTCTTCGTCTGTAATCCAAGACTTAGACTCAACTTCAGCCTTCAACTGTTCCCAGGCATCGTTACGGGGCCAGAAAAAGTATGACGTGAGGGGGCTTGTGCCTTTACCCACCACCTGATCGACGGCCAGTGCAACGTCTTTATCTAACCAAAGGACTTTCAGAATAAACCGAGCATCTGACTCAACTGGTGGCCCAGTCTGTTCATTCGGCTCAATCGATTCATTTGTAGAATCTACAGCAGACACCAAGCAAAAACCTCCCAACTAAAAACTCAATATCAGGGCGAACCCGATATCGGGCAAAACTACAGCTTTCTAGAATAGCATTAAGTTTGCTGCTGTAGCGATCGCTGCCACATAATTTATAAATTCTATGACAATTATTCTTGTGACTGGCCCAGCGCGGTCGGGAAAAAGCGAATGGGCGGAGTGCTTAGCCGAGAAAATGGCTGCTGACAGTGGTAAGCCGGTGATGTATGTGGCAACGGCTCGAACGAACGCTGATGATGCTGAGTGGCAGGCTCGAATTGAGCACCATGTTCGCAGGCGTCCTGAGCATTGGCTGTGTAAAGAGGTGCCGGTTGATCTGTCTGAGGCGATCGCACAAACCCCACAAAATCACTGCCTGCTAGTGGATTCTTTGGGCACATGGCTGGCGAATCTGCTTGAGCAAAGCCCAGAGGCGTGGGAGGCAACGCAGCAGCAGCTTTTGAGTGCGATCGCCCAAACCCATGCAGACATCATCTTTGTCGCTGAAGAAACCGGATGGGGCGTGGTGCCAGCCTACGAGCTAGGCCGGACTTTTCGCGATCGCCTAGGCGGACTCAGCCGAAATGTAGGTGCGATCGCTACTGACGTTTACCTGGTCACCAGCGGCTACGCCGTCAACCTTGCACAAATCGGCCAGCCTGTCGGCCATCTCTAGGCCTTAATTCTTAATTGTTTATATCGAGATATCAACAACTCAAAAGCAGAAGACTATGATCGAGTAGTAAATATTGTCTTTTGACGTAATGGCCACGCACACCGAAGTGAAAAATTACTTAGCCTACTGGTTTCAGCTAGGTAAGCGGGTAGTTAGTGACGATGGCAGATTGAGCTACGGCCCCGGCAGAATCATTCAGGGCGATCGCTTCACCCCCGAATTTGAAGATAGCTGGGAAGCCATTCTAGAAAAAGAAGGCAAATCTCTATTTTTAGAAGGCACGGATCAAACCATTGCAGAGCTGCTCTCGCCTGCCTGGGACGTGGTTAGCTGCGCTCGCTGCAGTATGCCTGTCCCCATCCCGCAGGTCGAAATTAGCGCGCACCCTTGTCCCTGCAACGACATGGACGGCTGGCCCAATGAAGAAATTCCTAAGCCCAGGCTCCCTGTGAGCACTCACAACCACCTGTACTATCTAAAAAAGCGAATGCAAGCAGACGACCTAAAAGCCTAAACAGAAGTTTAAACGGCCACTTTGGCCTTGGCCTTCTCATCGGTACGCTCAATATCCACAGTCAAAAAGTCTTTGGCCATCATTGTATTTGGAAAAATTGCCTTAGCTTCACTGAGTAAGTCGCTGAGCTGAAGGACATTTCCAGGTGCATAGCGCGGGCTAAAGTGCGTCATAATGAGCTGCTTTACCTGCGCAGAGAGTGCCACTTGAGCTGCCATTGTTGAAGTAGAGTGCATCCTTTGATAGGCCAAGTCTGCGTCTTGATGCGCAAAAGTGGCCTCGTGAATAAGCACATCCGCCTGATCGGCTAGCTCAATCGCACTTTCGCAAAAAACAGTATCGGTACAGTAAACGAACTTGCGGCCAATAATAGTCGGCCCGCAAAGGTCTGAGCCGTTAATCTTGCGACCATCTTCGAGCGTAACAACCTCGCCACGCTTTAAGCTGCCATATAGTGGCCCTGATGGAATGCCGAGTGCGGCTGCTCGCTTCACGTCAAAGTGACCCGTGCGATCTTTTTCAGTCACCCGGTAGCCGTGAGCCGGAACACGATGCTTAAGGCGCTGGCAGGACACAATATAGTCATCGTCTTCGTACACCTTGCCAGGTTCAGTAATGTGCACCTTAATCGGATATGAAGACTGCGTTTTGGAGTAGCGGCGGCAGGCTTCTAGATACTTGGCCAGATCAGGGGGGCCGTAGATATCAATTTGCTGCTGTCCGGTTCCCGCCATGCCGCAGCTTGCCAGCAGACCCGGCAAGCCAAAAATATGATCGCCGTGCATGTGGGTAACGAAAATGCGGCGAATTTGGCTGGATTTGAAGTCGCTTTTTAGAAACTGATGCTGAGTGCTTTCACCGCAGTCAAACAGCCATACTTCGGCGCGTTGAGGAAGGCGAAGGGCGACGCTGGAGACGTTGCGCGATCGCGTGGGCACACCGGAACTGGTTCCTAAAAAAGTAATCTGCAAGGTTTTTCTATGGCTGTATGTTTGGGCTGCGAAGTCTTAAAGCGCTACAAAGCACGCTAGCTATATAGTGACAGAGATTCACAGCAATGCGTCAGCCGCGTTAAAAGTCAGGAGTTTCATACAATTTAGTAGAGAACGATGGTTGGCTTTTAGAGATTTAGAAAGGCGATCGCCTAAATTCAGCCTCTCTGGTGGCAAGGGTTCTGGGCGAAAAATAGTAACTACAGATACATAAACAGCTAGCACAAACTGCAAAACGCAGCGCAAATCCGTGAAGAATTATTACCAAACAACGGTAATTGTTGATACACTTTCCACAGGAAATCAAAACAAGTTTTCTTGTTGGCAATGAAATCAACCGAAAGGTATGTTTTCTGCGATCGCCGCTGTGTAGAAGCACGTGGCCAAAATTTCCTCCCCATTGAGAGAGCCGTAAGGCGTGATCAATGACATCAATTTAGAAATCGACTCCGAGTGTCCGAAGTTATCTTTGGGCGCTTTTTATTTGTGTTAGCGCCTCACCATTTCTCCATCGCTGTCCGATAATGAATGGGTTGCGCGCTGGCTCCATAGCCCAAGTACCGATTTGAGTTCCTCTGTAGATAAGCTCCCTCAAAAAACCGCTGACAAGGTTGCTGAAAAAACCACCCTAATGCTGGTCGATGGCCACTCGCTGGCCTTTCGTTCTTACTATGCATTTGCCCGCAGTCGCGATGGTGGGCTGCGCACTTCTACCGGCATTCCTACTAGCGTCTGCTTTGGCTTTCTCAAATCACTCATGGATACGCTAGAAGCCGAAAAACCAGATTGCGTCGCAATTACCTTCGATCTAGCCGCTCCCACGTTTCGCCACGAAGCCACCGATACTTACAAAGCGGGCAGGCCTGAAACACCAGAAGATTTTACAGAAGATGTTGAAAATTTAAAAAAATTGCTCGAAGCGTTCAAGTTTCCTATTTTTTGTGAGCCCGGTTATGAGGCTGACGACATGATTGGCACGCTAGCGACTCGGGCAATGGCTGCGGGGCAAAAGGTGAAAATTCTCAGCGGCGACCAGGATCTTTTTCAGCTTATTGATACCGAAGAGAACATTAAAGTACTGTATCTGAGCAATACGTTTGCTCGAAAAAAAGGCTCGGCCACAGAATATGGCGTTGCTGAGGTGTACGAGAAGCTTGAGATTTTGCCTAGCCAGGTGGTTGACTATAAAGCCTTGTGTGGAGACGCCTCTGATAATATTCCGGGCGTGAAAGGAATTGGTAAAAAAACAGCAGCTAAACTGCTGGACACTTATGGTGATTTAGAAACGATTTATGCCTCTATTGAAGAGATAAAAGGGGCCGTTAAAAAGAAGCTGGAAACAGGGAAAGCAGACGCTGAGCAGTCAAAGTTTTTAGCGACCATTATGACGGATGTGCCGGTCGAAACTGATTTGGGCACCTGTAAGCTTGAAGGCTTTGATGTTGATGAAGTAGTGCCGATGCTGAAAACACTAGAGCTTCAGCACTTCATTAATCGTATTAGCAAACTTCAGTCGTTTTTTGGTGGTGAGTCTGACTATGTGCCGCCTGTGCCCGTTAAAACAGAAGACCTGCCTGATGCCTTTGAAGATCAAGATTTGGCCTTTTTTACGGCTGAAGAGACGGATGCCGTCGATCAGATGGGGCTTAGCGGCGTAGACATTCAGCCGCAGATTGTGACGACTGCCGAACAGCTAAAAACGCTGGTTAAAACGCTCAAAACATTTACAGATGTAGAGGTGCCGGTTGCTTGGGATACAGAAACCACGTCTATTGATCCGTTAGAGGCTGACTTAGTAGGCATCGGCTGCTGCTGGGGTGAAGGGGCATCTGAGCTGGCGTATATTCCAGTGGGACATAGCACCGGAAAACAGCTTTCTGTGGCTGCTGTAGTAGAAGCGCTGCGGCCTATTTTAGAGAATGCTGACTATCCTAAGGCTTTTCAAAATGCGAAATATGATCGCTTGGTGCTGCGAAGGGCCGGTGTGACGCTAGCGGGCGTTGTGTTTGATCCGATGCTAGCGAGCTATGTGATTAATCCTGAGAACAGTCATAATCTATCAGACATGTCGCTGCGCTATTTAGAGCTGACGACTGTGAGCTACACGGACTTGGTGCCGAAGGGAAAAAGTATTGGAGAGATTGCGATCGCTAAAGTGGCAGACTACTGCGGCAGCGACGTTCATACCACCTACCGCCTAGTTCCGCTACTCAGAGCCGAACTCGCTGAGATGCCCGAACTAGAAAAGCTGTACAAAGAAGTCGAGTTGCCGGTTGAACCTGTGCTCGCGACGATGGAAGCTACCGGTATTCGCATTGATAAACCCTACCTAGACCAATTCTCAAAGCAGCTAGAAAGTGATTTGGCTAGCATTGAAGCATCTGCTTACGAATCAGCCGGAGAGGAGTTTAACTTAGGCTCCCCCAAGCAGCTCAGCACATTGTTCTTTGATACGCTAGGACTTGATAAACGAAAGTCTCGTAAAAATAAAACAGGTTATTCAACAGATGCGGCCACGCTTGAAAAACTTCAGGGCGATCACCCTGTTGTTGATACTGTTGTAGAATACCGTACGCTATCAAAACTCAAATCTACCTATGTAGATGCGCTCCCGGCCCTGATTCGACCTAAAACAAATCGCGTTCACACCGACTTCAATCAGGCCGTGACCTCTACCGGCAGGCTTTCTTCTTCTAACCCCAACTTACAAAACATTCCTACGCGCACGGCCTTTAGTCGGCAGATTCGTCAGGCCTTTTTGCCCAAGGAAGGCTGGCACCTAGTCGCCGCTGACTATTCTCAAGTAGAGCTGCGAATTTTGGCACACCTCAGCGAAGAGCCTATTTTGGTAGAGGCTTATCGGAACAATGATGATGTGCACCGACTCACGGCGACGCTGTTGTTTGAAAAAGACAAAGAAGAGATTTCGGTAGACGAACGGCGGATTGCGAAGATCATTAACTTCGGCGTGATCTATGGCATGGGGGCCGCTCGGTTTGCCAGGGAAACGGGCGTGCATCGGCTGGATGCAAAGACGTTTATTGATAGGTTTAACGATCGCTATTCGAAGGTGTTTAACTATTTGCAGCAGATGCAGAAGGAGGCGATCGCTAACGGATATGTGCAAACCATCGCCGGTCGCCGCCGTTACTTCAACTTCACCACCCGCAGCCTGCAAGTACTTAAAGGCACCGATCCAAACGACGTAGATCTGGGGAGTTTACGAACCAATGGATACGATGCAGGCTTCCTCAGAGCTGCGGCTAACGCACCTATTCAAGGATCTAGCGCTGACATTATTAAAATCGCCATGATTCGAATGCACGAGCTGCTTAAGGACTATAAGGCTCAGATGCTGCTACAGGTGCATGACGAGCTGATTTTTGAAGTGCCGCCAGAAGAATGGGATGAGCTAAAGCCGAAGATAGAAAGCACGATGGAATCAGCGGCAGAATTGATTGTGCCGCTCAAAGTAGAGGCGAACGCCGGTAAAAACTGGATGGAAGCGAAATAGATATTATCTGCGCTATAGCGATCACCTAAGCAACAGATTCCATCCAGTTAATGCACTGCTGCATTTGTTGACGCATTGTTGTTGGGCTGCCTGCGTAACGTCGACCATGACCGGGAAGCACCCAGTCAAAGGCGTAATTTTGCGTATAGTCTGCGAGCTTTTTCATCGACTCGATTTGGCGAGGCCAGGAGTCCCAACAGAAATTACGAAAGGCGTAAAGCTGGTTTAGTTTTGCTGACCAGGCTAGGTGATCGCCGGTAAATAAGTACTTACCTTTGTAAAGCAAGACGGTATGACCGCGAGAGTGGCCTGGTTGAGGAATGATCAACAGATCGTCATCTAAAGCAACAGGATCACTGCCTGTCGGCTGGCTTTCAACGTTTTGAGTGCCTGCTGTAATGTCTTCATCGTGAAGAATGCGATCGCACCCAAACCGCTCATGAAACTTCTTATGATCAGCCACGTCGTCTCGATGCGTCAGATACATATATCTCACGCCACCCATCTCTGCCAAGCGCTTCACCAGCGGCGGCGTAAACCGAGGCGAATCTATCAGTACGTTGCCGCCTTCAGATGCGGGCCTTTGAATAAAGTAGCTAGCCGCGCCAAAAGACTTTTCAGAATGATAGCCACAGTAGAAAACATTCTCGTCTATCTGTAGCGGAAACTGCGCCTGCACCATCCGAATATCAGTCGGTTTTTCTTCAGTGCCAATTGAACCGGTCGGGCAAGCTAGCAATGCCTCCAGCGCAGCGATTCGCTCACCGGCATTGGTTGGCTGGTGATGCACAATAGACTGACTGCCCGCACGCGTGTAAATACTGGGTGAAAGCCAACGGCAGGTGTCGCAATCGATACAGCTACTATCGACATAAAAATTGCCTTCCACATTTTGAGACCGACGGTCTTTTATATGAGCCATAGTCTGCGATATTAATCTAAACAGCAAAGGTTGCGTGTGCCTCTAGTCTAGCGCAGCAGTTCTCTAATGCGTACTCATTCCGACTTTGCTTATTGTTGAGTTCCTCCTATATTGTTTGTTCGGCTATGAAAACTCGTGCGATCGCAGCCATTACCCTAGCTCTCATCTGCGGCACTGGCATAGGCATTGCGCTGCAAAGATCCCTCGGCATCAGCGCACGCGGCGTCACCCTTCTAAGGCGCGCAGGTCTTTCTAACTATCTCCCTGCATCTGCTGCTAACCTCCAAACCGAACCGGTCATTCCTGATAGGCTGCAAGGAAAACTCAAGCTTTATGTGTTGGTAGGTCAGTCAAATATGGTCGGTGCGGCTGACGTTCCAAACGACATTAAAACGAGTGCTAACGTCTTCACCTTTGGCAATGACTACCAATGGAAAAGATCGACAGAGCCTATTGACGATGCTAAAGGTCAAATTGATGTAATCTCAAAAGACAAAAATCCAGGTTTTGGCCCAGCCTTCACCTTTGCAAAAACGATCATTGCCCAAGACAGCAACCAGCTCATCGGCCTTATTCCCTGCGCCAGAGACGGCTCATCTATCACCGACTGGCAGCAAAATTTAAGCGATAAAACACTGTATGGTTCTTGCTTAAAACGCGTGCGAGCGGCTTCTCCCATGGGTGAAGTCAGCGGCATTCTGTTCTTTCAAGGCGAAGCAGACACGATCGATCCACAGCAATTCCCAAATCTTCAGCCTGATGCCGAAGCCTGGGCCGAAAAGTTCGCTATCTTCGCCTACAGCTTCCGCCAAGATATCGGCAATCCCAATCTCCCCTTAGTCTACGCTCAGCTCGGCCAGCCAAAGGACTTAGAAGGCCTTCCCAATTGGGGCATTGTACAGCAACAGCAAGGCAACATCCAAATCCCCAACGGCACCATGATCGAAACCAACGATCTGCCTATGGAAGGTCTTCACTTCACCGTAGATAGCTACAAGGTGATTGGCCAAAGGTACGCAGAAGCCTTTGCTAGCCTTAATGCTTCTAGCACCGAAGTAGTCGATAGTCCGCTAGAGAATGGTGAAAGTCCGCCTGCTGAGTCTGCACAGTAGACAGTAGAAGGGGCTAAAAATATTGTAGAAAGCTTACCCTTGGAGTAGCATTACCGAACAATTTCTACTAATACATTTTTCCCCAAGCATCTAGCATTGTTAGCATTCTGGTTTCGCCTAGCCCATTCACACGTTTAATCACGTCCTTAAATGAAACAAATGCTTCCTTTTCTCTTGCTTTTTCAATTCCGTTAATAATCTTCTCAGCCGTTTTCCCCTTCACGCCTGCGGTATTCATCTTTTGCAATAGCTCAGCGGTACTGTACGTGTTGAATACGATCAAAGGCTCAACTTTAGAAGGAAGCTGTTCTTGCAAAGCAGAGATCTTTTTCTCTAATCTATTAATGTCTCGCTCCTGGCCTTGCCTGATATCGTTCAAAAATCCATCTAGCCGAGCTTCTAGATTAGTAATTTGTTCGCTATTAGAACCCGACGGCTGAGAAGAAGCTTTTTTAACGACTTCTGTTTTTGATAGTCCGTGCAGCGTATTAAATTGTTCAAGCGCCGTTTCGACCAAATCTTTTGGAACCACAAAAGCATTAACCATCTCCGCTACCCGAGGATTTATCTCCTTAGCACGCACAGCAGCGTAGTATTCTAAATCGCCTGCAACAACATCATAAGACTCTATTCCTGTCTGCTTTAGCAACAAAGGTGAGAGCAGTCCGCCTGATGTCAAAATATTCTGGGCTATCTTCTCTAGCTCATCAACCTTGAATGAAGAGCGCGCTACTTTTGAAGTAATGCTTTTGACATCAACTAAATAATACTTACTCATATCTATAACCCAATCTTTTGCATAATTTCGGTGGAAAGATTTCTAAACTCTTTAACAGATTCGCTGTTTGGCTCAAATTCAAATATTGATTTTGGATCAGGAATTTCCATATGACCCATAGAAAGCGTTTTGTTGACGCAGTTGGAGAGAGCTGTTCTTTCGTGAATGACACTATCAAGAACGGGCAGCTCATAGCGGTTGACAACGTTTTCTCTTTGCTTAGGAAAACAAATTTTAAATACTGTGAGTTTGTTAATACTTTAGAAGGTAATACACCTAGAACTTGCAGATCTTTTTTACCTGTGAGGGTGCGGCTTTCATTGACTTCTTTGACCAAGATTTTGACGTTATTTAAGCCCTGATTTGAGAACGGCTTCATATCAGAAGGAATTACAAGATAGTCGGCTGCGACCAGTGCAATTTGAGCATATAGATCCCTAGAAGGCGGCGCATCAACAATCACAACGTCGTAGCCATCTTCTACGCGCTCTAGCTTGCTCATTAGTCGGAACCTGCTAGATGCTATTCGGCCTAATTTATCCTGCTCATCAATTAGCATAATATGAGACGGGATTACGTCAATCTCTGGCGTGTTGAATCCTTTTGATTTGCGAACAATGTCGGGAATAAAGTCGTAGTCACCGGAACTAATGAGGTGAAAGACGTTGTTTGCTCTGAGGTTGTCATCTTCCTCAAACTGAAACTTGATCAGGCCGGTTGCAAATGTAGAGTTGGCTTGAGCATCAATGTCAATCAGTAAAACCCGTTTGCCTTTGTTTTGAAAGGCGGCAGCAAGGTTGACAGAGGTGGTCGTTTTGCCGACGCCTCCTTTGTTGTGATATACGGCAATGGTTTTCATGTGCGATCGCAAATACTACAGGATACTGTTGGCGAATTGAGATGAAGGGCTGAGAACCGTTACACTGAGGCGGTTACAACCACTTAGAAGTGAGGCCGCAGTATGTCCCTCAAGTCTCAGCCCGTCTATGCCGTTCCCACCGATACTGAGCGCGTTGCCAAGGCCGCCTTTAAGAAAGGCAATCCATACCTGACGCTGCATGATGAACTTGGCCCCATCTTCCAAGACAGTGACTTTGCAGAACAGTTCTCTAACGTCGGTCAGTCCGCCCTCCCCCCGTGGCGACTCGCGCTAGTGACCATCATGCAGTTCAGAGAAAACCTATCAGACCGTCAAGCCGCCGAAGCGGTACGCTCTCGCATCGACTGGAAGTACCTGCTACGAATGGAGCTGACCGACATCGGCTTTGACCATAGCGTTCTGAGCGAGTTCCGTGGCCGTTTGCTCGCAGGGAACCTCGAACATCTTCTGCTAGACAAACTGCTAGAGCGCTGTGGCCAGCTAGGTCTGGTCAAAGGTGGCGGCAAACAACGCACGGACTCCACCCGTATTCTCGGCGCAGTCCGTGACTTAAACCGCCTAGAAGTTATTGGAGAAAGCGTTCGCGCCGCCCTCAACGACCTAGCGGTACTCGCGCCCGACTGGCTACAGCAGATCGCACCCGAAGACTGGTACTCACGCTACGGACGGCGCATCGAAGACTACCGCCTACCATCGAAGAAACCAGCGCGTATCGCCTATGCAGAGCAAGTTGGCGCAGACGGTGCTTACCTACTCAAGTGCTTATCCAAATCAGCGATCACTAAAGAAGGACTCGCCCTGAGCACCATTCAAACTATTCAGAGCCTGTGGTCTTACCACTACAAAGAAGTAGAAACGGAGGATGGCGTTGTCCTGCGTTGGAAAAACAACCGAGAGCTGACGGTCAAAGAGACGCCTTGTATTGAGTCACCCTACGACACCGAAGTGCGCTACCGTCGGCGGTGCGGAACCA